>NZ_JAAKRF010000009.1:0-117533 GCF_049173005.1 Aeromonas sp. 602658 | reverse complement strand
CCCCGATGCGGTACATAGAGGGTTCTGAGTAGAAAAATGCTAGTTGAAAATGTGTAAACTTATTTCAGGACTAGACAGTGTTCAGATGAGCATGACGAAGCCTGTCTGGCTAAAAACGGTACTCGATATGGAGGGTATGGCTGTCCAGCCCCGGGTTCTTGTCATACATATAGGCGTTGGACATGTGCTCATACTGATAGCCGATCAGCCAATTCTTGGTGATGGCGTAACCGAGGCCGATACCCAGAGCGAACTGCAAGGGACCGCCGTAATCCTTGTAGCCGTGGCCGCGGGTGCCAAATTGATACTGATCGAGCCAGACCATTTCGCCGGGGATCCAGGTCACCCAGTTACCCCATTGGCATTCGATACGGGCACCGCCTCCCAGTCTTGCTGTCTCTTCATCTTCTACCTTGAGGGTACCGCCACGCACTCCCAATCCAAATTGACAGGCCGAGTCTCCCCAGCGCCAGAACATGTGGTGAAACTTGGCATCGGCGATCTTGATGTCGAGCTTTTCATTGCTGAACGCCTTGCCCAGCTGCAGGGCAAGAATATTGTCATTGGCCACGGCCCCTGCGCTGGTGAACAGTGAAACCAGCAGGCCAATCCTTGATAGAGTGTTAGCGTCCATGCCCCCTCCAATGTCGTTGAGACCCTGTGGTGCCGATTCAATCGGACACATATCAGGCATAGTCAACAGGCAATAACCCTGTCAATCACGGCCAGAAAAACTAAAAAAAACCATGTTGGCGAATAAATGGTCTATCGCTTTTATGTTCTCAATAACGGGGGAAAAATGGAGTTTGGCTGAACGTTATTTGAACAGTTTGTTATGTGTGATGTTAATGGTGGTCACTTTTCAGGCAATGGCTGAGTGGATTGATGGGGATATCAGAGAGGTTGCCGAACTCGAATAAAGTATTGCCAACCATATTTTGATTGAAACTTCAATGGATGTAACTCACAAAAAATTAATTTCTTTTTGGAGGGGCGAGGGATAATTAAGAAATTTCTAAATTAATCTTGCTTGTCGTCAAAAATATTTACACCGTACGAATACATTTATTACCAATGCTGCTTTGAGCGTAAATCTTTTAAAAACAGAGTCTTGTGTCCCTCCTTGTCGTGTGAAGAATGCAGGTGAGTTTTTTGAGTGTTGACCCAATTGTGGCTAATTGATAGCATTCGAAAAAAATGAGAATAAGTATGATATACGTCACATTGTGACGTTCTCATGCACGGGATGGGTGCTTACATTGCAATCAATTTCTGTCTGCTTTTTGAGCTGGCAGTCCTCGTTATTTTCCCTCCTGTTTTAGTTTTACATCCATTTTGTCTGTTTTTTGTCCGGGAAGATGTCGTTGCCGTGCGGTAGCTATGGCAAAAAAACAGTGTTTCTCATCAACATCGCTACATCTTTACAGCAATTGAGCCGCATTGCTCATTTTAGAGCTCATGCCTACTTCTGATGAGACTATTGCTGTTCTGTCTGAGATCCATCATATATCGTGTCTTGCTCGATTCACTCAGAACATTCTGAAATGTGTGCTGTAAATGGTAATTTTTTGAGCAAAGCCCTCTTGTTCAGACTGCCTGGTATCGCTTCGCAGTCTCGGCAGATTGTCTGTTGATGAGGAACTCAAAACCCGCTTTTGCAGTTGCAGGGCTGGGGATGAACAGCCACATGTCAGTTCGTTTTTTGGTCATGAAAGATAATGAGTCGATCGGCAATAGCGTTGCCAGACCATAAGGCGACCTGGCTTTAACAGATCAACACTTGACTCCATGGGAAATATTGACACATGAATTTTGCAACCCGGTTATTGGCCATATCGTTAGCCATACAAGTTGGTGGCTGTGCATATGAGCCAAAGCAGGTAGAAGCGTCTCGTCCTCTCGTCAACCCGTCAGTTGCTACTGAATTGTATGCCATGCCTCCCGATCTGCAGCAGGCGCTGAATACACTGCCACAAGGCGCTGCATTCAGTAGAAACAATGTTACCTATACCCTGGGGCAACGCTATGTTTCGGCTCTGGGTCTTGAGTGCGTTGAGTTGTTGTTTAACAGCATGCAAGGCCATTCGCAAAGGCGCGCGGCATGCAAGACTGAAGAACAATGGTATCTGATACCTCAACTGGAACAGACCTCTGTCAGCAACCTTCTTGCTGAGCAATAAAATGAAGGCACATGTTTTGAACAAAATGAAAATTTATCAGCTCGGCACACTTCTGTTTCTCATCAGTACATCCTGCGCAACCATGGCCATTGCCGCCCCGGATTTAGCGCAAGCAAATGGATCATCATTTGGTTACACCCTTTCAGGAAAGGCTGCTGAAAACACCGGCACCCAGCTTGGTGGTCAAGCAGCACTGAGTGGGCAGGCCAACACAAGTTCAACGACCGGGAGTTTTACTCAACAGAATCGTCAAGGGATGTTGTTACCCGGTGAGGCAGATGTACGTAAATTACTGCCCCTGGCAGAGGCTGGATTACCTCCTCCTTATGGCGCCAATCTGTTTGCCGGTGGCTATGAGACCGAACGCAGCGATGGCTTGAATGACAATTATCTGATTGCGCCAGGGGACAAGCTTAATATCTGGATCTGGGGGGCCGTCAATTTTTCCAATGTAGTGACGGTAGATAATCAGGGCAATATTTTCATCCCTGATGTCGGCCCGATAAATGTCAAGAATGTGCCAGCCAGCCAGGTCAATAATCTGGTGACCAGCAGGATTGGCGATGTTTTTACGAATAATGTCAATATCTACGTCAACCTGCTGACAACAACTCCCGTGAGTGTGTTTGTCACTGGCCCGGTAATACGGCCAGGCCAGTATGCGGGTCAATCCTCTGACAGTGTGCTCTATTTTCTAAAGCGGGCTGGGGGGATCGACTCGGAGCGCGGCAGCTATCGTCAAATAAAGGTATTACGCCAGAACCAGGTCATCCAAAAAATCGATCTGTATGAATTCATGCAGCAGGGCAAAATGCCCAAGCTCTCTTTTAAAGATCAGGATGTCATCTTGGTAGAGCCACAGGGCCCGATGATAAATGTCGCGGGCAAGGTTCGTAATCCCTTCCGTTTCGAATTGACTCAGCGTAATACGCTAGGCTCGGAGCTGGTCAACTACGCACTGCCGCTTGCCAAGGTGAGTCATGTCGGGGTGATAGGTGACCGTCCAAGTGGTCCATTCTCCATCTATTTACCTTACAAGGATTTTGCCAGCCTTCAGCTTAAGGATGGTGACAAAGTCTTGTTCAACGATGACATGCATGCTCAGGTTTATGATGTGCAGGTCGCTGGTAGCTATATGGGGCCTTCATATTTCACTGTGCGCAAGCAGACCAAGCTGCATGAGCTGCTCAACCATATTCCCATTGATCCACAGCTTGCCGATTACCAATCCATCTACCTGATGCGCAAGAGTGTTGCTGCGCGGCAAAAAGAGATGTTGGAAGAGTCGCTCAACCGGTTGGAACGCACTGTGTTTACTGCTCCCGCCAGTTCGGATGGTGAAGCGGCGATCCGTGCCAAAGAGGCAGAACTGGTGATGCGCTTTGTCGAAAAGGCCAGAAAAATCCAGCCTCTTGGCAAGGTGGTGGTCGCAGACAAGGGGATTGTTGCGAACATTCAGCTGGAACAGGGTGACCAGATAGTCATACCGAACAGAACGGACCTGATCCAGGTCGGTGGGGAAGTCTTGATGCCACAGGCTGTGGTCTATAACGCCAATGCGACTCTCGATGACTATGTGGCCTGGGCGGGCGGATTCACCGAGCGTGCAAATGACCAGCGGATAGCCGTGGTTCATGCCAACGGATTGGTGGAGTTTAAAGATAAGGGGAGTGTCCAGCCCGGTGATCAGATCCTGGTGTTGCCCAAGGTCGACAGCAAAACCATGCAATCGGTCAAGGATATTACTCAAATTATCTATCAGATCGCCGTGGCTGCTAATGTAGCAATTAACTAAGCCGCTGATTGCGGCGTAAGACAGACTCGCCTCGGCGAGTCTGTTATACGGTAGAGCGACTTAATGAATAAACCGATTCTTAATCAAACTCCGCGTACATCCCTGCAGGTGTTGCGAGATGTTGTCTTTGGCCTGCTTATTCGTGAGCTTAAAACCCGCTTTGGCAGATACAGGCTGGGTTATGCCTGGGCTCTGCTGGATCCGCTGCTAATGATTGTTTTTTTTAGCCTGATTTTCGGCCTGCGTGGCCATAGTGGATTTGGTGGGGCACCGGCACCGTTATTTATCGCGACTGGATATCTGCCCTTTATTGTTTTTAAAAATGTGGTGAGTAAGTTGCAAACGGCAGTCAGTGGCAACATGGGGCTATTCTGTTATCGCCAGGTAACTCCCTTCACAACGTTTATTGCCAGGTTTATGCTGGAAACTATGGTCGGTATGATGGTTGGAGCAATTTTTATACTTGGGCTGCTTTGGTCTGGTTTTGATGCTATACCCGCCGATCCGCTACAGGTGCTGTTTATCTATATATTGCTGATGATGTTTTCCTTCTCTCTGGGAATCCTTTTCTGTGTCATAGGTCATTCATTTCAAGAAGCTAATAAATTCCTGCGTTTAGTAATGATGCCTTTGATGTTTATTTCTTGTGTTATGCATCCTCTAATTGCAATTCCAAGTCAGTATCAGCATTGGTTTTTATGGAATCCGCTGGTGCATGCCCTCGAGCTTATTCGCAGTGGCTGGATTGCCGGCTATAGCAGCCCATATGTTAGTTGGGAGTATCTGGCTGCGGTCACCCTGATACTGCTCACCTTTGCCATGAGTTGCTATCGGTTAAGCCACCGCCGCTTGATTGCCAGTTAAAGTGATCCACATGATTGTTCTTGATTCAGTTACCAAGTATTACCCGACCAAATTTGGTCGTAACTATGTGCTGCGCGATGTATCGCTCACCCTGCCTCGGGACCGCAATATCGGCATTCTGGGGGTCAACGGGGCGGGAAAGTCGACCCTGTTACGGCTGCTCGGGGGTATGGATATGCCCAACCGAGGCAAGGTGAGCCGGCATTGCCGGGTCTCCTGGCCTCTGGCTTTGAGTGGGGGCTTTCAGGGCAGCATGACGGGTCGTGAAAATACTCGTTTTGTTTGCCGCATTCACGGGGTGCGCGAAACCCAAGCCGTAGAGGAGTGGGTCAAGGAGTTCTCGGAAATAGGGCAACATTTTGAACTGCCGATCAAAACCTATTCCAGCGGAATGAAATCAAGGTTTAATTTTTCTGTTAGCATGGCCTTTGACTTCGATATCTATCTGACCGACGAGATCACCTCGGTGGGGGATGCCCGCTTTAAACAGAAGTGCATCGATGTCTTTAACCAGAAACGTGCAACGGCCAGTCTGATTATGGTGTCGCACGATATGAAAAACCTGCGTCAGCAGTGTGATATGGGGATATTATTGCGCAATGGCCAGCTTGAAGTGTTCGACAATATCGACGATGCGATCTGTATTTATCAAAATCTATAATAAGCACAATTAAACATGACACAACCTATCAGAATAGAAAAGCCATCACGCTTCGTGCGGAAGATTCGCAAGCTTGGCAAAGAGCCGAAGCGTTTCTTCATTGATTCCAGCGGTTATAAGATCGTCCACAGATCTTGGCAACAGAGTCTGAAACTGGGCAGTTTTTTGTGGGTTGTAGCCTGCTTTACCATGGCATCGATCTATTTTGGCGGGATTGCTTCAGACCGTTATGTCAGCCGTAGCGAAATCATTATCAAACAGGCCGACCAGATCAAAATGCTGCCCGATGCCCTGTCTATGCTGGGGCTGGGTGGTAGCAATCATCAGGACATATTACTGGTACAAGAGTACCTGCGCTCCTGGGATCTGCTGGCCAAGCTGGATCGCGAATTGGCGCTTAAAGCGCACTACCAAAGCCATGATGCCGACTTCTTCTCCCGTTTATCGGGGGAGGCGACCCGCGAAGAGTTTCTTGAATATTACCGTGATCACCTGAACTTGCGTCTTGATGAACTCTCCGGGGTATTAACTATCGAACTGCAGGCTTTTGAGCCCATATATGGCCAGCAGGTAGTGAGCATGATGCTGAAAGAGGCGGAAGGCTTTATCAACAAGCTGGGCCATCAGGTTGCCATGGATCAGCTCGCGTTTGTCGAGCAAGAGGTTAACCGTTCCCATCAACGCTTGCAGACAGAGAAAGCCAAGGTACTGGCGTTTCAAAATAGCCATCAGCTAATCAGCCCGGAATCGACTAGCACTGCACGCCTTGGTGTGGTCAGTGAAATTGAAGCCGAGCTGGTGCGCCAGCAGGCAGAACTGAAGCAATTGCGCAGTTATATGAAAGAGAGTGCACCAGGGGTGGTATCGGTGCAAAGTCGTGTTGATGCGTTGCGCAAGCAACTGAAACAGGAAAAGGCGAAATTGACTACCAATCATACCGGTGCTGGCAATCAGGTGGCACCTGAGGCGATGAACGGAATTACCGCCCAGTATATGGATCTGAAAACCCAGGCCACTTTGGCTGCCGATCTCTACAAAACAGGCCTGATCAGCCTAGAGCAAACTAGGGTAGAGGCATATCGTAAGCTCAAGCATCTACTGATCATCAGTCAGCCGACTTTGGCTGAAGATGCGGAATATCCTCGTCGCCTCTACAACTTGGCCACTGTAGGAGTTCTGCTCTGCCTATTTTATGGGCTTATCCTCATGGGGCTAGCAACTCTCCGTGAGCACCAAGACTAACTGAACGATGGCACAGAAAATAAAGCTCTTAGTTCAGATAATAAGAGCATTCCATTATGCATAAACGAGAACAGGTCAACTTTTGGTTCTGGTACGCATCGTCTTGCTAAAGAAAAAATGGGAAACCATGTAATGATATAGAGGGATTACGATATGTTTAGTAAGTATCGTAATAATTAAGTTTGATAGTAATTATCTATTGTTGAAATTTCAAAAACAAAATACACTTTTATATAAGATTTGAACATGAAATTAAAAGACAAAAAATATACACTTAAAAACAATTATTTACCAATAGCAAAATCCCTAATGTATAGGGCTAATCCATTAGCAAAAACGGCATGGGTTTTTAACGTTGCAAAATGGAAGAGACCTATATTAAAAAAGTATTTTCCACAATACAACTTGAGATATTTAGCGGTAAAAGATCATGTATATGATAAACATCATGCAATTAGCTTATCTCCAAGGCCTATTTTTCTTATTTGGGGAATGATACAACCTGATGACTTGAACGACTATGCAGAGGAATTTTCAATTCCTATATATAGAGTTGAGGACGGTTTCATTCGCTCAATCGGGCTTGGTTCCAATCATACACTTCCATATTCTCTATGCATAGATAATGAGTCAATTTATTTTAATTCACACAGCCCATCTAAACTAGAAAAAATACTATCAACCTATGATTTTAATTCTGATAAAGAATTCAATTCTAGAACTAGTTATTGTTTAGAGTTAATAAGAAATCATTCAATTTCAAAGTATAATGAAAAAAGATCTAATGTTGCTCCTATGCTTTACGGTCCTAAGACAACCAAGCGGATATTAGTGCTCGGTCAAGTGGAGGATGACCAATCCTTACTATATGGATGTGAAAGTATAAGAACAAATGCTGAACTTGTTAAAATAGCATACGATGAAAATCCAACATCTCAAATTATATTCAAAACTCATCCTGATGTTTTAAGTGGGAATCGGCATGATATATCTAGCATAAATGAAATAAAAAAATATGCTGAAATAATTCCATTGGATATCTCCCTAAAGGATGCCTTATACAAGGTAGATCATGTGTATACCCAAACATCTTTGGGTGGTTTTGAAGCATTAATATATGGAGTGAAGGTTACTACTGTTGGGGCTCCTTTTTATTCTGGGTGGGGTATAACAGATGATAGGTTTAAGGTAGAAAGGAGGGGTAGGGTTCTCTCTCTAGAGGAAATATTCTATGCTGCATATATTCTTTACCCTAAATACTATGACCCCGAAAATAAAAAACCTTCAACTTTAGAGACGGTTCTCCATCATTTCATAAATGAACTTAATGAATTAGATAGAAATAAATTATCCCCAGATAGGATCGTTACGTCATATAAGTTTATCAACTATAAAACCAGATCAACTATTCAGAGCAGATATATAACGCACACAAGGACAGATAATATATGTATTATTACTGATGATCCTCAAACCCTGCACTTTGCAAAAGAGTTAACTAAATTTAAAAATAAAGTATCTTTAATATATGCGCGAGATAGTCTCGTTAAAGTAGAAAATACACTAATAAATGAAGATGAACAGGAAAAATTAGAGATAACATCTATACATAAAAAATATGGTGTTACCCTGTCAAAAATTGAAGATAGATCGATAAAATTCACTGAGTTGCTATCTGAAAATTTTAAAAAAACAATATCTGTTTTTTGTGATCAAATTTGGTCAGATAAAATAATTGAAACAAACTCAAATGGGTTTGGTGACTTTTTATATTTCGAAGCATTGAGATATAATGCTATGAAGGAGGTATTATTAGAGTTTGATATGGTCTTGGTTGTTCAAAATGATCCTGCAACCATGAGTGATATCGCTCTTTCATTAGCGTATCACGCCAGAAATATAGACCGAGAAAGCTCAATATATTATGGAGCCAGAACTTACCTTGATGCGAAAGCATTTTCTGATATCATAAATGATTCGTTGTCCAAACCATATACGAATGACCTTTCTAGCGAGCTATCGAATGAAGATGCAAAAAAAGTTTTAAACTCAAGTCACTGGGACATACAACGCAATAAAACTTGTTTTAATATGGATGCTGTGGTTGTTTGTGGTAATCTACAAGTGGACAGTTACGCTTATCTACCAATGACTAAGAGAGTCATATCTTGTATAAGTAACAAAACCAATAAAAATATAATTTATTTTGGGGCATCTTTTCTACCTGCGGCAATCCAAGATGAATCCAAAACCGTAACTTATCTCGAAACGACACATCCTCACTTTGAAGTTTATGATGGTAATAGGAGTGTTTATAAGAATAGACACGCATGTTGCTTCCCTATAATCGAAGACATTTTCAAAACTAATATAAAAAATAGCCTGCTTATTAATCTAGGGAAATCATTGCCTAGTGAATTAATTAAAATAATATCGCCCCGTATAGATGTATATTTGAATTCCACCTTGAATAATTTTTTCCTGATATCTGAGCTCCAATCAATATTTAATTCAAATTCTATAGTCTCTTTTGTTACAACGATGGAGAGGAGCGTAATTTCAAGAATAATAGCGGCCCTAGCTTCCCAATATGGTGTTCTAAGTATAGGTCTTCAACCACAAATAATCTCTCATTCAGCAAGATACTCTTCTCACTCAGTAGATAAAATGGGCGTTATTGATAGTAATCAAATTGATATATATCGTCATTTCGGTGCATCCGAGGATAGTTTATTCAAAATTGGTTCTGAAAATATCACATCAAGGTTGAAGTTAATTAGAAAAGCGAAGGAAATTCAGTCCGAGTGTGAGTATGATATTTTTTTTGCAATGCAACATTCATGTTCTGAGACGATGATAGCAATATCTAACTCACTGAGAAGACATTTAAAAACGTATGGTGGAAGTTTGATAGTAAAACCGCATCCACATCAAGAACTGTCTATATTGAATAAGGTTAAATCTATTTTTTCAGATTGTGAAAATGTACTGATTCTTTCAAGGGATGCAGATACATACACGAACCTAGTAAGGGCTAAAATAGTTGTTGGTTATTTCAGTAGTGTTCTACTAGAAGCCTCATTATTTGGTATGAGTGTTATTGTTGCTGCATTCCATGGGATACATGAGTCTATTGATTTTTCAAAGTTAGGGCTAGCCATCAAAGTTGACAATGATAAGTCACTTTCGGATGAAATACTAAGTGATGATATCAGTACGCGGCTTGATTACTTGCGAACATCATATATTTCAAATAACAAACACTTTTTTACAAGTGAAAGTCAGCATGATTTAATTGACGAGTTTTTGATTGGTAATATCAAAAGCTAAATGTAGAGCGTTATAGCTCATCTTTATATTAGGTAAAAAAATGAGAGAAAATATTTTAAATATTATTGGCCGTAATAAAGACTTGTTTGTTGATGATATTGGTAAAAATGAACAAAAGCTGTCGGATGTCGTTAGCCAGTCCCGGTTCCTTGTCCTGGGGGGGGCCGGTTCCATTGGTCAGGCGGTGACCAAAGAGATCTTCAAGAGAAATCCACGCAAGTTGCAT
Source organism: Aeromonas sp. 602658 (assembly GCF_049173005.1). Classification (NCBI taxonomy): domain Bacteria; kingdom Pseudomonadati; phylum Pseudomonadota; class Gammaproteobacteria; order Aeromonadales; family Aeromonadaceae; genus Aeromonas; species Aeromonas sp. 602658. The sequence continues at coordinate 107,235 of NZ_JAAKRF010000009.1, read as the reverse complement.
GTTGTCGATATCAGCGAGAACAATATGGTCGAGCTGGTGCGCGATATCCGCAGCTCGTTTGGTTATATCGATGGTGATTTCCAGACGTTCGCCCTGGATATTGGCTCCATTGAATATGACGCCTTTATCAAAGCTGACGGCGCCTATGATTACGTGCTCAACCTTTCTGCGCTCAAACATGTGCGCAGTGAGAAAGATCCTTTCACGTTGATGCGCATGATCGATGTCAACGTCTTCAACACGGACAAAACCATCCAGCACTCCATCGACATGGGAGTGAAAAAGTATTTCTGTGTTTCGACGGACAAGGCGGCCAATCCGGTCAACATGATGGGGGCGTCCAAGCGCATTATGGAGATGTTCCTGATGCGCCGCAGCGAACAGATTGCCATTTCAACCGCGCGCTTTGCCAATGTGGCCTTCTCAGATGGCTCCTTACTGCATGGCTTCAACCAGCGTTTGCAAAAACGTCAGCCCATCGTCGCCCCCAACGACATCAAACGCTACTTCGTGACCCCCCAGGAGTCCGGTGAGCTGTGCCTGATGTCCTGCATCTTCGGTGAGAACAGGGATATTTTCTTCCCCAAGCTCAGCGAATCCCTGCACCTGATTACCTTCGCCGAAATCGCGGTGAAGTATCTGGAGCAGCATGGTTACAAGCCGCATCTGTGCAAGGACGAGGATGAAGCCAGAGCCTTGATGGCGAGCTTGCCTGAGCAGGGGATGTGGCCCTGCCTCTTTACCGAGAGTGACACCACGGGTGAAAAAGACTTCGAAGAGTTCTTCACGGACAAGGAAGTGCTGGATATGGCCCGGTTCGAGAACCTGGGCATCATCAAGAATGAACCCTCATATCAGAATGATCAGCTCAACCATTTCGAGCAGACCATTGCAGCCATGAAAACAAAACGCGCCTGGGACAAGAAAGAGATCGTCGAGTTGTTCTTCGCCATGATCCCGGATTTTGGTCACAAAGAAACGGGCAAATATCTCGACGGCAAGATGTAAGGAATCGGTATGCATACTCAATTGATACGTTTTATTCGTGATACCTACAAAACCGATGACTTCATCCCTCTTCACGCCCCGACCTTTGCCGGCAATGAACGTCAATATGTGCTCGATACCCTCGAAAGCACCTTCGTTTCCAGTGTCGGAGCCTATGTTGAGCAGTTCGAGCAACAAATAGCCACCTTTACCGGTTCAGCCCGTGCCGTTGCCACCATGAATGGCACGGCGGCGCTGCATATCGCGCTCTACATGGCAGGTGTGCAGGCAGGCGATCTGGTGATCACCCAGCCCCTGACCTTTGTGGCGACCTGCAATGCCTTGTATCACATGGGCGCAGAACCCGTGTTCGTCGATGTATCACGCCAGAGCCTGGGTCTGTGCCCCGTTGCCCTGGCCAACTGGTTGGAAGAGCATGCGTCTCGCACCGAGACAGGCGCGGTCCACAAGACAAGCGGACGCCGCCTCAAAGCCGTCGTGCCCATGCACACCTTTGGTCATCCGGTTGAACTCGATGAGCTTCAGGCCGTGTGCGAGGCCTGGGGCATCGCCCTGGTGGAAGATGCTGCCGAGAGCCTGGGTTCCTACTACAAAGGCAAACACACGGGGACGCTGAGTGCGTTTTCCGCCCTGAGTTTCAATGGCAACAAGATCATCACCACGGGTGGTGGTGGCATGGTGCTCTGCCAGAATGCCGAACAGGGGGCGCGCACCAAGCACATTACCACCACCGCCAAGGTACCCCATCCGTTCGAGTTCTATCATGATGAACCCGGCTTTAACTACCGGATGCCCAATCTGAATGCGGCCCTCGGATGTGCCCAGATGGAAGCCCTGCCGCAATTCCTGGCGCAAAAGCGGGCGCTTGCCATGCACTATGCCGAGTTCTTCAAGGGACAGGCATGCCAGTTTGTGACCGAGCCTTCTTATGGACGCTCCAACTACTGGCTCAATGCGATTGTCTGTGAAGATAAGACCCAGCGGGATACGTTGCTGACCGAGCTGAACAAGGCTGGTGTCATGACCCGGCCTGTATGGAAGCTGATGCATCGCCTGCCCATGTTCTCTCATGCCTTGCGTGGGGAGCTTAGCAATGCCGAATGGTTGGAAGCCCATCTGATCAACCTGCCCAGCTCGCCTGTCGAGGTCTGAACATGGCCAACACCATTGCCGTCTTTACCGGTACTCGCGCCGAATACGGGTTGCTCTATTGGTTGATGAAAGACATTGCCGCGGATCCCGATCTGGAGCTCAAGCTGATCGTCTCGGGTACGCACTTGTCCCCCGAGTTCGGCCTGACCTATCAGCAGATAGAGCAGGATGGCTTCAAGATCGATGAGCGCATCGAGATGCTGCTCTCCTCCGATACCTCTGTGGGGGTGGTCAAAAGCATGGGCGTGGCCTTGCTCGGGCTGGCAGATGCATTGGCCCGGTTGCAACCGGATGTGCTGGTGATCCTGGGGGATCGCTTTGAAGCGCTGGCTGCTGCCCAGGCGGCCATGTTGCAGCGCATACCGGTAGCACACCTCCATGGTGGCGAGATCACCGAGGGGGCTTATGACGACGCCATTCGCCATGCCATTACCAAGTTGAGCTACCTGCACTTCACGGCCGCCGAGCCCTATCGGCAGCGCGTCATCCAACTGGGTGAAGCGCCGGAACGGGTGTTCAACGTAGGTGCAGTCGGTCTGGACCACATCATCAAGACACCGCTGCTGTCCATGGACGAGCTGCAATCCTCTCTTGGGTTTACGTTGGACTCACCGTTCTTCGTGGTGACCTATCACCCCGTGACTCTGGCCGATGAACCGGCCAGGGAGAGTTTCAGTGCCTTGCTGGCGGCGTTGGATAACTATCCCGACCATCAGGTTATCCTGACGTACCCGAATGCAGATGACGGTGGTCGAGCCATCATTCCACTGCTTGAGCAGTATGCGACAGCCAATCCTGCACGCGTGCTGGCCATCCCGTCTTTGGGTTACAGACGTTACCTGAGCGCGGTGAAACACTGTGCCGCCGTGATCGGCAACTCGTCGAGCGGCATCATTGAAGTGCCTTCTCTGGGTGTCCCGACCATCAATATCGGCCAACGCCAACAAGGGCGTCTGGCAGCGAAGAGTGTGCTCCATTGCGACGCGAAGGCTGAGGCCATTACGCAATGCATTGCCAAGGCCTTGCAGCCTATGGGCCCGGATGTTTATGTCAACCCTTATGGTGCAGGGGACGCCAGCGGCCAAATCGTGGCACGCCTGAAGCATTTTGCCATCCCCACCATCAAACAGTTCCATGATCTCGACAGGAGTCCGTCGCCATGATCCGCATCATCGCCGAAGCCGGCGTCAACCATAATGGCGACGAAGCACTCGCCGTGGCACTGATCGATGCTGCCCACCAGGCAGGCGTCGATGTCGTCAAGTTTCAGACCTTCAAGGCGGCCAATCTGGTGACCCGCCAGGCCAAGCAGGCCGCTTATCAAACCGCCAACACCGGTAAGGAAGAGAGCCAGTTTGCCATGCTCTCCCGCCTTGAGCTTTCGTTCGATGCCCATCTTCGTCTGATCGCCCATTGCGAATCTCTCGGCATCGAGTTTTTGTCTACCGCCTTCGATACCGAGAGCCTGGACTTCTTGGTGAACCGGTTGAAGTTGCAGACACTCAAGATCCCGTCCGGGGAGTTGACCAATGCTCCTTTCGTACTGGCCCATGCCCGCACCGGTTGCGAGTTGATCGTCTCGACCGGCATGGCCACGTTGGCAGAAGTGGAAGCTGCTCTGGGGGTGATAGCCTTCGGATTGACCGCGCCGCAGGATGCGCAGCCCGGTGAGGCCGCCTTCATGGCTGCCTATGCAAGCGAGGCCGGTCAGGCAGCTCTTGCCAACAAGGTGACCCTGTTGCATTGCACGACCGAGTACCCGGCGCCCATGGTGGATATCAACCTCAAAGCCATGGATACGTTGTCTCACGCATTCCGGTTGCCGGTCGGTTATTCGGATCACAGCCAGGGCATCACTATTCCCATTGCAGCGGTGGCCCGAGGGGCCTGCCTTATCGAGAAGCACTTCACTCTGGATCGCAACATGGAAGGGCCTGATCACAAGGCTTCTCTAGAACCCGATGAACTGGCCGCCATGGTGAAAGGGATCCGCGATGTGGAGCTGGCACTGGGGGATGGTATCAAGGGACCGCGCCCAAGCGAGATCAAGAACAAGGAGATCGCACGCAAGAGCCTAGTCGCTGCCTGCGACATTGAGGAGGGGGCCATTCTCTGTGCCGACAACCTCGCCATCAAGCGCCCGGGCGATGGGATGAGTCCCTATGCCTACTGGCAGCTCCTGGGGCAACCTGCGAAGCGTGCCTATCTGGCGGGTGAACCTATCCGTGAATAAACCAGTTATTGTTCTCGGAGCTGGCGGGCATGCCTCCGTGTTGGTCGACATGTTGCGCAGCCAGGGAATTGTTCCTCTTGCCCTGGTTGCGCCCACCGCAAGTGCACCTCGCGCCGTGTTTGCAGACATCTCTCTCTGGCACGACGAAGCAAAAATACTTGCCTATCGCCCACATGAGGTGGAACTGGTCAACGGAATCGGTTCCTTGCCGGGTAACTCGTTGCGTACCGAGCTGTTTGCCCGTTATCAGGGGCTGGGCTATCGGTTTGCCCGTGTTATCTCGCCACAAGCTACGGTGTCTGCCTACGCAGAGCTGGGAGAAGGTGTTCAAGTAATGGCGGGGGCGATCATTCAGGCTGGTGTCCGGATTGGAGCCAATAGCATCATCAATAGCGGTGCCATCGTGGAGCACGATTGCCACTTGGCTGGAGACAATCATGTGGCACCAGGCGCTGTGCTATCCGGCGGGGTGGTGACGGGTGAAAGAGTTCATATCGGTACGAGAGCCGCCGTGATCCAAGGTATATCGATTGGTGCCGATGCTGTGGTCGGTGCTGGAGCAACACTTACACGAGCTCTAGGTGTTAAACAAATCGCATACGTTGCTCGGAGCAGCGTGATGCCTATCAAGTAGTAAAGGATGGATTGGATGAGCAAAAATTGGGAAAAAACGGTGTTGTCGCGCAAACACTCGGTGCGCGATGCTCTGAGCGTGATCAATGAAGAGGCATTACGGGTCTGTCTGGTCGTGGATGAGGATCAGCATCTGCTGGGAGTTGTGACTGATGGTGACGTGCGTCGTGCCATCCTGAATAATGTCTCTTTGACGCAAAGCGTCACGGCCGTGATGAATCCCACCCCCATCACCATCTCAGCCAAACTGCCCCGTGCGCAGTTGCTGGGGATCATGCGTGAGCACAGCATTCTTTCACTGCCGGTGGTCGATAATACTGGCAAGCTGATTGGATTGGAAACTTGGGAGCGCGCGGAGCAAGCGCCGAGCTATGACAACCCCGTCTTCATCATGGCGGGTGGATTTGGTACACGTCTTCGCCCGCTGACCGACAGTTGCCCCAAGCCCATGCTCAAGGTAGGGGATAAGCCCATATTGGAGACCCTGCTGAACCAGTTCCTCAAGAACGGCTTTAAGAACATTTACATCTCGACCCACTATATGCCTGAGAGGATCACCAATTATTTTGGCGATGGCTCAGCCTGGGGGGCCAATATTTGCTACGTGCATGAAGAAACTCCCTTGGGAACAGGTGGTGCTTTGGGACTGCTGCCTGCTGACATCCCTGCTCTGCCACTGATCATGATCAATGGCGACGTGCTCACTACGGTGGATTTCAAGCGCCTGCTTGATTTCCATAACAAAAATCAGCCTGTAGCGACCATGTGTGTTCGTGAATATGACTATCAGGTTCCTTATGGAGTTATTAGTGGAGACGGATATCGCCTCCTCGAGATGCAGGAGAAACCCATTCAACGATATTTTGTCAATGCCGGTATTTATGTAGTCAGTCCAGAATTGTTCATGAATGTGCCAAGGCGAGAACGTATTGATATGCCTACCCTGCTTGAACAGCAAATCGCCAAGCAGGAAGAGGTATTAATGTTCCCAATACACGAATACTGGCTAGATATTGGTCGTATGGATGATTTCCGCAAGGCACAACTCGATATTAAGGAGTTGGTATCATGTCCCTGAGCATTGCAATTATACCTGCACGTGGGGGGAGCAAGCGACTTCCGAATAAGAATGTTTTGCCCTTGTCTGGTAAGCCTCTTATCGTCTGGACAATAGAGGCTGCTTTGGATAGCCAGCTATTCGACATGGTGTTAGTTAGTACCGATTCTCAGGTTATTGCCGATGTGTCAATGAGTGCTGGGGCGGCTATCCCATTTCTTCGGCCTGCCGAGTTAGCCAGTGATACAGCAACAACCAATGATGTGATCTGTCACATGGTTGAATGGGTTGAGACACATTACAGTCCAGTAACCAAAGTAACCCTTTTACAACCAACTTCGCCACTGCGTGATGTGGACAATATAAAAGAAGCCATGGCTCTGTATGATGAGAAAGAAGCATCTGCAGTTATCTCTGTATGTGAAGTTGATCACCCTATTCAATACTGCAATCGTCTTTCGAGCGATCTTAGTATGAATGGGTTTATTCCAGCCATCAAAAATATGCGGAGCCAAGAACTAGAAATCTATTACCGTCTGAATGGTGCTATTTATATTTTTGATCGTAGTTTTGTCGGTTCCTTGTCAGATATTTATTCAGATGGTTCATTTGCCTATATTATGGATAAAGATAAGTCAATAGATATTGATGGTGAGTTGGATTTTTTATTGGCAACCCTGATGTTTGATAAAAGAAATAAAATGTGAAATAGTCAGGAGGGCTGTGATGAACATATGGGCCACTTCTGTTGGATTGAAGAGAAAATCTGGCATTATTAATGTTTTGTTTAAAGGGACTGTATGTAGATATAAATATGATAGTGGTGTGAAACCTGATGATATATATATTGGTTGGGGCCAAAAAGCCAATACCAGGCAGATTAAGCAGAAGGCACAAGCGTTAGGATTGCCCTATTGGCAGCTGGAAGATGGCTTTATCGGTTATATCGGCCACCCCGCCAGGGGGGGCAAGGCGGTCTCATTGATCGCCGATCCGGTGGGGATCTATTACGATGCCCGCCAGCCCAGCCAGCTTGAACAATTGATTGCCACCCCGTGCGAACCACAGATGTTGGCACGGGCCGAGCGATTGATCGATGAGCTGGTACGCCTCGGGGTCACCAAATACAACTGTTATGCCACTGCCCCCGATCAGTCGATTGCCAGCGGCAGCGTGACCGCCCTCTCTGCCGTCGGGGACTATGGCGGCTTGCCATCAGGGCTTGCCACTCGTCTGCAGCAGAGCGCCAAACCCAGGGTCCTGCTGGTCGATCAGGTCTCGGGGGATCTCTCCATTCCGGGGGCGCTGGCCAGTGAAGCTGATTTTGTGGCGATGGTGGAGGCGGCGCGCCGCAATCATCCCGATGCGCGCCTGTTGCTGCGCACCCATCCCGATACTCGCCTTGGCAAGAAGCGCGGGGTTTTGGCCCGTCTGAACCTGGATGATGTGGAGATTGTGGCCGATCACTGCCATCCCCATGCGCTGCTCAATGTGGTGGATGCGGTCTATACGGTGTCATCCCAGCTTGGTTTTGAAGGCCTGTTGCTTGGCAAGCCGGTCTATTGCTTCGGTATGCCGTTTTATGCGGGTTGGGGGCTGACCCATGACAGCAAGCAGTGTGAACGGCGCAACGTAAAAGTGTCGCTCGCCCAGCTGGTCGCGGCAGCCTTGATCCGCTATCCCCGCTATCTCGACCCTGTGCTGGGCCAGCGTTGCGAGGTAGAGGAGGTGGTCGCCATTATTGCCAATCAGCGCCGCCCCGCGCCGCGCTGGCGCCGGCTCTATCTGGTCGGTTTCTCGCTGTGGAAGCGGGCATTTATGCAGGCGTTTTGCCAGCATTTGGCCGATGAGTTGCGCTTTGTGCGCAAGCCACCCAAGCGGTTGACCGGTGACGAGCAGATATTGGTGTGGGGTAGCCGCCACCCTGATCTCGCCTCTGCGATCCGGGTCGAGGATGGTTTTATTCGCTCGAGGGGGCTGGGCTCCAATCTCTGTCGTCCCTCCTCCTTGTCACTGGACCCGGTCGGGATCTATTTCGACAGTCGCACTCCCAGCGGGCTGGAACAGTTGCTCAACTATCAGGAGTTGACAGAGGTGGAGGTCAAACGCGGGGATGCGCTGCTCGCCTTGCTACGGGAACACAGGGTCAGCAAATACAATGTGGGCGAGCCGCAGCACTACACCAGGCCCGATGATGGTCGTGAGCTGGTGCTGGTGGTGGGTCAGGTGGATGGCGATGCCTCCATCCTGACCGGGAGCCCCCATATTCGCAGCAATGAGCAGTTGCTGTGGGCGGTGCGAGCGGCCAAACCCGATGCTCATATTCTCTACAAGCCACACCCTGATGTGGTGGCGGGCAATCGTGGTGGGGCGATTTCTGCGGCCTGTCTGGCGGAGTGTGTCGATAGCCAGGTGCTGGATATTGGGCTCACCAGCCTCTATCCCCATGTGGATGAGCTGCATACCATGACCTCGCTCAGTGGCTTCGAGGCGCTGGTGCAGGGGGTCAAGGTGACGACCTGGGGCCAACCCTTCTACAGTGGCTGGGGGTTGACCACGGATGCCAATCCGCCTGCTCGTCGTCAACGTAGTCTGCCGCTGGCGGCGCTGGTCTATCTGACGCTGGTTGCCTATCCGCTCTATCTCGATTGGCAGACCGGGCTCTGGATAAGTCCGGAGCAGTTGATCCACCAACTGGCGAAGCAGGGACACTCATCGGCCCAAAAAGCGAGCCGCTGGCAACGCTGGCAGCTCAAGCTCGGTTACTTGTTCCAGACGCTCATGCAGCGCCCCTCTCTCTCCCCGTTTTTGAGATAAGTCGTCAATGAAGATGTTGTTACTGCAAGGCCCGCTTGGCCCTTTCTTTCAGACCCTGAGTCGACAGTTGACCGAGGCGGGACATCAGGTAGTGAAGATCCATTTCAATGGCGGGGATGAGTGCTGGCCCTGTGCTGGAAAAAATCTGCGTTTTCGCGGGAAACCGGAAAGCTGGAACGCCTTTTTCCGCCGGGTGCTCAAGCAGCAGGGTATCGATACGGTGATCTGTTACGGGGACTGCCGTTATTACCATCTGGAGGCTGGCCGTATCTGCAAGTTGAAGCGAGTGCCATTCTGGGCGATGGAGGAGGGCTATCTCAGACCCGATTTCGTCACGCTGGAGCAGGGTGGGGTCAATGCCTTCAGCCCCTGGTATGAGCGGCGCGATCAACTTGCCCAACTGGATTGGCCTGTGCCTTATGACAGCTCGCTCAAGGTGGGCAAGACCTTTGCGGTGCGCGCCTGGTATGCCAGTCGCTACCACATCAACAAGTCGCTGTTCCGTTGGCGTTATCCCCACTTTGTGAATCACCGTCCCTGGAGTCTGGTGCAGGAGGCGATGGGGTGGGTCTGTGGCGCCATGGTGAAATACGGCAACTTGCGCCAGGATCGCGCCCTGCTCAAGGCGTTGCCGCAGTACGCAGGGCGGATCTTCTTTGTGCCACTGCAAGTGACCGAGGATTTTCAGATCCGTGAGCACTCTGACCTGAGTGGGGTAGAGGAGATGGTTGCGCAGGTGATCAACTCCTTTGCTGAGCATGCCAAACCCGAAGATGTGTTGCTGTTCAAGCACCACCCCATGGATCGGGGCTATGTCAGTTATCGTGCCCAGATAAACAGGCTCATCGCGGTGCTTGGCCTTGAGGGGAGGGTCTTTTACGGTTATGAACTGCCGCTGCCAACCCTGTATCCCTTGCTCAAAGGGGTGATCACCATCAACAGCACGGTCGGTCTCTCTGCTCTGCTCCATGATGTACCCACCTTCTGCATGGGGCGGGCACTCTATGATATTGACGGTCTGACCACCAAAGGTTCGCTGGCCTCCTTCTGGCACTCGCAGAGCCCTGTATGTGCCGAGACATTCAAACGGGTGCGCCACTCCTTGCTCCATCTGACCCAGCTCAATGCCAGTTTTTACCGTCATCTGAAAATGAGTGCGCTGGCGGTCATGGAAAAAATGAAGCTTTCAGCGCCGAATATGCGTGATGAGCTTGTATCGCCGGAACGCCGTATGAGGGTGAATAATACCATGTGCCTTACATTACCCTGGCTGGCCACTTTCGATGGTATTAGCGACCCGTTTACATCTATCGGTTCAACCGCTCTGATGTTACTCGTTTGATGTCTGCCTATTTTTGATTTAGTGTGTTAGTGAGAGGTAAATAAAACCAGGAAGGTTAACATGAACATTCACGGTTGCTTGTTATCCATTGGACTCTTGGGGTTGCCGACTTTTTCCATGGCAGCTGAACATGATCTTTCACTCATTATTCACGGGGCATCAATACACAGTGATTGTTCGCAGGGACCAGGAAAAAAAAGCAAAACCTGTGACTTTAATGGTTTTAACCCGGGATTGGGATTGGCGTGGGTGTTCTTGGGTGACAACGACACGGGAAAACTTGCGCTGCGCGGCGGGCTTTATCGGGATTCTCTAGAAAATACAGCTGGTTATGCGGGTTTCTCTTATCGGAAAGAGTGGTATCTCACCGAACATTTTTTTGCTGGGGTAGGGGCGCAGGCTGGTTATCTCAACGGTTCGGGTATTGATGGTTTTGCCGCTTTGCCGATAGTGATACTGGGTTACAAGTCAGTTGCATTGGAAGTCGGTTATGCACCCAAGGTTGATTGGGTACCTGGGGGAGACCATGTCGCGGTCACCACCTTCTCATTGCGATGGACGCTGTAATATTAGCGAAATATGATCGCCATTACGCATTGTACTTTGTCATTTTGCCACGTTTTTTAATACACATTTGTGGTGGATATAATCTGGCAAGCTGTGTGAAATATATTTCAGGCCAGATTTTGACTTGTGAGTCATAAAATGGTGCCCCATTTTATCTGAGCAACAATTATTGTGGATTTATTTCAAGATGAGCTAAGTGGCGTATTCATTTATCAATATTGATTGCATCTGGAACATTTAAAAATAAAAAGCCCTTCACCATGGTGAAGGGCTTTTTGCTCTCTGGCGTTATCCGTCCGGGTTGGCGTGCAGGCTTAGTAGCCCTGCTGGTGCACGTCCATCACGGCGCGGCCAGACGGGTCGGCCATCTCCTTGAACTTGGCATCCCACTCCAGCGCGGTGGGGGTGGAGCAGGCGACCGACTTGCCGTAGGGCACGGTGCGAGCGGCGGCCTCCAGCGGGAAGTGCTCGTCGAAGATGGCGCGGTAGAAGTAGGCCTCCTTGGTGAGCGGGGTGTTGATGGGGAAGCGGAAAGCGGCCGCTTCGAACATCTGATCTGTCACTTCGGTCTCGACCATCGCCTTCAGGCTGTCGATCCACGAATAACCTACGCCGTCGGAGAACTGTTCCTTCTGGCGCCATGCCACTTCGTGGGGCAGCAGATCTTCAAACGCTTCGCGCAGGATGTGCTTCTCGATCTTGCCTTTGCCACACATTTTGTCGGCAGGTTGCAGGCGCATCGCCACGTCCATGAACTCCTTGTCGAGGAAGGGCACGCGACCCTCGACACCCCAGGCGGCCATCGATTTGTTGGCGCGCAGGCAGTCATAGAGGTGCAAAGAGGCGAGCTTGCGCACGTTCTCTTCGTGGAACTCGCGGGCGTTGGGCGCCTTGTGGAAATAGAGGTAGCCACCAAACAGCTCGTCGGAACCTTCGCCGGAGAGCACCATCTTGATCCCCATCGCCTTGATGTAACGGGCCATCAGATACATGGGCGTGGAGGCGCGAATGGTGGTGACGTCATAGGTCTCGAGGTGATAGATAACATCGCGCAGGGCATCCAGACCCTCCTGCACGGTGAAGTGGATCTGGTGGTGGATGGTGCCGAGGTGATCAGCCACCTTGCGGGCGGCGGCGAGATCCGGCGACCCTTCCAGCCCCACGGCGAAGGAGTGCAGTTGCGGCCACCAGGCTTCGCTCTTGCCATCGTCCTCGATGCGGCGCGCCGCATAGAGCTTGGTGATGGCGGAGATGACGGAGGAGTCCAGCCCGCCGGAGAGCAGCACGCCATAAGGCACGTCACACATCAGCTGGCGTTTGACCGCAGCTTCCAGCGCGGCTTTCAGCTCGGCTTTGTCGCTGACGTTGTGCTCGACCGCGCTGTATTCCATCCAGTCGCGCTTGTACCACTGTTTGAGCTCGCCATCCTTGCTCCACAGGTAGTGTCCCGGCGGGAAGGTCTCGACGCTCTTGCAGACCGGTACCAGCGCCTTCATCTCGGAGGCGACATAGAAGTTGCCGTGCTCGTCGCGGCCGGTATAGAGGGGGATGATCCCCATGTGGTCGCGACCAATCAGGTAGGCATCTTGTTCAGCGTCATAAAGAATGAAGGCAAAGATGCCGTTGAGATCGTCGAGAAACGCCGGGCCCTTCTCCTTGTAGAGAGCCAGCAGCACTTCACAGTCGGATTTGGTCTGAAACTGGAAGTCGACCTTGAGGCTCTTCTCCAGCTCCTTGTGGTTGTAGATCTCGCCATTGACCGCCAGCACATGGGTGCGCTCGGGGTTGTAGAGCGGCTGGGCGCCATTGCCCGGGTCGACGATGGCCAGACGCTCGTGCACCAGAATGGCTTTGTCGGAGCTGTAGATGCCGGACCAGTCAGGCCCGCGGTGACGAAGTCGCTTGGACATCTCCAGCGCCGATTTGCGCAGGGCGACTGCATCGGACTTGATATCCAGAATGCCGAAAATTGAACACATTGGCGGTAATCCTCTTGATTTTTATATGAGCCCCCCACGTTTGGGCTCGAAATTCCATTTACATTCCTCGTCAGACACAATGCCTAGCGGAAAAACCTTTTGCAAGCGGGAAAACCGCAGAAAATCATGCCGTAAGCGTCAAGTGGATCAACAGGATAAGGGCTGCTGCAACGGGGCAGGGTGACGTGAACGTCAAGCCGAGGCGGGTTCGAAGATGACGTAGACCTTGCGACAGGGGGTAAGGGTCTCCCACTCACCGATAAAGCCGGCTGGAATGACAAATTGATCGCCGGGTTTGAGGACCAGCTGGCCGCCCAGACTGTCGTGGATCACCACATCCCCCTCCAGCAGCTGGCAATACTCGTGCTCGGTGTAGTGGATGGCCCAGCGGCCCGGCTCGCAAGACCAGAAGCCCACGTGAAACTGCTGGCTGGGGTCGGAGTAGTGGTTCCACACCGTCTGACTCGGGTTGCCCGCTTTAATGCGCTCGGGGGCAGGCATCAGCGGGGTGGGGGCCGCCTCGTGGCGGCCCGGCAAAATCCAGTCGTTGAGGGTCTTCATGGTGCCTCCTTGGCTTCGTCAGATAGGAAAGCGGGGCCATCCCGGCCCCGCGTTTGTTCGTTTTATTAAACGAGGTTATGCATAACTTAAACGATGCGTTCCTGCTTGCCAAGAGCCCTTGCCAAGGGCTGCTGGTCGACGACTCAAAGTGGCTGCAAGCGGCGGATCACATGGCGGGCAAAGCCGCTGCCCGCTTCGTTGTAGACGTTGAACACAGCATCCACCCCCTGCTCCTTGAGGGAGGCGATATCATCCTCGAAGCGGACGATGGCGGCGATCTTGCCGGCAAAGCCGTGGCTGCGCAGTTTCTCGATGGCGTAGAGATTCCCCGAGTGGTGGGGCATCGCCAGCAGTACCAGATTGACCTGATTGGAGAGCAGCACTTTGTCCCAGAAGTCGGTATCGGTGGCATCCCCCTCGATGACGTTCATCCCCTGGGCGCGCAGGGTCGGCAGCTTCTCGCTGTCGTTCTCCACCCCGAGGATGACGTTGCCGTACTTGTTCTCCAGCTCGAAGTAGGCCCCCTGACCGATCCGTCCCATACCGAGGATGATCACCTCCGCATCGCCAAGCTCGATGGGCCTGTCTTCCGGATGGAGGTTGCTCGCCTGCAGCCCCTTGAGCCAGTGACCGATACGGTGGTAGATCCGCTCGCTCTGGGCATTGAGCGGGGCGGAGATCATGAAGCTTGCCGCCAGCGCCAGCGAGACCGCCACCAGCCACTCGTAGGAGAGCCAGCCCGCCTTGGCGGCGATGGCCGCGACGATCAGGCCAAACTCCGAGAAGTTGGTGAGCGCCAGGGTGGAGAGCAGCGCGGTACGCACCCGCAGGTGAGCGCCGCTGTAGACCAGATAGTAGAGCGCGCTTTTGAGCGGCAGGGCCAGCACCAGTGCCAGCGCCAGCAACATGGTGTCGTGGGTCGGCAGACCGTTGAGTCCGATGGTGAGGAAGAAGCAGATAAGAAACAGGTCTTTGAGGTTGAAGAGCGCCTTGGCAAGGCCTGCTGCGGCAGGATGGGAGGCGAGCATCATGCCGATGATAAGGGCCCCCAGATCCGGCTTGAGGCCGACCACTTCAAACCCGGCTGCACCCACCACCAGTGCCAGAAAGACCCCGAACAGCACCTGCAACTCGCCGTGACCGGCCCGCTCCAAGAGCTTGAACAGCAGCGGGCGCAGCAGCGGCAGTCCCAGCACCCAGAGCGCCCAGATACTGGGCCACTTGCCGCTGGAGAAGGCCAGAAATGCCACCGCGAACACATCCTGCATCACCAGCACGCCGATGGCGATGCGGGCGTAGAGGGCATTCATGTCACTGCGATCTTCCAGCACCTTGACCGCAAAAACGGTGCTGGAGAAGGAGAGGGCAAAGCCCAGAAGTAGTGCCAGCTTCCAGTCCAGCGACAGGGCCAGTACCAGTCCTAGCCCCTTGCAGACCAGCAGTACCACGGTAAAGAGCAGGGTGGAGAGCAGCAGATGCAGGCTGGTGGTGCCCCACACATCGCGCCGCATCAGGGTCTTGATATTGAGCTTGAGCCCGATGGTGAACAGCAGCAGGGTGACGCCGAGATCGGCGATCTCGTTGAGGGCTGGGGTGTTGTGATAGCCCATGCCATTGAGGATAAAACCGGCGGCCAGAAAGCCGAGCAGAGGGGGCAGGCCAATCAGATTGACCAGCATGCCGCAGCCAAAGGCCACGGCGATCAGAATGGGTTCCATAACAGATCCTGCAAGGGCAGGAGAGACCCGCCCTGTTTAACGCTTGGGTGGTGATTAGACGATATCGATGTCGACCACGGAGTCGAAAATATGGTTCGGTCGAAACGGCATACGGTCGATATCCGCTACCTTGCTCACCCCGGAGAGCACCAGCACCGTCTCGAGACCGGCCTGAAAGCCCGCCAGAATGTCGGTGCGCAGGTTGTCGCCGATGATGATGGTGTCGTCTGAGTGGGCCTCCATCCGGTTGAGCGCCGCACGGATGATCCAGGCGCTTGGCTTGCCGACATAAAACGGCTTCTTGCCGGTCATCCGCTCGATGGGGGCGCACAGGGCGCCGCAGGCCGGGTGCATCATGGGGCCGTGGGTATCGGGGTTGGTGGCGATAAAGCGGGCCCCCTGATCGACGAACTTGGCCCCCTGTTGCATCATGGTCCAGTTGTAGTTGCGGGTCTCTCCCACCACCACGAAGTCGGGGTCTATGTCGGTGATGGTGAAACCGGCCTTGTAGAGCTCGTGGGTCAGCGCCCCTTCACCGATCACATAGGCCTTCTTGCCATCCTGACGCTTGAGGAAGTCGGCGGTGCCCATGGCGGAGGTATAGAAGCACTCCTCCGGCACTTCGATCCCGGCGGAGCGGAAGCGGTTTTGCAGATCTTTCTGGGTCTGGGCCGGGTAGTTGGTGAGGAACAAGAGCTTGCTGCCCTGCTCCAGCAGGCGATGGACGAAACGGTCGGCACCGGGGATGAGATCGTTGTTGTGCAGGATGACACCGTCGATATCGCAGATGACGTTCTTCTTCATGAAAACTCCTTGTCAGGGCGCAGGCGAGCCGCCAATCGTTAAGATGTTCAATCATTTATGATTTTTGTGACGCCATTATAAGTCTGTTTGATGACAAGTCTCCCCTGTCTCGCCACTTCGGTGCACAATAAAGCTGCCGTCGGGTCAGTCTGGTGGAGGGGCTGACGCCGGATCACTTTGCTGATGGAGCCGTTGCCATGGACACCCCGATTCCCAAGCCAGTCACCCCCGAACACCTCACCGCCGCGCAATTTATCGCCGGACTGCCGAAACTGGAGCTGCACCTGCATATCGAGGGCAGCCTCGAACCCGAGCTGATGTTTGAGCTGGGCCGCCGCAATAATGTGCCACTGCCCTGGCCCGATGTGGCCAGCGTGCGCGCCGCCTATGACTTTGACTGCCTGCAATCCTTTCTCGACCTCTACTATCGCGGCGCCAGCGTGTTGGTGACCGAGCAGGACTTCTTCGACCTCACCTGGGCCTATCTTGAGCGTTGCGCCGCCGACAAGGTGGTGCATGTGGAGATCTTCTTCGACCCGCAGACCCACACTGCCCGCGGTGTCCCTTTTGCTACTGTGCTGGGCGGCATCGAGCGGGCGCTGCAGATCGGAGAGCAGGAGTTTGGCATCAGCTGGCGCCTTATCATGAGCTTTTTGCGCCACCTCAGCGAAGAGGATGCCTTTGCGACGTTGGAAGAGGCTATGCCCTTCCTGTCACGCATTCATGGCATCGGCCTCGACTCGGGGGAGAAGGGCAATCCGCCCAGCAAATTTGCCCGTATTTTTGCCAAATGCCGCGAGCTGGGGCTGCCGGTGGTGGCCCACGCCGGTGAAGAGGGGCCTGCCGACTACATCTGGCAGGCGATCAACGAGCTGCAGGTATGCCGTATCGATCACGGGGTGCGCTCGGCCGATGATCCCGAGCTGCTGCGCTATCTGGCGGATACCCGGCTGCCGCTCACCGTCTGCCCTCTCTCCAACACCCGGCTCAAGGTGTTCGGCGATATGGCCCAGCACAATGTGTTGCGGCTGCTGGAGCAGGGGCTCTGCGTCACCATCAACTCGGACGATCCCGCCTACTTTGGCGGCTATATGAATGCCAACTTTGCGGCGCTGGCCGATGGCCTTGGCGCGACCATGAGTCAGCTCTGCCGCTTGTCGCTCAATGCCGTTGAGGCGAGCTGGCTGTCTCTGGCCGACAAGGCGCGGCTGACCCGGGAGATCCGCAGTTATGCCGAGACTCACGGGGTGATCCTGCACTGAGTCAGGCGCCAATGAAGTCGAGATGAGATGCACTAGATATAAAGAGAGGCCCGCCATCACTGGCGGGCCTCTTTCGTTTCAATGGTCGGTGTGGTTATTAGGGAAGGTCAGCGTTATGCCACACGCACCAGAAACTTCTCGCCCTGACCTTCGCGCTTGAAGCGCTCGAGCAGGGTCGGCAGCGCCTCAAAGTTGCCCACCACCAGCGGCGGCAGGGTCAGCTCGCCGCTCGCCATCTGCGCCATCATGGCGACACCTGCGGCCACCAGTCGGCTCCACTGCTTGTCGGTGCCAAAGGCGTGCTGGGCGCCCAGCGCAATCTCGTGCAATGAGTGGCAATGGCTAAAGGCGGGCAGCGGATTGTGCGGGATGCGCCCCAGCACAGTCACCATATGGCCGTAGTAGCCAAGGGCGGGCAGCAGGCTCTCTGCCTGTTGGCTCGAGACCAGATCGATGATCCCCTCGAACGGCTCGTTGCCGTTGGCGGCCTGCAAGGTGGCCAGCCAGTCTGGTTCCCGATAATCGGCCACCCCCTGCACGCCGATCTGTTTGAGCCACTGATGGTGGCGTGGGCTGGCGCTGGCAAAGACCCGCGCTCCTTGCTGGAGGGCAAGTTGCACCGCAAATCGGCCGACACTGCTGCCGGCACCTGTGATGAGCAGTGCTTCCCCGTGCAGGCGCGGCAGTTTGGCCAGTGCCTGCCAGGCGGTGAGACCGGGACAGGGCAGGGCGGCGGCGGCCTCGTCACTCAGGGCATCGGGCACCGGCAGCAGGGCACGGGCCGGTACCCTGGTGTGGCGGGCAAAGCTGCCGTGGTGGCGCAGGTCGGTGTGATAGGCGACCCGGGCACCGAGGCGCAGATGGCTGACGTTGGCGCCGAGGGCCATGATAGTGCCCATGCCATCAACGCCGGGCACCTGACCGTCCTGCCAGTGGGAGTGGCCATATTCGATCAGCTTCCAGTCCACCGGATTGAAGGCGATAACCCGGTTTGCCACCAGCACCTCGTCAGGGGCGAGCGGTGCCAGGGGCAGATCGGCGAGGGTCAGCTGGGTTGGTTCACCGGGGGCATGCCAGCACCAGGCTTGGGTGTGATTCATGGTGACTCCTTGTGAAAGCGAGGGGAGATAACAACGAGATTATTGCAACAGTGATTCGGTCAGTCATATCACTGTTGCTAATGCGCAACAATACGGCAGGCCCCAACCTGTGGGGCCTGCGTTACGTAGCCGGTTGGCCATCGACAATCAGCGGCTGGCGGTTGCGTCATCGGCCTGATAGACGGGGTAATCGGTCAGCCCCTTCTCGCCGCCGCCGAACAGGGTGGCCGGATCGTGGGGGGCCAGCGGGTAGCCGTGGCGCAGACGGTTCGGCAGATCCGGGTTGGCAACGAAGGGGCGACCAAAGCCAATCATGTCGGCCCAGCCCGCTTCGAGGGCGGCGCGAGCCCGCTTGCCATCATATTTGCCGGCATAGATCAGGGTGTTGGGGAAGGCATCCCGCAGACCCTGCTTGAAGTTCTCCGGCATCAGGGGGGCATCGTCCCAGTCCGCTTCGGCGATGTGCAGGTAGACCACGTTGAGCTGGCCCAGCAGGCGGGCGGCGGCCAGATAGGTCTCCTGCGGGTTGGCATCGACTGTGCCGTTGAGGGTGGTGAGTGGCGCAAGACGCACCCCGACCCGATCGGCGCCGATTTCGCTGCTGACTGCCTCGGTCACCTCTTTGAGGAAGCGCAGCCGGTTTTCCAGCGATCCGCCATAACTGTCGGTGCGGGCGTTGGATTCGGAGTCGAGGAACTGGTTGATCAGATAACCGTTGGCAGCGTGCAGCTCGATGCCGTCAAAACCGGCGCTGATGGCGTTGCGAGCCGCCTGACGGAACTGGCCCACCACCGCATCGATATCGGCTTGGGTCATGGCGCGCGGGGTGACGGTCTCGACAAAGCCCGGCACATCGCTGCCGTTATCGACGAACACCTTGACGCCCACTGCGGGCAGGGCTGAAGCGGAGATGGGCTGGGCACCGCCGATGTTGTCCGGATGGGTGACCCGGCCCACGTGCCAGAGCTGGGCGAAGATAGTGCCTCCCTTGGCGTGCACGGCATCGGTTACAAGCTTCCAGCCAGCGATCTGCTCTGCGCTGTAGATGCCCGGCGTCCAGGCATAGCCCTTGCCCATGGGGTCGATTTGGGTGCCTTCGCTGATGATCAGGCCCGCCTCGGCGCGCTGGGCGTAGTAGCTCGCCATCATGGCGTTGGCCACATCACCGGGCTGACTGGCACGGGAGCGGGTCATGGGGGGCATGACGATGCGGTTGGCAAGGTGCAGCTGGCCGAGGCGCAGCGGGCAGAACAGGTGATCGTGGCTCATCTTGAGTTCCTCATGGTGGAAGTGAGGCCACTTTATGCCGCCATCTTGTTGTGAAAAAGAGGGGTAATTGCACAAGAGAATTGTGCTTGATGCAGCAATCAGTGCAACCCGCCAGGAAAGGAGGCGTTGAGGCATAAAGTTGAAGCATAAAAAAGAGGACCGTCTGGCCCTCTTCTGTTTTCTGCCGGTGGCTGGCTCAAGCCGCGGCGGGCATCACTTTCACCCGCTCGATGCGCCGCTCGCTCACCTCGATCACCTCGAAGTTGAGCTGCTGCAGTTGCAACTGCTGACCCGGGGTGGGCAGGGTGCCGAAGTGGGAGAGCAGCATGCCGGCCAGGGTCACGTACTCGTCGCTTTCGCTCACCAGCCCCTCGTGCTCCAGCACCTGTTCCACATGGTGGATGTTGGTGCTGCCGTTGATCAGCCACCCTTCGCCATCGCGCACGATATCCGGGGTTTCGTCCTCGTCCGGCAACTCGCCGACGATGGCCTCCAGCAGATCGTGGGTGGTGACCAGCCCCTGGATCACGCCAAACTCGTCGGAGACCAGAATAAGGCTCCCCTTGGCTTTGCGCAGCTCCGCCAGCAGCTTAATCACGTTGATGGTCTGCGGCACGATAATGGGGTCGTTCTGCTTGGCCAGTTCGCTCAAGGATTGCCCTTCGTTCAAGGCAAACAGCAGGTCGCGCGCCTTGACCACCCCGATCACCTCGTCCAGATCCCCGTCACAGATAGGGAACAGGCTGTGGGGCTCGCGCTGCAGCAGGGCACGGATTTCGTCGCTGGAGTCGTTGATATCGATCCAGGCCATCTCGGAGCGCGGGGTCATGATGGTGCGAATGGAGCGCTCGGCCAGCGACAGCACGCCGGTCACCATATAGCGCTCCTCCTCGCCAAAGCTGAGCGGTTCGGCAGGTGCGGCATCCAGATCGTCATCCGGTCTGTCCTGATACGCCTTGCTCCCCATCAATTTGAAGATGGCGGCGGTGGTGCGCTCACGCAGGGGCAGCTTGGATTCGTGACGCATGGCGCTGCGCTGGGCCAGCTGGTTGAAAAACTCGATCAGCACCGAGAAGCCGATGGCTGCGTAGAGGTAGCCCTTCGGAATATGGAAGCCAAAGCCCTCCGCCACCAGGCTGAAACCGATCATCAGCAGGAAGCTCAGGCAGAGCACCACCACGGTGGGGTGGGCGTTGACGAAGCGGGTCAGCGGCTTGGAGGCGAGCACCATCACCACCATGGCGATGGTCACGGCGGCCATCATGACGCCAAGGTGTTCCACCATGCCGACGGCGGTGATGATGGAGTCGAGCGAGAAGACCGCATCGAGCACCAGAATTTGGGCGATCACCACGCCGAAGCTGGCGTAGGCGCCGACAGGGCCGTCATCCTGGGGTTTGGCTTCCAGCCGCTCATGCAGCTCGGAGGTAGCCTTGAACAGCAGGAACAGGCCGCCTCCCATCAGGATCAGGTCCCGACCGGAGAAGGGGTGATCCCACAGGTGCAAAATCGGGGTGGTCAGGGTGACCAGCCATGACATGACGCTCAAGAGCCCAAGTCGCATCAGCAGGGCCAGCGACAGGCCGATGATGCGTGCCTTGTCCCGTTGGGCGGGGGGCAGTTTTTTCACCAGGATGGCGATAAAGACCAGGTTGTCGATCCCCAGCACGATTTCCAGAATGATCAGGGTAAACAGACCGATCCAGATATGGGGATCCAGCAGCAATTCCATTGTATGACCTCAATAAAAACAGACAGAGCAGAGAGTGATCACGGCGCACGATGGCCGCAGTAACAGCAAGGCAAAGGTGTTATTCAGAGGCGCTGATGAAGCAGAAAAAGATAGGCTTTGACAGAGAGAGACGAAGGGCAACTTCGGGGATTGTCCATGATGGGCAATAAAACCTCGGGTGAAAAATGAGCCCTGATGATAGCGGCTGGCGCCGATTTGGCAAGAGCCGCGTCAGTGGGCGTAATCGGGGGTTGTGATGCGACAGGGGGAGGCGGCGGTGCCGCGCTCCCCCGTGCGGTCGTTACAACCAGCGCTTTTCGCGGGTGAAACAGACCGACAGCCAGGCATCCCCAAGGCTATCGCCGAGGCGGGACCAGAGCTCCTGGCGCAGGGCATCCTGCCGTTCGACCGGCCACTCCTGGCCCGGTGCCACCAGAATGTTCAATTCCAGATCGAAGCGGCGCCCGCTCTTGGCCAGATGGCTGTAGCACTCGACGCCATGGCGCTGGCGCAGCGCCTCGACTTCGCTCTCGACCAGTTGGGAGACATCCCCTCTGGGGGCAATTTTCAGCACTTCCCGCAGGTTGCGACCGAGCACCTTGATGGGAATGAGGGTGGCACAGAGGGCCAGCAGCGAGACCAGCACCGGGTCTATGTAGCGGTTGTATTGGCCGTAGCCGATGGCATCAAGGCCAATGGCGACCACGAAACCGATAAGCAGGGTGGCGCTGAGCAGGGTATCCACCAGCCACTCCTTGGAGTCGACCCGCACCAGCTCGGAGTCTACCTGTTCGGCAACCTGGGCTTCGATGCGATAGATGATGGCGCAGAAGAAGGTGGAGACGGCGGCATAGATAAGGGCGTGGCCGAGATCGATCTCTCGTCCGCCATCCAGCAGGGTGGTGATGCCGCTATAGAGAGCGCCAAGGCAGAGCAGCAGAATAATGGAGCCGTTGATAACGTTGGTGATGGGCTCGAAGTGGGCGTAGCCATACTGGAAGCGCGCATCGGAAGGACGGGTAACGAGATAGGCGGTAACAAGACCGAGGCCTGTCATGCCCATGCTGAACAGGGTGAAGATACCATCGAGCATGATGGCGTTGGAACCGACGAAGAGGCCGTAGCCGATGCCGAAGATGGCAAAGGTGATACAACCGAACAGCGACAGGGTAAGCGCCTGTTTTTCGGTGGTGACCAGCGTACTGATAACATGGCTGTGGTGAGCCATAAAAGTCCTCCTTTCAAATGGTGAATATTGCCAAGCGCAAGCGGTTTTCTAGCTGATATACTGCCCGCTCACATGTGAGCGGACTGGCCTGACTGCCATTGACAGGCGGCTGGCCAGTCGTTGTCGCCGGCGTGCCGGCATCAAGCAAATAAGGGAACAAGGATTCATGATCCCGAGACTCGATTACCAGGACAGTTTGTCACCCACAACCCTGTCGTTCCTAGAGTTGCTAGGGCGCAGCGCCTTTCGTGGTGATATCGAAAAGTCTTATGCAAGCCGATTAGCGATGGCGACGGATAACAGCGTCTATCAGGTAGTACCTCAGGCGGTTCTCTATCCGCGCAGTGCGGATGACATAGCAGTGATGCTCAAGCTGGCGGCTGAGCCGGCGTTCGCCTCCCTGAGTTTTTTCCCTCGCGGTGGCGGTACCGGCACCAATGGCCAGTCATTGGGCGGCGGCATTATCGTCGATCTCTCCCGTTATATGAACCAGATCATGGAAATTAATCTGGAAGAGGGGTGGGTGCGTGCCCAGGCCGGGGTGGTGAAAGACCAGCTCAACGCCTATCTCAAGCCCCATGGCTACTTCTTCTCGCCGGATCTTTCCACCTCCAACCGCGCCACCTTAGGGGGCATGATCAACACCGACGCCTCGGGGCAGGGGTCCCTCGTTTACGGTAAAACCTCGGATCACGTGCTGGGTCTCAAGGCGGTGCTGGAGAACGGTGACATCATGGCCACCGAGCCGCTGACCGGTGAGCGACTGGCCGACAAGCTGGCGCTGGAGAGTCGGGAAGGGGAGATCTATCGCACCCTCTATCGCATCGGCAAGGAGCGTCGCGCCGACATCGAGGCGACCTTCCCCAAGCTCAATCGCTTTCTGACCGGTTACGATCTCAAGCACCTCTATCAACCCGATACCGACACGCTGGATGTGAGTCGGGTGCTGTGCGGCTCGGAAGGATCCTTGGGCTTTATCACCGAGGCCAAACTAAATATCACCCCCATCCCGCGCTACCGTACGCTCGTGAACGTCAAGTACGACAGCTTTCCTTCGGCTCTGCGCAACGCCCCCTTTATGGTGCAGGCGCAAGCGCTGTCGGTGGAGACGGTGGACTCCCGGGTGCTTGGGCTGGCCCGTGCCGACATCATCTGGCATTCGGTGAAAGAACTTATTCAGGATGTGCCCGGCAAGGATCTGCAGGGGCTCAACATCGTCGAGTTTGCCGATACCGACGAGGCAGAACACAAGGCCAAGGTGGCGGAGCTCTGCCGCCGTATCGACGACCTGCTGGCCAAGGGGGAGGCGGGGATCATCGGCTATCAGGTGTGTGACCACCTGCCGAGCATCGAGACCATCTACACCATGCGCAAGAAGTCGGTGGGGCTGCTGGGCAACGCTGAAGGACGCAAGAAGCCGGTCGCCTTCACCGAAGATACCGCCGTGCCGCCAGAGTCACTGGCCGATTTCATCATGGAGTTTCGTGCCCTGCTCGACGCCCACGGCCTCGACTACGGCATGTTTGGCCACGTCGATGCCGGTGTGCTGCACGTGCGCCCGGCGCTCGATTTGTGCGATCCCGAGCAGGAGGTGCTGCTGCGCCGCATCTCCGATCAGGTGGTGGCGCTCACCGCCAAATATGGCGGCCTGATGTGGGGCGAGCACGGCAAGGGCTTTCGCTCCGAATACAGCCCCGCCTTCTTTGGCGAACTGTGGGAAGAGCTGCAGCGGGTCAAGGGGGTATTCGACCCGGGCAACCGCATCAACCCGGGCAAGATCTGTATCCCCTATGGTAGCGGCACCGAGCTGGTGTCGGTGGATGGCCCCAAACGCGGCAAGTATGATCGCCAGATCCCGCTCGCGGTGCGCACCAGCTACACCCGCGCCATGGATTGCAACGGCAACGGTCTCTGCTTCACCTTCGAGACCGACTCCCCCATGTGCCCCTCGGTCAAGATCAGCCGTGATCGTCGCCACTCCCCCAAGGGGCGGGCGGGCCTGATGCGTGAATGGTTGCGTCAGCTGGCAGAGCAGGGCTTCGACCCGTTGGCGGAAGAGGTGGCGCTGCAATCCGGTGGTGTGCGCTTTAAACAGCTGGTGGACAAGGTGCGCAACAGCTGGGCCAAACAGCGCGGCGAGTATGATTTCTCCCACGAGGTGATGGAGGCGATGGCTGGCTGTCTGGCCTGCAAGGCGTGCACCAGCCAGTGCCCGATCAAGGTGGATGTGCCAGATTTTCGCGCCCGCTTTATGCAGCTTTATCATGGCCGCTACCTGCGCGCCCCCAAGGATTACTTCGTCGGCACGGTGGAGAGCTATGCGCCGTTGCTTGCCAAGGCGCCGAAGCTGGTCAACTTTTTCCTCGAAAAAGAGTGGGCCCAGAAGGCGACCGAGAAGAGCATCGGCATGGTGGATGTGCCGCTGCTCTCAGTGCCGACCCTTGCCGAGAGCCTGCACGATAACCGTGCCCGCTATTTTGATCTGCCGGGACTGGAGCGGATGAGCGTCGAGCAGCGCAAGCAGGTGGTGCTCATCGTGCAGGATCCCTTCACCAGTTATTACGACGCCCCTGTGGTGCGCGACCTGGTGAAACTCGCCAGCAAGCTCGGCTTCCAGCCCTACTTGCTGCCCTTTAAACCCAACGGTAAACCCCAGCATATCAAGGGGTTCCTGCGCGCCTTTGCCCGTACAGCGGCCAACAGCGCCCAGTTCCTCAACAAGGTGGCGGCGCTTGGCATTCCCATGGTGGGGGTGGATCCGGCCATGGTGCTCTGCTATCGCGACGAGTATGCCAAGGCGCTGGGGTCGGCCCGCGGTGATTTTCAGGTGTTGTTGCCGCAGGAGTGGCTGCTCTCGCTGCCAGCAGATCAACTGCCTGCTCGCACTGACAAGACCAAGAGCGAGGAGGGGGGCGAGCCCTGGTATCTCTTTGCCCA
Source organism: Aeromonas sp. 602658 (assembly GCF_049173005.1). Taxonomy (NCBI): domain Bacteria; kingdom Pseudomonadati; phylum Pseudomonadota; class Gammaproteobacteria; order Aeromonadales; family Aeromonadaceae; genus Aeromonas; species Aeromonas sp. 602658. The sequence goes on along the minus strand of NZ_JAAKRF010000009.1, from coordinate 81,836 downwards.
CTGCACCGAGAAGACCGCCAAGTCCTCCACTCACGGCGACTGGAGCACCCTGTTTGGCCGCTTCGGGGCCAGCTTGCAGCCAGTCTCTGTGGGTTGCTGCGGTATGGCGGGCACCTATGGTCACGACGTCAAACAGGTGGAGAACTCCAAGGGCATTTATGGGTTGAGCTGGGCTGACCCGCTAGCCCGTCTACCCAAAGCGCGCTGTCTGGCGACCGGCTATTCGTGCCGCAGTCAGGTCAAGCGGATGGAGGGGGAAAAGCTCAAACATCCATTGCAAGCCCTGCTGGAGCTGCTCTGATGCTGACGTTTCCCAAGCGGTTTCGGGTGCCGAAGGCCTATCGGCACCCGCGTTTCTTGCTATTACCCGCCACCCCCGCTCAGGCGGTGGTGGAGTTTGTCGCCATGTTGCGCGAGCGTGAGCAGCTCCATCAGCTGTTTCGCCCGAACGATATCTGGCCCTCCGCCAACTTCAGCCTGAGCCAGCACGAAGGGGATCTGGAGTGGCAGCAGTCGGAGTTTCTGGCCAAGCGCTCCTTTGCCTATGGCCTCTGGAGCCCGGATCGGGAGCCGCAATTTTGGGGCGGGGTTTATCTCTACCCCTCGGTGTTGCCTGAGGTAGCGGTGGAGCTCTTCTTCTGGAAGGTGGCCGAGGCGCCAATCACGGATGAGGAGCTGGAGATTCAGCTGCGCGACTGGCTCGCCAACGTTTGGCAGTGGCCAGACCCCCGCTTGCCGGGGCGAGAAGTGCCCTGGGCTGAGTGGCCCGGCGTTACCTACCCCTGGTGACATCCCGCTTAAGGGCATGATTGTGTAACACGCAGTTCCGAGTCGGGGCTGCGTTGTTAACATGTCACCCGGTAACCAACAACTCATATAACCGAACCATTTTGTCGATGGAGGGTGTTTCACTCATATCGGTACGCATTCATCGCTTACATAAGGAGTCTGCTCGCAATGAGTCACGATATTGCGCACATCTGGCGTAAACCCATGAGTCTGGAGGGCCTCAACGCCACCTCTCGCAACACCCTGATGGCCCACCTCGATATCATCTACACCGCTTTTGGCCCCGACTGGTTGGAAGCGACCATGCCGGTGGATCACCGCACCCACCAGCCCCTTGGCATGCTGCATGGTGGTGCGTCCGTGGTGCTGGCGGAGACGCTTGGGTCGCTGGCGGCCAATATGGCGGTGGGGCCAGATAGCTACTGTGTGGGGTTGGAGGTGAATGCCAACCATCTGCGAGCCAAGCGGGAAGGGGTGGTGACCGGGCGTTGCACGCCGCTCCATCTGGGAGCAACAACCCAGGTGTGGCAGATTGAAATTCGGGACGAACGTGAGCGTTTATTGTGCACCAGCCGACTGACCATGGCGGTGCTCAAACACAAGCGGGGCAAGGACTCCAGAGAGGAGTGATCTGCAATAACGCACTATGAGTGCAAAATAAGCAAGCCATACTCGCCAGATCCCTCTATAATTGCCAACGTCTTGAGAGGCTTATCACATTTTTCAAGACAGCAGAACAAAGTGGCGCTATAATCGCCGCCTTTTTGCTATTCCGCGGTGTTAGCCGCCTGCCTTAATCTGGAAGAATCTATGTCTGATACCGAACAACTGCCCCTTTTTAGTGAGCTTGGACTGGCCGCGCCTGTATTGAAAGCGCTGCAGGACGTGGGCTATGAGCGCCCGTCACCGATCCAGGCCGCAGCAATTCCCCACCTGATGGCGGGACACGATCTGCTGGGGCAGGCGCAAACCGGTACAGGGAAGACCGCTGCTTTTGCCTTGCCTCTGTTGTCTCGTCTGGAAGCTGGTAACCGCAACACCCAGATCCTGGTGCTGGCGCCTACCCGCGAACTGGCGCTGCAGGTGGCTGAAGCGTGCCAACGCTATGCACACCACATGCCTGATTTCCACGTGCTGCCGATCTACGGTGGTGCCTCCTACGAAACCCAGACCCGCGCCCTGCGTCGTGGTGCCCAGGTTGTCGTCGGTACTCCGGGCCGCGTGATGGATCTGATCCGTCGCAAGAACTTGGATCTCTCCGGCCTGAAAGCTCTGGTACTGGACGAAGCTGATGAAATGCTGCGTATGGGCTTCATCGACGACGTGGACTGGATCATGGAGCAGTGCCCGAGCTCTCGTCAGGTTGCTCTGTTCTCTGCCACCATGCCGGAGCAGATCCGTCGCGTGGCCCAGAAGCACCTGAAGCAGCCCAAAGAGATCAAGATCGCCTCCAAGACTGCTACCGCTACCACTATTCGCCAGCGTTACTGGCAGGTAACCGGTCTGCACAAGCTGGACGCCATGACCCGCCTGCTGGAAGTGGAATCCTACGAAGCCCTGCTGGTATTCGTACGTACCAAGAACGCTGCCGAAGAGCTGGCTGGCAAGCTGGCCGCACGTGGCCACGCCTGTGAAGCGCTGCACGGTGACATCCCGCAGAAGCTGCGTGAGCGTACCGTTGACAAGCTGCGTCAGGGCCAGCTGGACATCCTGATCGCCACCGACGTGGTTGCCCGTGGTCTGGACGTTGAGCGTATCACCCACGTAGTGAACTACGACATTCCGTACGACACCGAATCCTACGTTCACCGTATCGGCCGTACCGGTCGTGCCGGTCGCAAGGGCGAGGCCATCCTGTTCGTGGCTCCGCGCGAGCGCCGCATGCTGCGCGCCATCGAGCACGCAACCCGTCAGGCCATCGAGCCGATGAAGATGCCGAGCACCGAGGACATCAACCAGCACCGGCTGGCCAAGTTCAAGGAGCGCATCCGCGAAACCATGATGGGCGAAGAGCTCGAGATCTACCACAACCTGGTAAACGAGCTGATCGAAGAAGATTCTGCCGATCCGCTGGAGCTGGCTGCCGCACTGGCCAAGCTGGTACAGGGCGACCAACCGCTGCTGCTGGATGACTCCATCCCGGATCCGCTGTTCAACAACAGCAACGATCGTGGTGGCTTCGAGCGTCGTGACTTCAACGATCGCGGCGGTCGTGACTTCGGTGACCGTGGCGATCGTCCGGCCCGTCGCATGCCGTCCCTGGAGCCGCGTCCGCTGAAAGACAACCCGGACGTGGAGATGGAGCGCTACCGTGTCGACGTGGGTGCCCATCACGGCGTCAAGCCGGGCCAGATCGTGGGCGCCATCGCCAACGAAGCGAATATCGAGAGCCGCTTCATCGGCAACATCGACATCGCTGACGACTTCTCCACCGTTGACCTGCCCAAGGGCATTAGCGCCGATGTGCTGGAAGTGATCAAGAAAGCCCGTGTTTGCCAGCGTCCGCTGCAGATCACTCGCTACACCGAGGTGCCGGCCGGTGGCAACACCAGCAGCCGTCCGCCGCGCGGTGATCGTCCGTTCCGTGGCGACCGTCCTTTCAACAAGGATCGCCGTCCGCAGGGTGACCGTCCGTTCAACAAGGATCGCCGCGAAGGTGGTTTCAACAAAGATCGCAAATTCGGTGGCAAGCGCCGCGAAAGCTGATTGCTGATCCCGTTATGAAGAAGGCCGCTCATTGAGCGGCCTTTTTTTGTGCCAGCCTCTCGCGAGGCGGTAAGGTGCTGGTGCGCCGAGGATAACAGGAAAACTGTGCTCAGAGCCTTGTGGTGAGCGCTCAGGCTGCCATAAAGCTGTCATGCTGAGGAGATAGATGACGCCGACGTGGCATGCCTCACCATCGCCCTGAGGGTGGTTTGCTGGGTACCCGTCGCTGAGCGTTAGAAAAGGGGGGCATGCCGGCTAATGACACAACGGCGATGAGCAAGCCCATGCCCAACCAGCTGCTCCATGGGAAGTGCCGGGGAGGTGTTGCTCATACAGGCGATGGTCTGGCGAGAGTGCTCACCTGTTTTTGTCGTTGTTGCCGTTGTCGGCACCGATGTTTGTGTTTTCCGGAAAGCAAAAAACCGACCCTGAGGTCGGTTTTTTTAATTTGGCGGTGAGGGAGGGATTCGAACCCTCGATACGTTGCCGTATACACACTTTCCAGGCGTGCTCCTTCAGCCACTCGGACACCTCACCAATTTTTCGTTCGCTGCGCTGTTGCGCTGGAACGGGGCGTAATTTAGGGGAAAGGGCTGTGTGGGTCAACCTCTTTTCCCCTTATTTTTCATAATCTTTTCCGAATGCCTAACCCTTGTGCAGAATGCTGGTTTTTTAAACCGGATCAGGGCTTGTCGAGGATGATCAGGCTGTCCGGCAGCTCGTTTTGATCCCGGGTGGCCGGGAAGGCATCGGTCAGAATGGCGCTAACGCGCTCAACGCACTCCAGAAAACCTTGTTCGATCTCCTTGTTGCGCACTCGCGCCACGAAGTCGTCGATGATCTCCTGCCACTGGCCGTTGTCGATATGCTGGGCGATGCCGTCATCCACCAGTATTTCTACATAGTGCTCGGCGGCCGAGACGAAGATCAGCACCCCGAGCCGGTCGCGGGTGCGGTGCAGCCCCTGCTCGACAAATTGCAGGCGAGCCATCAGGGCCGCCCGGTGCTGGCGAACCTTCTTCGGGATGAGCCGCATTTTTATTGGGGTCCAGTGGAACAGCAGGCTCAGCAGCAGCCAGACCGACCACTGCACCAGCAGGATTTCGTACCAGCCGAGCCAGAAGCCGAGCTGGAACACCAGCAGCGGGGTGAGCATCGCCAGTAGCGCCGCCCAGAGGGTGGGAATGTAGCGATAGCCATCGCTGGCCGGGGCCAGCACGGTGACCAGTTCAGCATCAGTCTCTAGCTCCGCTTCGCGCACCTTGGCCTGAAGCGTGTGGAAGAACTGTTTAGAAATCATGATTTGTCTCTTTACTCCTGTTACCAGCCACCGGAGGCTCCGCCGCCGCCAAAGCTGCCGCCGCCACCGCTGAATCCGCCGCCGGAGCGACCACCAAAGGAGCCGGCACCCAATCCACCAGCCATGTAGGCCGACCGACGTCGTCCTCCTGGCCCACCGCCACCACCGCCGCGCAGGTTGTGGAGCACGATCATCGCAATCACCACCAGAATAAACAGCCAGGGGCCGCCACCGTTGTCACTCTTCGGCTGCTCGACCGGCTGATATTCCCCGGCGAGTGCCTTCATGATGCTCTGGCTGCCCGCCATGATCCCGGCCACCATATCGCCGCGCTTGAAGGCGGGCAGGATGCGGCCATGGATGATGTTGGCTGCGATGGCGTCGGGCAGGGCGCCTTCCAATCCATAGCCTACCTCGATCCGCACCTTGCGCTCATCCTGGGCGATCAGCAACAGCACGCCATTGTTTTTACCTTTCTGGCCGATCCCCCAGTGGCGACCGAGCTGGTAGCCGTACTCCTCGATAGTCTCCCCATCGAGGCTGTCGACGGAGACCACCACCAGCTGGATACCACTGCGCTTTTCAAAGGCGGCCAGCTGTTGGGTCAGTTGATGGGCCTGTTTGCGGGACATCAGACTGGCTTCATCCACCACCCGTCCGCTCAGCGTCGGGAAGTCCGGTGCCGCTTGCAGGGCAGTGGCCCAGAGCAGCAGACAGGGAAGAAACCAGCGCAGCATCATCTTCATTGGAAGCTGACCTTGGGCGCCTCATCGGCACCGGGTTTGGCACTGAAACTGGGTTTGGCCTCCAGATCCGAGTAGAGCAACTTGGACCAGATAACGCCGGGGAAAGTGCGGATCTCGGTATTGAACTGGCGCACCGCCTCGATATAGTCGCGGCGAGCCACCGAGATGCGGTTCTCGGTTCCTTCCAGTTGGGCCTGCAGGGCAAGGAACTGCTGATCCGCTTTCAGCTCGGGGTAGCGTTCTACCACCACCATCAGGCGGGAGAGGGCGCTGGAGAGCTGGTTCTGCGCCGCTTCAAACTCCTTGAGCTGGGCAGGATCGCTCACCTGCACGCTGCCGACCCGGGCACGGGCATCGGTGACCGCCTTTAGGGTCTCCTGCTCATGGCTGGCGTAGCCCTTGACGGTGGCGACCAGATTGGGAATGAGGTCGGCGCGGCGCTGATACTGGTTCTCCACCTGCCCCCAGCTTGCTTTAACCTGCTCATCCAGGGTCGGAATGTTGTTCATGCCGCAGCCGGTCAGGCCGAGCAGCAGGGTCAGGGTCAACAGGCTCTGCGTGGTTCTGCGCCAGAGTGATGTGGCCATCTTGTTGTTCTCCTTTGATATTTCAAGTCGATAGTGCGCCATGGATGGTGTACGACCAAGCGTGCATCACCATACCAGCTTGGGGTCAGTTGCCACAACGCGCAGGTAGTTCGGGTCGCTTGTTGATGCCGGAGACCTTGGGCAGCTGGGGCTTGTCTTTTAGCCAGGATGCCAGCTCTTCCCCGCAGCCATTGCCGGGCGGAATGGGAGCCTGGGGTTCACAATCGGGGCTGCCCACCGGGCAGCGCAGCCGCACGTGGAAGTGGCTGAAGTGGCCCACCCAGGGGCGTAGCTTGGCGACCCAGGGTTCGTTACCAGCTTGTTGGCAGACCGCGGATTTGATCACCGGATTGACGAAGATGCGGGCCACCTCGGGTTTGCTGGCCGCCAGCCGCAGCAGGGTGAGCTGCTGTGGGCCAAAGCGGCCCGGTAACATTTTGTAGCTGGGTTCGTCGATCAGTGCCCACTCCTTGGGGGCATCCTGCTCCCATTTGCTGATGGGGCGGTTGGCCATGCGAAACCAGATATCGGCATCAAGGCCAGTCTGGTGGCTGCGATGACCGGAGGTAAAGGGGCCGCCACGGGCCATCGCCAGATCGGCGATATAGAGATCCGGCAGCCCGGCCATGCGGGTCTGGTTGGCCAGCGCTTGCAGATAGTGGATGAGGTCGGGGTGGCCGTAGTAGCGCAGCCGTTTGGTGCGGATCACCTGATAACCCGGCCCTTCGAGGGGCAGGGATACGCCGTTTTTCAGGCAACCGGCGGCATAACCACCGATGGCTTCCGCTTGCAATACAGTCGCCAGCAACAGGGACGTCAGCATGTGCGTGCTCCTTGTCTTGCTTCGAGTCGGCTCAGCAATACGAACAGACTCAAACATATAAATAAATAGGCCGCGGCTACCAGCAGCCAGATCTCGTAGACCAGTCCGCTGGAGTTGGCCATCTCGGTACCGACGAAGGTGAGCTCCTGCACCGAGATAAGGGAAACAATGGCGGTATCCTTCACCAGCGCGATGAGCTGACCGGTGAGGGGGGGCAACATCAGCAGCATGCCCTGCGGCAGGATCACATGGCGCAGCCGCACCCAGGGGGAGAGTCCGAGGCTCTGCGCCGCCTCCCACTGGCCACGGGGGATGGCGGCAAGCCCGGCACGGACGATCTCGGCGACGAAGGCTGCGCTGATCATGCCAACGCAGAGGGTGCCTGAGATGAGGTTTTCCCAGCGGGCTGGTGGGCCAAACAGCGCCTCTTGCCACGGGGAGAGTGATACGGTGCCGAGCCAGCGGGAGAGGCCGCTCGCAGGCAGCAGCTGGTTGGCGATAAAGAAGTAGAAGATGAAGATAAAGACCAGCGGCGGCAGATTGCGGATCAGCTGGATAAACAGGGTCGCGGGCATCACCAGCCAGGGGCGGCGGCTGAAGGCGGCTACCCCCAGCGCAGTGCCGAGCAGTAGCGCCAGCACCATGCCGAGCAGGGCGATGCGCCAGGTGGTGAGCAGACCGCTGAAAAAGTAGGGCAACTCGCCGTGAGGGCCAGGGGTGAACAGCAGATCGAAGGCCTCATGCCAGCGCCACTGATAGGCTACCCCGATGTGCAAGCGGCTGGCCAGCCAGAGGCCAGCCAGCAGCAGGATCAGGGCGATCGCCCCATCCAGCCAGTTGATGTTCCGACATGCCCCACGGACGATGCGCCGGATGGTCTCTTTTAGAGCAATCAGCATCAGGGGTTGGCGACCTGCGCTTCCCAGGCCAGGGACTTGAACCAGTAGTCATGGCGCGCCTTGAGCCAGCCATCGGCCTGACGGGCGGCGATCCACTCGTTGAACTGCTCAGCCAGGGCATCATCCCCCTTGCGCAGGGCAAAGCCTTCACTCCCTTCTGCCAGCGGTTTGGCAAACGGCATAAAGAGGGCATCCGGGTGGCGCAGCGCCTCTTGCTCGGGTTTCGGGGAAGAGGAGAGGGCGCCGTGGGCGCGGCCGTTCAGCACCTCCTGAAATACCTGTGACTCGTCATCAAACTGGCGCAGGGTGGCCTTGGGGAAGTGTTCTTTTGCCACCTGTACCGGTGAGGCGCCACGACGTACCGCCAGGATCACCCCGCGCTGGTTGAAGTCCGCCACGGTTTTCTTCTCTTTGGCCATGGCGCTGGAGGCGGCCAGCTGCACCCCCGAGTGGGAGTAGGCCTGGGTGAAACGCACGCTCTTCTCCCGCTCGGGGGTGATGGTGAGGCCGCCGATGATGACGTCATACTTTTTCGCCAACAGGGAGGGGATGATGCCATCCCAGGCGGTAGGCACGAACTCTACCTGCCAGCCGTTATCTGTGGCGAGGCGACGGGCCACGTCAATCTCGAAACCGATCAGGGCCCCCTGCTTGTCGCGCATAGCCCATGGGGCGAAGGTGGACATGCCGACCCGCAGGGTACCGCTCTGCTCGATCTGCGCCTGGGTGTCGGAGGGGGCAGTTTGTGCCAGTGCCGGAGTGAGCAGGCTTGCCAGCAGCAGGGCTGCGCCCGACAGGGTGGTCTTGAATGACAGATTCATGGTTAGCGTCCTTGTTGATCCGGATTCAGGTTACGGGCCAGTGCCCGCGAACAGGCTGACAGCGTCAGGGTTAACAGCAAATAGAGGGCAGCTACGGTAAACCACACCTCAAAGGTCAGAAACGTATCGGCAACCAGAGTACGCCCTTCGTTGGTCAGATCGAAGATGGCGATCACACTCACCAGAGCCGAATGTTTGATAAGGGAGACCAGCTCGTTGGTCAGCGGCGGCAAGGTGATGCGCACCAGCTGGGGCAGGATCACCTTGCGCAGGGTGATGGCCCGTGACAAGCCAAGCGACTGGGCTGCCTCCCACTGTCCTTTGGGAATGGCCTGTACACCTGCACGCAGCACTTCGGCGGTGAAGGCCCCCTGATAGAGGGAGAGGCTCAACACGGCGCAGGCAAGGGGGGCCAATCCCAGCATGGGGCCCAGCAAGAAATAGAGAATATAGAGCTGCACCAACTGGGGCGTGGTGCGCACCAGCGCCAGATAGGTGATAGCGAGCCAGGGGCCGAGCCGGGAGGGAAGCAGCCGCAGGCTGACCACGCACACCCCGACCGCCATCGTGCCCAACAGACTGAGCAGCGCCACCTGCAAAGTGACCAGCAGGCCGTTTAGTAAGGGGCCGGCATAAAAGGTTCCCTCATCCCACTCGCCGAGAAAGGGCAACACTCGCGGCCACTGCCACTCATAGCCCATCTGGCGAGCGCCGCTATAGAGCGCCCAGCCGAGCAACACAGAGAGCATCACAGTGCCCGACAACCAGCCGAGCAGGCGGGGAAGATTGAGCCTAGCCATGATAGCTGAGCACCTGTTCGAGGAAGGCCCGGGTGCGCGGGTGCCGGGGGGCGTTGAACAGCTGGGCGGGCGGGGCCGACTCGATGATCTTGCCCTCGTCCATAAAGAGCACCCGATCCGCCACCTGACGGGCAAAGCCCATCTCGTGAGTGACGCAGATCAGGGTCATCCCCTCGTCAGCCAGCTCGCGGATCACATCGAGCACTTCGCGGATCATCTCGGGGTCGAGGGCGGAGGTGGGCTCGTCAAACAGCATTAGCTCGGGTTGCATGCAGAGGGAGCGGGCGATGGCGACCCGCTGCTGCTGGCCGCCGGAGAGCTGGTGGGGGTACTTGTCGGCCTGCGCCTGAATGCGCACCCGCTCGAGCAGCCCGAGCGCCCGGGCTTTGGCCTCCTGAGGGCGCAACCCCAGGGTATGCACCGGCGCCACCATCAGGTTTTCCAGCACCGTCATATGGGGGAAGAGGTTGAACTGCTGAAACACCATGCCAACCCGACCTTGCAGGCGGCGCAGGTAGGAAGGGGTCACCGGCTCGCCAAACAGGAACAGCTGGCCGTCGTCGATCCCCTCCAGCCCGTTGATGGTGCGGATCAGGGTCGATTTTCCCGAGCCTGACGGGCCACAGATGACCCACTTCTCTCCCCGTTCAATGGTGAGATCGATGTGATGAAGCGCCTGAAAATCGCCATAGAATTTGTCGACGCCACAAAAGCGCACACAGGATTGCGAGCTGGTCAAGAAGCGGGTTCCACTGAGAATCATTTACGCCATGGTATTGATTTTATAGGGGGATGACAAAGAAAACCCCCTTGTCAGCATCCTGATGGCTATTCACAATGGCGCCATTTCGTGATGACAGGAGCTTTTCATGCGTATTACATCCTTGCTTGCCGGTTCGCAGGTGCAGCTGTTGATGCCGCCAGCGGTTCGCTATCGCTGCGTCATTTTTCTGCTGTTGCTGGTGAGTTGGAGCGTGGTGGTGGCCTCCTTGTGGGATGGCTGGGGCGCCATGGCGCTGCTCAACTGGGTGGGTGTGGTCTTTGGTGGCATCACCGGGATCATGGTGTCGCTGCCCCGCAGCTGGCAGCCCTGGCGCCTGGCGGAGCTGGGGTGGGATGAACAGCATATCTATCTGCTCAATGGCAACAAGGATGAGGCGCTGGCACTGCCCCGCAGCACGCTGGTGGCGCTTGAACGGGAGCGGCGAGTGGGCCACGACGGCCAGTGGCTCGACTTCAGCCTCGATCTGCAACTGAGTGAAGAGGAGCTGGCGGCGGCCATGGCCTTACTGGATCTCAAGGCGGGGGAGCTCCATCTGGTGAGCCCGTCTGTCTATCGCTTCGGCTTTAAACGGGCCTGGCACGGTCGCCGGAGGCTGGCGCAACGGTTGTCAGATCTGCAATCGGCCTGAGTCGACTATTTTCTCGACAATTCCCGGCAAAGCTCAGATACTGCCAGTGACTCGAATTGATCTTGTCTGCACTGTTAACCCAAGAGATCAATCACTTGACGACAGTGTGGAGAAGGCCACGGCATGAAGCCATGGCAGGTCCGGCATAGGGGTTGTGCCCTTACCGTTATGCTGGGAATTGCATAGAGAAGGCACCTTGAATCGAGAGTGGATGGCATGAAGATTTACGTAGGAAATCTGTCGTACCGGATGACGGCCGACGAACTGAAAACCCTGTTCAGCCAGTTTGGACAGGTCGACAAGGTTGATATCATCATCGACCGCGATACCGGCCAGTCAAAGGGGTTTGGTTTTATTGAAATGCCGGTCAATGGTGATGCCGAAAAGGCCATCGCTGGTCTGCATGGCACAGAAGTCGGTGGCCGTACCATCACCGTCAACCAGGCCAAACCGAAGACAGATGCTCCCCGTGGTCGCCCGCAACAGCGCCACCGCTAAGGTACCTCGGCAATAAAAAAACGGCATGGGTTTCCCCCATGCCGTTTTTGTTTCTGAATGTTTTGCTGTGATCAGGGGACGTCGTAACCGAGTGCCGCCTTGCGGATGCGGAACCACTGCTGGCGGTTAAGCTCGATGGATTCGGCGGCCACGGCGGCGGCAATCCGCTCCCGCTTGCCGGAGCCAATCAATGGCAGCGGCTGGCTTGGCAGCATCATTACCCAAGCGTAGACCACCTGCTCGATAGTCTGGGCGCCCACTTCCTGACGGATCTGCTCCAGTTCGGCACGCAGCGGGGCATAGGCCTCATCGCTGAACAGTCGGCCGCCGCCGAGACATGACCAGGCCATCGGCTTGATGCCAAGCTGCTGGCACTGATCCAGGGTACCATCGAGGGTCCCTTCCTGATGAAGCGGCGAGATCTCCAGCTGGTTGGTGACTAGCGGGAAGGGGAGGCGCGATTGCAGTAGCTCGAACTGACGGGCGGTGAAGTTGGATACCCCGGCGTGCTTGATCTTACCCGCCTGTTTCAGGGTGATAAAGGCGTCGGCCACATCATCGGCGTTCATCAGGGGATCCGGGCGGTGGATCAGCAGCAGGTCCAGATGGTCGGTGCCGAGCTTGCGCAGCGAGGCCTCGGCGCTGGCGATGATATGGTCCTTGCCGGTGTTGTAGTGGTTGAGAGCATGCTCCGGCTTGGCGGTGAGGGCGATACAGCACTTGGTGACGATCTCCATCCGGCTGCGCAGGGAAGGCTCGAGGCGTAGGGCGTGACCAAAGGCCTCTTCGCACTGGTAGCCACCATAGATATCGGCGTGATCGATGGTGGTGACCCCCAGATCCAGATGATATTTCATCAGATCGAGCAGAGCGGCCGGAGAGAGCTGCCACTCCATCAGGCGCCAGTAACCCATGATGAGGCGAGAGAAGGTGGGGCCTTGCGGATGCAGGGCGACACGGGATACGGACATGGTTGACTCCTTTAAAAACGCGATGCGAAAACGATGTGCAACATGGATGACTGCGGGCATCTTGGCCCCATGTGGCTGGCAAAGCAATAATGGACAGTGGCATGATTCGAACTTTGGTTCTGACCGAAGAGAGTTGGGGAGATAATTGGATGGAAGGATTTGCCGAGCGCTTGCAGAGCCTGATCGGGGAGATGAGCGTGAGCGCCTTTGCCCGCAAGGTGGGGCTCAGTGAAGCGCTGATCCGCAAATATTTGAAGGGGGCCGAGCCTGGCCTGGCGCGGGCCAACCAGATCGCCATGGGGGCCAACTGCTCGCTGGAGTGGCTGGCGACCGGATGCGGTTATCTCTACCGTCAGGCGGAAGTGGTGGACAGGGAGGCGCTGGCTGCGGCGCAGCAACTGCTGGGCGAGCAGCAACCCGGGGTGGGGCTGCCCGATGAGGAGGCGCTGGTCACCCTGCTCGCCTACTACCAGTTTTTGCGCACCCACAAGAAAGCGGACGGTTTTCTCGACTTGGCGCTGGCGCGGGAGTTTGGCCGCCATCTGGGGGAAGCGTGATGAGGAGCATATTACCCTTTGGTCGTGTCACGGCCGGTTGATTATTCTGATACGCTCTAAGCAAGATAAGTCTCCATGGAATGGGCGATGAGCTACTTGATCCTCGGAAGTGGTGCGCTGGGCTCGGCGCTGGCAAGAGAGCTGATGGCAAGGGGGGAGTCATTCCTGCTGGCCGGGCGCAACTATCCCAAAGGGATCGAGATGGAGGACTTCTTCCCGCTGCCAGATGTCGATGCCATCTCGTTCGATGCCTTGTTTACCCTCTACGATTGCGATCCGCTTCCCACCGTGGTGATCAATACCATCGGCGTGTTGCACGATGTCAGCTTTATGCCGGAGCGGCGGGTCGAAGAGGTGCACCCCAAGTGGCTGTGCGACAGCCTGCTGGCCAATGCCTGGCCAACACTGGCGCTGGCTGCCCGTTTCAGCCGGTTGATGGGCAATGACCATCCGCTGTGGCTCTGCGCCATCTCCGATCTGGCGGGCTCCATCACCGCCAATCTGGAGGGGGGACGTTACAGCTACCGGATGAGCAAGGCGGCCCTCGACATGGGGGTGAAAACCCTGGCCCTTGAGTGGACGCAGCGTTTCCCGCAAGCAGGGGTGGTGGCCGTTGCGCCCGGCTTGATGGACTCCCCGATGAATACCCCCTTTCTGAGCGAGTTGCCCGCGGATCAATTGCTGGATCCTGCCGAGGTAGCGGTGAAACTGCTCAATCTCATCAAGGGGTTATCATTGGCCCAATCGGGCCAGCTACTGGATCTGAACGGTCAGCCGCTGCCCTGGTAAATCCCGCCTGCGGGTTCTACGGACGTCTATTGGCTTCACATTCTGCTCATGCGCCCCTTGCCAAGCGAGGGGCGCATGGCTAACGTCACTCTCCTGTTTCAGGAGGGATCTCATGCGCTATATCGATTTACGAAGTGACACCGTCACCCAGCCTACTGACGCCATGCGTCAAGCCATGCTCCACGCCGAAGTGGGTGACGATGTCTATGGTGAAGATCCGGGCGTCAACGCGCTGGAGGCCCATGGGGCCAGATTGCTGGGCAAACAGGCGGCGCTATTTGTGCCATCGGGCACCATGTCCAACCTGCTGGCGGTGATGAGCCACTGTCAGCGCGGTGAGGGGGCCATCCTCGGCAACGCCGCTCACATCTATCGCTATGAAGCGCAGGGGAGTGCCGTGCTGGGCTCCGTAGCCCTGCAACCCTTGCCGATGCAGCGCGATGGCACGCTGGCATTCGATGATATCAAGGCCGCGCTGGCCCCTGATGATGCCCACTTCGTCCAGACTCGCCTCATCTGTCTTGAGAACACCCACAATGGCAAGGTGCTGCCGCTCCCCTATCTGCAAGAGATGGGGGCATTTGTTGCTGAACGTGGCTTGAAGCTCCATCTCGATGGCGCACGGCTTTTTAACGCCGCCGTGGCCAGCGAGACCCCGGTCGAGGTGATCGCCGCGCCATTTGACAGCATCTCGATTTGTCTCTCCAAGGGGTTGGGCGCACCGGTGGGCTCGCTGCTGGTGGGCAGTCACGACTTCATCGCCCGTGCGCGCCGACTGCGCAAGATGCTGGGGGGCGGCATGCGCCAGGCGGGCATTCTGGCGCAAGCCGGTCTGTTTGCCCTCGAGCAGCATGTGACACGCCTGGCGGATGATCACCGCCGTGCCAAACGGCTGGCCGAAGGGTTGGCTGCACTGCCGGGCATCGAGCTCGACCTCTCGCTGGTGCAGAGCAACATGGTGTTCCTGCGGCTGCGTGAGGGGGAATCGGCCCCTCTGCTCGCTTTTATGAAGGAGCGGGGGATCCTCTTCTCCGGTTACGGCGAGCTGCGGCTGGTGACTCATCTGCAGATCAACGATGACGATATTGAAGAGGTGATCGACGCCTTCACCGAGTATCTCGGGGCGCGTTGAGACGGCTGGTCAGGTAGAGGTTATACCAAGACCTATTCATACCGAAATAACAGAGGGCGCCGCGGCGCCCTCTGTTATTTGCTGCAAGCTCAAGCCTGCCGCTGGCCGCTCATCAGCATGGCCTCATCGGTGGCATCGTAGATCATCACCGCGATGTGGGTCACCTGACCGCCGAAATCGGCCAGTGGTACCAGCGTCAGGTTCTGGAACATGTGGGGGGCCGAGCCGGTAATGGGGCGGTAGTTGGAGAAACGTAGCAGATAGGGCTTCTGCTCCCAGGTACTGAAGGCGCGGTTGTTGAGCTTGAAGACCATGTTGGCCTTGCGCTCGAACCAGGCTCTGTCCACATCGGGGAAGAGCTCGAACAGTACGCCATCGCGCACGTCACTGGCCAGTCGGCCGCTGTGGCTCTCCATAAAGCCGTTCCACACTTGTACCTTGTACTCCTTGTCGAGCACTACCAGGCCTACGTCCAGGTTCTGGACTATGTTCATCAGCCAATGAAATTCACGGATTTCCATAGTCACTCCTAGAGCATGTGCATGATTTTGTTGTTCATGGTGGCGATGGAATCTTCGGTAAACAGCAGCAGCAGATCACACTGCACCGCGTAATCCTGGATCCGGTAGTTGATCTCGATGGCGAGCGTGCGGCGCCAGCGACTCTTGTTGGTGTTGATCAGCTCGTTGATGGGTCTGTGCTGGCCGAGCACCACCGGGTGCCCCTGACTAAAGGGAGTGTCGAGCTGGTTGGCGTAGCCGCGCAGGAAGGCGCCGATCAGCACGTTGGCGGTATCCATCAACAGCTCCAGTTCGGCGGTGCGATCCAGCGTCCCCTGATGGTTCATCAGCTTGGCCAAATCTTTGAAGCTGGAGTCATGGAACAGGATCAGCGCTTCACCGGCGATCCCAGCTCCGATAAACCCCTGACAGACGGCGGAGAGGGTATCTGAATCCGCAGCGGCCGAGAGGGCCATATGCAACTCTGATACTTCCAGCACGTTGACGTTGGGGATGGGCAGTACCACGAAGGCGTTGAGCAGACGAGCCAGCAAGTCGGCGGCCTGACCCATGGAGACGTTGGCCAGCTCCTGATAGACATCGCGGATTTCGGGGGTGATCTTGGCGCCTGCATCGGCTACCACGCCGCTTGGCAAGGGCTCGGCTGCACTCGGCTGATTACCCGATGAAGCACTCCAGAAGCCATGTTGTTTGAGCAGGGCTAGCAGGGTATCTGGGGCGGCGGGCTTCTTGATGAAATCGAGCGCCCCCAGCCCCATGACCCGCTGATAGGCCTCAGGCTGGATATCTCCGGAGACCACGAAAACCTTGCTGCGTAGTCCTTCCCGTTTCAGGGTCTCCAGCACACCGTAACCGTCCATCTCAGGCATAGTGAGATCGAGAAAGATGAGATCCCCATGGCCCATCAGCACCTGTTCGATCCCTTCAAGGCCATTCGCCGCATAGTGCAAATCGACTTTCCAGTCAGCCGGTAGCGCTCGTGCCAGCTGTTTGCGGGCGAACCCGGAGTCATCACATATCAATACATTCATGGCGTTAGGCAGGCTCTGTTGGCAAGGATTGCTATAAGTGTGGCCCGCTAACAGTCAGATGCAATGTGGGAGGTTGTCACCCTGTGAAAATTGGTTATCCCATTGCCGGTTACGATAGCGTGCGGAGTATTTCTCAACAAATTCAGCGAACATCTTAACACGCAACGGGGCGAACTGGTGCTGGCAACACAACATGTAGAAGGGGCGATTGCCGGTCTGCCAGTCGGTCAGTACCGGTACCAGCTGCTCGTCATGGAGGAAGCTGCTCAGATAGTGCAGCGGGGCGTTGACTATCCCCAGATGACGCCGGGCTGCGCGCACGGCGGCCTGAGTCTGGTTGACGGTCAGTTTGGCGCTGCGTTTGATGCAGATGTTCTGGCCATCCTTGTCGGTCAGTTGCCAGTGCTGGTGTGGCCAGCAGTAGATGAGATCATGTTCTTCCAGCTGGCTGGGGTGGGAGGGGGTTCCCTTCTTGGTCAGATAGAGTGGCGAGGCAAACAGGCCGTACTCGATATGACCGAGACAGATCGCATTGGGCAGCGACTGGGGCAGCTCACCGTTGAAGAACACTAGATCCCGATCATTGTCGAACAGGTGCTGGTGATCATTGGTCTGGGTGATATCGAACTGTACCTCGGGATAGTGCAGCCCGAATTCGGCCAGCATATCGATGAGGATGGTGTTGGAGAGCGCGATCGGCGCGGCTATCCGGATAAGCCCGGTGATGTCTGCTTCTTTACCCCGGATCTCGCTGGTGGCCTGCTCGATTTGTGCAAGCGGTGTGCAGAGACGCTCGTAGTATCTGAGCCCTTCATCGGTAAGACGGAGTTTACGGGTAGAGCGATGTAGCAGGGAGCAACCCAGTTGCTCTTCCAGCTGGGAAATGCGTCGACTGATGGTGCCTGTTGGCATGCCCAGTGCGGCTGCAGCATGGGAGAATCCTCCCTCTTGCACCACCTTGACGAACAGGTAGAACTCTTCGATGTGCTTCATAAACGCTGTTCTGGGTGTAACAAGGGGGCAACCATAAAAAGAGCCTTATCGCTTGGCAAGGGTAATTCAGCGTTTAATTGATCTGGATTCGATTTCTACTGATACCAGTTTAAATTTTCAATTGTTCTCGAATGAGGATTATTTTCTGCGCCACAGTCATTGTTGCGAGATGTCACCCGTTAGCTCAAGAGAGAGAGGCGACATGGTATGACTACAATACGACCCATCCTCAGGAAAAAAGAGGATCGCGCTGGTCAAGAGCAGTTCTTTTTTTCGGCGATGTGAATGTGATGACAGTCGCATATTCATCATGCCGGTCTGGTGAAGGTAGATATTCGGTTTTGAGGTATTTAAGTTCCTTGTTAAGTCGCTATTTGGGGCCGGTTTTGCTCTTTTTTGTCTGTTTATTCAACGCGCTGGTTAATAAATGAAAGTTTTACGAGGGAAATGCCGGCACTTTTTTTAGTTGACTTTTTTGTCAGTAAATAAGTGTTTGTTGTGAATCGTAAAAATGTTTTTTGAAGTATCCAGAGTGCAATTCTTAGTGCTTGTTTTTGCTGGGAAAAAAAGTTAAAAACGAACGAGGGATTTGTTCTGATTGACAGGAGTATTGGCTGAGTCCTTTTTTCTGTGGCTGGATTGGCTCTCCTGTTGTTGATTTCTGAAATCAGTTATCTGCTTTTGGCCATCGCGAGAAATAGTGGCCGAGAGGTGTTTTCACCTTGCATTCTGCATACGGCGGTTTGCCCATTTGTTTTCCGGTTCACCAGTGACCATCCAGCATGAATGACTTTGACCAGATGAATACGCTTGACGAACGGTTACTGAAGACAATGGATGTTCTGCATACCCCTATCTGGGTGTATGACATCGAACATCACCATATTTTCTGGGCAAACCGCGCAGCACTTCCTCTCTGGGAGGCCACCTCCCTTGACGAGCTCTGTTCCAGGGATTTTTCGGCTGATATGGCCACAGCCATAGCGCTGTTGTTGCAACGCTACCTCGGTGATTTTCAGCAGGGGCGAAGTTACAACGAGTGGTGGACTATCTCCCCAAAGGGGGTCAAGAAGCAGATCTATCTACGCCTCTCCGGCATTCAGCTGGCTGGCCGTCTGATGATGATGACCGAGGCGGTGCTCGACTCCGATACCCTCTATCAGGAGTCCTCGCTGGCAACCGGTGATACCCTGGCCTGCCTGTTCGATAGCAATGGCGCGTTCGAAAGCGGCAACTATCACTTCGAGATGTGTTTCGGTCATCGGATCGCCATGCTCTCCCAGGTTTTTTCCGGTAGTGATGACAGTTTTTACCAGAAGCTCTCCCGACTCGATGAAGTAGTGACCGAAGGGGAGTGCCGAACCCTCAAGGGGATGCGTTGGTTCCAGTATCAGTTCCGCTATATCCAGCAAGGAGCACGGATCCTGCTCACCATGCGCGATATTACCGATCGCAAACTCGAGGAGCTGGAGCATCGCCACCTCGCCTGGCATGACTCCCTGACCGGCCTGCTCAACCGTTATGGCTTGATGAAATCCCTTGAGGCCTATTGC
The DNA here is from genome assembly GCF_049173005.1 of Aeromonas sp. 602658. Lineage (NCBI taxonomy): Bacteria > Pseudomonadati > Pseudomonadota > Gammaproteobacteria > Aeromonadales > Aeromonadaceae > Aeromonas > Aeromonas sp. 602658. The sequence continues at coordinate 62,908 of NZ_JAAKRF010000009.1, read as the reverse complement.
GGGCTGGGGGAGCGTTTCGCGCTGGTATTCATGGATCTGGACAACTTCAAGCTGGTCAACGACAACTACGGCCATAAGGCGGGAGACCGCCTGCTGGAGCGGGTTGCCGGTCGCCTCAAACAGATTTGCCCCCGCGATGTTGAGCTGGCCCGTCTTGGCGGGGACGAGTTTACCGCGTTGGTTCCCTTGGGAAACCAGAGTGAACGAGCCCAGGATGTGGCCGATCAGATGCTCTCCCAGATGACCAAGCCGCTGCAACTGAGCGGTCTGCCGGAGGTAACCATCGGCGGCAGTATCGGCATTGCCATCTATCCCGATGATGCGGACGATGGTGATAACCTCATCACCCGCGCCGATATGGCCATGTATCAGGCCAAGCAGATGGGGCGGCTGCGCTGGCAGCGTTTTACCCCCAGCATGCAGCAGACCCTGCAGCGCAAGCTCAATCTCAAGCAGTTTCTGGCCAAGGCTATCGGTCGTCAGGAGCTGAGCCTCTGTTACCAGCCACAGGTCGATGTCGCCAAACGGCGTCTGATCGGTTATGAGGCGCTGCTGCGCTGGTATAACCCGGTGCTTGGCCATGTCTCGCCAGTGGAGTTTATCCCCCTTGCCGAAGAGATGGGGCTGATCCGCGAGATCGGCAGCTGGGTGCTCTCTACCGCGCTTGCCCAAATGGCCAGTTGGAAGAAGCGCCTCCATCACCGGGTGCCAGTCTCCGTCAACCTCTCTGGTTTCCAGCTCTCGTCGGCACTGCCCGGGCAAGTGCGCCAGCAGCTGGAGCTGCACGGGGTGGATGCCTCCCTGTTGACGCTGGAACTGACCGAAACTGTGCTTATGCTGGATATGAAGGGGTGCCTCGATATTCTCGATGACTTGAGTGAACTGGGGATCAAGATTGCCATCGACGATTTTGGTACCGGCTACTCATCCCTTGCCTATCTCAATCGCCTGCCCATCGATACGATCAAGCTGGATCGCTCTTTCGTGGTCGGCCTCAACCTGCCGGTGATCCGGGCGACCGCCGCCATGGCCACCAATCTGGGTTTGGGGATCATGGCAGAAGGGGTGGAGGAGCCTCACGAGCTGGCCGCACTGCAGACCCAGGGGTGCCATGTGTTCCAGGGATATCTGTTCAGCAAGCCGCTGACGGTGGCACAAGTCGAGGCGAGCGGTTTCGTGGTGGAGTGTCAGGTTGGGCGTTATCCACTGTTAGATGCCGTAATGGCAGAGTAACAAGTGTGCGTTAGACCACAACTTGGGATTTTATTCCGTAATATTTAATCAAAATTAATCATTATTTTGCGATCGGTCATGAGACGGATTGGCTGGAGTTGCTAGCATGCGACCTCATTTCTAGGGAAAGGAGTATTGCAATAATGAGTCATGCTGCTGTCAATGACCGTCCGGCCAGCCCTCCCAAGGGTTGGCTGAACCGTTTCCTCAATGGCGTCGAGAAAGCCGGGAACAAATTACCCGACCCCGCCATGCTGTTCCTCTATGCCTTGCTGATCGTCTGGGTCGGCTCCTGGGTGTTGTCACAATTCCAGTTTGATCTGGTCAACCCCCGTACCGGGGAGGCGGTAGTGGTCAACAACCTGCTGACCGGTGCCGGTCTGGCCGAGTTTCTCTCCACTATGGTGACCACTTTCACCGGCTTTGCCCCGCTGGGCATCGTGCTGGTGGCTATGCTCGGGGTTGGGGTGGCCGAGCAGTCCGGTTTTATCAATACCGGTCTGAAAAAGTTGCTCAAAGTGACGCCTGCCCGTTTCCTCACCCCCATGCTGATCATGGTAGCGATCGTCAGCCACACCGCCGCAGATGCGGGTTATGTGCTGGTGATCCCCATCGGTGGCATCATCTTCCACGCTGCCGGACGCCATCCGCTGGCGGGGATCGCCGCTGCCTTTGCCGGTGTCTCCGGCGGTTTTGCCGCCAACTTCCTGCCCTCCGGCGGGGATGCGTTGCTGCAGGGCTTTACCCAGTCCGCCGCTCAGTTGCTCGATCCTGACTACATGGTCAACACCCTTTGCAACATCATCTTTACCGGAGCCTCTTCGCTGCTGATCATCTGCGTCGGCTGGTTCATTACCGAAAAGGTGGTTGAGCCGCGCCTCAAGCATGTGGCGCTCAACGAGGATCTGGAGAGTGCCGACGAGATGGGGCGCTACAGCGCGCAAGAGAGCCGAGCCTTCAACTGGGCCGGGTTTGCCATGCTGGCGGCTATCGTGCTGCTGGCGCTGGCGCTCTCCCCGAACGATTCCCCGCTGCGTGCTGCCGATGGCTCCCTGACTACCTTCGCTGCCCCCGTGATGAAGTCCATTGTACCGCTCATCTTCCTGCTCTTTATCCTGCCCGGGATTGTCTACGGCTTTGTCGCAGGCAGCTTCAAGAGCGGCAAGGATGTGATCGACGCCATGTCGGCCACCATGAACAAGATGGGCTCCTACATGGTGATGGCTTTCTTCTGCGCGCTCTTTATCAAGGCGTTTGGTGACTCCAATCTGGGCACCCTGCTGGCCCTCTCCGGTGCCGAAGTGCTCCATGCGCTGGCGCTGCCCGGTGAGGTGACTATCGTCGGGATGATCCTGCTCACCGCCACCGTCAATCTGGTAGTCGGCTCGGCCTCCGCCAAGTGGGCGCTGATCAGCCCGATCCTGGTACCCATGTTGATGGCGGTGGGGATCTCCCCCGAGCTTACCCAGGCGGCCTATCGGGTCGGGGATTCTGCTTCCAATATCATCACCCCGCTGATGGTCTTCTTCCCGCTGGTGGTTGTCTATTGCCAGCAGTATGTGAAAAGCACCGGGATCGGTACCCTAGTCTCCATGATGCTGCCCTACTCGCTGGCCTTCCTGGTGAGCTGGACGATTTTCCTGCTTCTCTACTGGGCGCTCGGCTTCCCGCTCGGGTTGCAAGCCCCTTACGTCTATCCGGCCCCTTAAGCTGGGTGTGCGAGGGAGCCTTGGGCTCCCTCGTTTTTTTCGCTATGGTGTTACCTCATTTTGGAGGTGCCATGAATCAGACCATCGATCTTATCCTTTCCCATCGCTCCATTCGTCAGTTCACTGCCGAGCCGATCGCCCCGCAGCAGCTGGATGCCATCCTCGCCGCCGCCCAGTCCGCCTCAACCTCGAGCTTTTTGCAGGTGACCAGTATTGTGCGAGTCTGCGAGCCCGAGGCGCGTCAGCAGTTGGCCATGCTGGCGGGCAATCAACCCTATGTGGTGCAGGCGGCCGAGTTTCTGGTGTTCTGCGTCGATTACCACCGCCACACCCAGATCGTGCCCGAGGCCCAGACCGGCTATGCGGAGCAGTTGTTGATCGGTGCCATTGACGGCGCCCTGATGGCGCAAAATGCTCTGCTGGCGGCGCAGTCGCTGGGGCTGGGCGGGGTCTATATCGGCGGCATTCGCAACCATCCTGCCGAGGTGAGCGAGCTACTGGGCTTGCCCCATCAGGTGATCCCGCTGTTTGGCCTCTGCCTTGGCCACCCTGCCCAGCAGCCGGAGCAGAAACCTCGCCTGCCCAGGGGATTGGTGGTGCATCAGGAGCGCTACCAGCACGAGCTGGATCGCGACCTGCTGGCCCGGTACGATCAGCAGATCGCGGACTACTATCAGGCCCGCAGCAGCAACAACAAACAGCAGACCTGGAGTAGCCAGATCCGCGCCATTCTGGGCAAGGAGTCCCGCCCTTTCATGCTGGGATTCCTGCAATCGCGGGGCTTTAACCTCAAGTAATGGCGCTGATGGGCGATACTATGGGAGTGATGACCACCATGGTCATTTTCCCGTGATCCTGAAATCTTTCCCTGAGACCGGGTATACAGCTTGGCGACAAATCGTGGGCAAGGGGGGATCTACAGGCTACCTTAAGTAGATAAGCTGTTGTAGGATCACGCAATTGGATTGGGACAGGGGTTTGGACATCCTATGATTTTAACTTTGGTATTGCTGTCTATCGGCGCGCTCCTGTTTTTGGTTATCGCCTATAACGTGGTACAGCAATATAAGCAGAAGGCGGAGGCTGAAAAGCGTCACGCCGTTGCCAGACACAAGACGGTAGCCGACGAGACCGAAGAGGTACTGCTGAACGTCAATCTGGTGCCTTTCTCCAAAAACATGGTGTTGCTGTTGCAGCACCGGATCCTTGATGCCTATCGCGCCATCGCCCAGGTGATGCCCAACAACCAGATCAAGCAGCGCATCGCCGATGTGCAGATCCAGATCAAGAACGTGCAGGAAAATTACAGTGCGCAGGATGAGGGGCACTTCAAAACCCCCGAGTCTGATCGTCAGGCGATCCAGATGTTGCAGCTGGTAAAAAAGCTACGTGCCGTACTGCGTGTCGAGCACAACAAGGGCAAAATTGATCCGCAGGGGTTTGCTCAGGAAGATCGTCGTCTCGAGCTGATGCAGCTCAAAATCAACATCTCGAATCTGGTCAAGCGGGCGATGGATGCCCGCATTCAGGGCCAATATGGTACTTGCCGCCAGCTCTATACCAAGGGGTTGTCGGCAATGGCCAGCATTGGCGACAAGGATCCCTATCTGTTGGCTCGTGAAGAGGATATGCGTCAGGGGCTCAAGGAGCTTGAAGAGCTGCAGCAGCAAAACAGCGCGCAGGATCTGCAAAACATCAAGGACAAGGAAGCCGACGAGCTCGATGTCCTGTTTCAACCCAAGAAGAAATGGTAAGCATGTCCCACCCACTCGATTCCACACTGGGGCCAATGGCCCCATTTGTTTCTCAGCTGTTGACCGAACTGGCCGCTGCTGGCGTCACATTTTCCCAGCCAACGGTCGATCACCTCTGTTATCGGGCGGCGACCTTGCAGGAGTACCGCGCGCTGTGTGCTGTATTGGCTGAAGCGGGCTCCTTGCTGGTGGAGGGGATGATCGGCGGTCGCCCGATTGCCACTTATCAGTTGCATCAGCCACTGCTGGCTGGTGAGGTGCAGGTACCCTGTATCGAGCTGGCGGCGCCGAAACCGGGGCGCATCCATCAGGCAGGACTGGAACATATCGAGCTGGTGGTTACTTCACTGCAGGATCTGGTAGCGCGCTATCCCGAGCAGCCATTCAAAACCGGCAATATGCAGGATACCCGCAACCCCGATATCGGCCTGATGTTGCCCTCCGGTCAGATCAAGTTTCACTTACGCTCGCTGGCTGAGGTGATCGCCGAAGAGGTGGCGACCGGTGCTGTGGTCGCGGTGCCTGCGGATTATTTCGATCAGGAGTGATCCTGCGCTCAATGCGGTGCGAGCCTGACAGGCTCTTGAATAACGCAGCAAAAGGGGTCACCGGTGTGACCCCTTTTGCTATCTGGCGGTGCTGGGTTGCGAGAGCGCTATCTGCTCGTGGGTGACCCTGTTTGCGCTGAGCCTGTTACCCGTGTCGGTGGGGTTGCTGGGCGGGCAGTGGCGATTGGCTTCGCTGCTTGAGACGGCCGAGCCAGAGGCTCAAGCCGGCCGTCAAGATGAGGACCAGTTCAATACCCATGACCAGACCGCCCAGCTCGCCCTGCTCCCAGAAGGGGTGTAGGTAAAGTCCCCCCAGACTGGCTCCCAGATAGTAGGCTACCAGATAGAGAGAGGAGGCGAGGGCGCGGTTGTGTTCGACATGATGACCAACCCAGGCACTAGCGCAGGCGTGTGCCAGGAAAAAGCCGAAGCTGGAGATCAGCAAGCCACTCAGGATCCCGAGCAGGCTAGCTTGCAGTAGCCATAGACTGCCGAGGGCCATCAGGGCGATCCCGACCAGCAGCATGCGTTGTGCCCCCCAGCGGTTGGCAAAGCGGCCGCTCAGTGAGGAGGCCACCGTCCCCGAGAGATAGGTGAGAAACAGCATGCCGAGCCACTGGGTGGGCAAGGAGAATGGGGGCTTTGCCAGCAGGAAGGTGAGATAACTGAACTGGTTCAGAAACACCATAAAGTTGAGTCCCCCGATAAGGTAAGCCCCTACCAGCAAGGGATTGGTCAGGTGCTGCTGCAAGGCGCGAGCAAATTGGCCGCGAACGGGGGCGCTCGCCACAAAGCGGGTCTGATGGGGCAGCAGCCAGAAGACCAGCGGCAGCAGTGACAGGCTGATCACACCGATCCCCAGAAAGGTATGTTGCCAGTCGCCAAACCAGCCCGCCAGCAGGCCGCCGACCACCCGACCGGCAATGCCACCGAGGGAGTTGGCGGCAATATAGACCCCCACCGCCGAGAGCAGCGCCCGTTTACTGAACTCTTCCCCCATATAGGCAATCGCAGTGGCTGGTAACCCGGCCAGCAGCGCGCCCTGCAGGATGCGTAGCAACAGCAGTGAACCAAACTGCTCAACCAGGGGGATCAACAGTGAGAGCAGGATCGCCAGGGTGAGTGTACCCAGCATGACCTGCCGACGGCCATGGCGATCCGCCAGTCTGGCGCAGATCAGCAAGGAGGCGGCAAGGCCTGCTGTGCATCCTGCCAGGGTCCAGCTGGCCGAGAGGGAGTTGACCGAGAAGACCTCGGCAATCAGGGGTAACAGGGGGTGGGTCTGGTAGAGGTTCAGAAACACCAGAAAAGAGCCCAGGCTGAGGGCCAGGGTTGCACGTATCCACTCGCGACTTCCGACTTCAATCATTGCGTATTGTCCTGACTACTTTTGGTCAGGGTAGAGTCCTTGCAGTTATAAATATAATATATTTAAGTTATCCATCTCATAAGATGAATTGATACATGGATCTGAAACAGCTCACCTATCTGCTGGCGGTCAGGGATGCCAGCTCATTTACCAAGGCAGCCAACAGTCTGCATGTGGCACAGCCGGCCATCAGCATGGCCATCGCCAAGCTGGAGCAGCAGCTCGAATTGCGGCTGTTTGATCGACAGGACCGGGCGGTACGGCTCACCCCGGAGGGAGAGGTGCTCTGTCGCCATGCCGAGCGCTTGTTGTTGCAGATGCATCAGGCCGAGGCCGAGATGGCCGAGCTCAAGGGGCTGGAGCGGGGGGAAGTGCGGATCGGGATCCCCTATATGATGGGCTCCTACTATTTCCCCCCTCGTCTGATGGCCTTCAAGCATCGCTATCCCGGCCTCAAGATCCGGGTCGAAGAGGCCGGCACCCGTGAGCTGCTCAGCCGGATGGTGGATGGCTCCCTCGATCTGGCCATTCTCATTACCAGTGATCTCCCCCCCGCCATCGAGGGGGCACATCTGCTGAGTGAAGAGATGTTGATGGTGGTGGGGGACGATCACCCCTTGCGTGGCGCATCGGCCGTCACCCTCTCTCAGTTTTTCGCTCAGGAGCTGGCGCTGTTTCGCCGTGGTTTCTACCACCGGGAGCATATGGAGGCGCTGGCCCAGAGCCTGGGCGTCGAACCCGATATCGCCTTCGAGAGCAATCTTATCCCTCTGCTCAAGGCGGTGGTGCGGCAAGGCTTTGCGGTGACCACCTTCTTGCGGATGGTGCTGGAAGAGGAGCCGGATCTGAGTGGCGTGCCCTTCGACCCGCCTATCTATCTCGATCTCTGCGTGGCGTGGCGGCGTGGCGATCCGCTCTCCATGGCCAACCGTGCCTTGCGCGATTTTCTACTCAAGGATCGCCCGGCCTGATGGCGGCGGGCCATTGCTGAAAGTTTGTTACTATTAACGGTGGGTTCGCTTGAGGGCTACACCATGAAATTGCAGCAATTGCGCTATATCGTCGAGGTGGCCAACCACAGGCTGAATTTGTCGGCCACCGCCGAGAGCCTCTTTACCTCCCAGCCCGGGATCAGCAAACAGGTGCGGATGCTGGAGGATGAGCTGGGGATCCAGATCTTCGAGCGTAGCGGCAAACACCTGACCCAGATCACCCCCATCGGTCGGGATGTGATCAAAGTGGCCGCGGAGGTGCTGGACAAGGTGGCCACCATCAAGGTGATGGCCAGGCAGCATGTGCATCCGGAGCAGGGAACCCTCACCATTGCCGCTACTCATCTGCAAGCCCGTTATATTCTGCCCGCCATCCTCAAGGGATTCATGGCCCGCTTCCCCAAAGTTGCCGTAACTGTGATGCAAGGGAGTGCGGCGCAGTGCCGCGCAGCCGTGCATGATGGCGCTGCCGATCTGCTGCTGGCGGATGAACCGGAGGAGGGGAGCGATCTGCTCATGCTCCCCTCTTTTCAGTGGCAACGGGGCTTGGTGCTACCCAAGGAGCATCCGTTGGCCAGAGCACCATCGCTGACCCCGGCTGAGCTGGTGGAGTTTGCATTGGTGACCGATGGAAGGGCTCTCTCCACAGCTCATGGCACTGATTGCGCTCATGCCGAGAGCCGGATCTCCTGCTGTGCAAGCGACAGCGATGTGCTCAAGACCTATGTCAGACAAGGAATGGGCATCGGGGTGATGGCAACTTTTGCTTGGGAGCCCCAGCGCGATGGCGATCTGGTGCTCAAAACGGCGCCCTGGCTACCAGGCGGTGTAGCCGCTATCGGGTTGCGCAGAGGGGCATTTTTATGCGGCTATCTCTACGACCTGATTGAACGTCTCGCGCCGCAATTGACCCGGGAACTGGTCAACCAATGCTGCGCAGCCCGCACTGGCGAGGAGCTTGAAGCACTGCTTGCCAATCTGACCGTGTCAGTACGATAGCCTAGGTTGGTGTGTGACTGTGTCAAGAAAAACGCCTCCCAATGGGAGGCGTTTGACTATCTGACATTCGTCAATGCAGGCTCACTTCTTCAGCATGTGATCCAGCTTGTTGGCCTTGGTCGACAGATAGAACTCGTTGTGGGGATTACGCCCTTCCTGCAAAGGTACCCGTTCGGCCACCGGAATACCGAAGGATTCCATCGCTTTCATCTTGCGCGGGTTGTTGGTCATCAGTTTGAGAGACTTGACCTCAAGCTGCTTGAGCATGTCGGCGCAGATGGTGTAGTCGCGCATATCGGCGGCGAAACCAAGGGCCACGTTGGCCTCCACGGTATCGGCCCCCTGATCCTGCAGGTGATAGGCGCGGATCTTGTTGAGCAAGCCGATGCCACGGCCCTCTTGACGCACATACAGCAACACGCCACGACCGGCTTTGGCGATATTCTCCATGGCCGCCTGCAACTGGAAACCGCAGTCACAACGCAGGCTGAACAGGGCGTCGCCGGTCAGGCACTCTGAGTGGATCCGGCCCAGCACGGGCTCGTCACCGGTAATGTCGCCCATCACCAGTGCGGCGTGGTCTTTGCCTGTGCCGGTTTCCTGAAAACCTACCAGCGTGAAGGTGCCCCAAGGGGTTGGCAATTTGGATTTGGCCACGAGGGTAACGCTGCTCATAGGTTGCTCCTTACTACTAACGGCTCAAAAAAGGGGGCCAGTTTAGCGCGCCTTGTCAGGAACGACCATAAGAACAAGTCCCTGCATTGCTTAATGAAATCTCCAAATGAGATACAAGCACAGCTGTCCGTCGGGGTTTTGGCCCTTTGTGCGGATTGATGACTGCCAGGCTCACCACATTCGGGTATAATCGGCGCCCATTAACCCACCCCTTCGGGATGGGAGCAACACAGTGCAGGAGAGAAGTTATGCCTCAGATGGCCCCCGTAATGACAATTGATGGCCCCAGTGGTGCAGGTAAAGGCACCTTGTGTCAGCTGCTTGCTGAGAAGCTGGGTTGGCACTTGCTGGACTCGGGCGCCATCTATCGGGTGTTGTCCCTGGCCGCCCTGCATCACGATGTAGAGCTGGACAGTGAAGCCTCACTGGTACCGCTGGCCGCCAATCTGGATGTGCAATTTCAGGTTGAGGGCGATCTGGTCAAGGTGATCCTGGAAGGGGAAGATGTCTCCCGCACCATCCGCACCGAAGAAGTGGGTAATGCTGCCAGTAAAATCGCCGCCTTCCCTCGGGTGCGCGAAGCATTGTTGCGCCGTCAGCGTGCTTTTCGTCAGGCCCCGGGTCTGATTGCCGATGGTCGTGATATGGGCACAGTTGTTTTCCCCGAGGCCGAGGTGAAGATTTTCCTCGACGCCAGTGCCGAAGAACGGGCCCAGCGTCGCTATAAGCAGTTGCAAGATAAGGGCTTTGATGTTAACTTTGAGCGTCTTTTAACCGAGATTCGGGAACGTGACGATCGCGACAGAAATCGCGCTACTGCACCCCTGAAACCGGCAGAAGATGCTCTGGTGGTAGACTCTACCGCTATGACCATAGATGAAGTGCTGGCAACAGTACTCGCCTATGCAGAGCAACAACTTGGTGATGCCAGCGCAAGCTGACATCCGGTCGTCTGCACCAAGGATGGCGCAGATTATTTAAAACAGCCCCGCTTGTGCCGGATTGCAAGTGGATGTTTCATTTGTGACATAAACAATGATCGAATCTTTTGCTCAACTCTTTGAAGAGTCCCTGAACGCCGTTGAAACCCGTCAAGGTTCCATCGTCAAGGGTACTGTCGTTGCTATCGAGAACGGTTTCGTACTGGTTGACGCCGGTCTGAAATCCGAGTCCGCTATCCCGGCTGAAGAATTCAAGAACGCCATGGGCGAGCTGGAAATCAACGTCGGCGACACCGTTGACGTGGCTCTGGACTCTATCGAAGATGGTTTCGGCGAAACCAAGCTGTCCCGCGAAAAAGCCAAGCGCCACGAAGCCTGGCTGCAGCTTGAGAAGGCTTACGAAGAGCAAGCTACCGTTATCGGTATCATCAACGGCAAGGTCAAGGGTGGTTTCACCGTTGAACTGAACGGCATCCGTGCCTTCCTGCCGGGTTCTCTGGTTGACGTGCGTCCGATCCGTGACACCGCTCACCTGGAAAACAAAGAACTCGAGTTCAAAGTCATCAAGCTGGACCAGAAGCGCAACAACGTTGTTGTTTCCCGTCGTGCCGTGATCGAGACCGAGAACACCTCCGAGCGCGAAAGCCTGCTGGCTAACCTGCAAGAAGGTCAAGAAGTTAAGGGTATCGTCAAGAACCTGACCGACTACGGTGCATTCGTAGATCTGGGCGGTGTTGACGGCCTGCTGCACATCACCGACATGGCGTGGAAGCGCGTTAAGCATCCTTCCGAAATCGTCAACGTTGGCGACGAGATCGCTGTCAAGGTTCTGAAGTTCGACCGCGAGCGTACCCGCGTATCCCTGGGTCTGAAGCAGCTGGGCGAAGATCCTTGGGTTGCTATCGCCAAGCGTTACCCGGAGACCACCCGTCTGTCTGGCCGCGTGACCAACCTGACCGACTACGGCTGCTTCGTTGAAATCGAAGAAGGCGTTGAAGGCCTGGTACACGTATCCGAGATGGATTGGACCAACAAGAACATCCACCCGTCCAAAGTTGTTAACGTTGGCGACGTGGTTGACGTGATGGTTCTGGACATCGACGAAGAGCGTCGTCGTATCTCCCTGGGTCTGAAGCAGTGCAAATCCAACCCGTGGCAGCTGTTTGCCGAAACTCACGCCAAAGGCGACCGTGTTTCCGGCAAGATCAAGTCCATCACTGACTTCGGTATCTTCATCGGTCTGGATGGCGGCATCGACGGCCTGGTTCACCTGTCTGACATCTCCTGGAACAACCAGGGCGAAGAAGCCGTGCGTGAATTCAAGAAAGGCGACGAGATCGAAGCCGTTGTTCTGCAAGTGGATCCGGAGCGTGAGCGCATCTCCCTGGGTGTCAAGCAGATCGAAGAAGACCCGTTCAACAAGTACCTGGCTGACAACAAGAAAGGTGCTATCGTGAAGGGTAAGGTTACCGAGGTTGATGCCAAAGGTGCCGTTATCGAACTGGCTGATGGCGTAGAAGGCTACCTGCGTGCCTCCGACGCTGCTCGTGACCGTGTAGAAGACGCCACTCTGGTGCTGTCTGTTGGTGACGAAGTTGAAGCTAAATTCATGGGCGTTGATCGTAAGAACCGCACCGTAAGCCTGTCTGTCCGTGCCAAGGACGAGGCTGATGAGCGTGTTGCTATCGATAACCTGAACCAACAAGAAGAAGTTGTGTTCAGCAATGCTATGATGGAAGCGTTCAAAGCCGCCAAGGGTGAGTAATCCTTGATGCAAGAAAAGGGCGGCATTGCGCCGCCCTTTTTTATCCTGGCAAAATGAATATTGCATGTGATCGGGGAAGGAGATTTAACGTTATGACCAAATCAGATCTCATCGAACAACTGGCAGCCAGCCGCATGCATATGCCGGCCAAGGATGTCGAAGCCGCCATCAAGGAGATCCTTGAGCAGATGGCGTCGACCTTGCAAAACGGCGACCGGATTGAAATCCGCGGATTTGGCAGTTTTTCACTGCACTATCGTGCGCCCCGTGTGGGCCGCAACCCCAAGACTGGGGACAAGGTTGAACTGACCGGGAAATATGTCCCGCACTTCAAACCTGGTAAAGAGTTGCGCGAGCGCGTCAACATCATTGAATAATGCAGAAATGGGCATACCTCGGGTATGCCTTTTTTCTTTTTGGCACCGATTCCTGTGCCAATCATCTTGTTTCTTAAACTCTTTTCCCATTCACTCTAGAGTCTGCCTGCGATTTTAAGGATAATCAGCCTCTCATTAGATACTGACAGGGAGCTCTTATGAAGCGTATTTTGGCCCTCATTCCGCTGGTGTTGGTGTTTGTTCTGACCCTGGCGCTGGGCTCACAAAATGGCCAGCTGGTTCAGTTCAATTACCTGATCGCTCAGGGTGAGTTTTCGCTTGCCATGCTGTTGGGCTTCTTTTTCGCTGGCGGTTTTTTACTGGGCTGGCTGGTATTCGGCCTGCTGTTCCTGCGCCTGAAAATGCAAAACCGCACTCTCAACCGTACCATGCGTCGTCAATCCCGCGAGTTGGAGCTGGCCCGGTCACCGGGTAAGGAATAATGTTCCTCAATGCTTGAACTGCTTTTCCTGCTGTTGCCCATCGCCGCCGGTTATGGCTGGTACATGGGTCGCAGGAGTGTTCGCCAGGACACCCAAAAACAGAGTAACCAGTTTTCCCGCCAGTATGTGGCGGGCCTCAACTATTTGCTGTCCGATGAATCCGACAAGGCGGTGGATCTCTTTATCCAACTGCTTGAGGTGGACAGTGAAACCATCGAAACACACCTCTCCCTCGGCAACCTGTTTCGCCAGCGTGGGGAGGTAGATCGTGCCATCAAGATCCACCAGAACCTGGTAACCCGCCAACTGACCCGGGAGCAGCGCCAGCTTGCTCTGCAGGAGCTTGCGCGCGACTTTTTGGCTGCTGGTCTGCTGGACCGAGCGGAAGCGCTCTGGAATGAGCTGTGTGATGACAGCGACTATGAAGAGACGGCGCTGGCACAGCTGTTGATCATCCATCAGCAGTTGCGGGATTGGGATAAGGCCATCGATGTGGCGGTTCGTCTGCAAAAATTCCAGGGCAAGAAGCTGGCCGACCCCATCTCCCATTTCTATTGCGAGCAAGCCGAGATCGCGCTGCGTGAGGGCAATAAAGGGGAGGGGCTAGCCAAGCTCAAACGGGCGCTCAGTATCAATCCGGCATGTGCCCGAGCCAGTTTGCGCCTCGCTGAGCTCGCCATGGCAGAGGGGGAGTATGAGCAGGCCAGCAAGGAGCTGCTGCGGGTGTTCGAGCAGGATATCGACTTTGCCTCCGAGGCAATGCCCAAATTGCTCGAGTGCTATCAGCAGTTGGGCCGCACGCCTGCGTTGATCCCGCTGCTTGAGAAGGCAGTGGAAGATCACGCCGGTGTCAGCGTGACCCTGGCTCTTGCCAAGCTGGTTGAAGAGCGTGATGGCCTGAGCCAGGCCCGTTCGCTGGTGTTGCGTCAGCTGCGTCGTCATCCGTCGATGAAAGGTTTTTACCAGCTGGTGGGTTTTCAGCTGGCCAGTGCGGAAGAGGGGCCTGCCAAGGAGAGCCTCGAACTGCTGCAACAGCTGGTCGGCGAGCAGATAAAAATCAAGTCAACCCACAAGTGTCGGCAGTGCGGCTTTGCCACTCACTCGTTGTTCTGGCAGTGCCCGTCTTGTCGCCAGTGGGGTTCCATCAAGCCGATCCGCGGTCTGGACGGTGAATAACAAAGCAATAGGATGTGAGATGCAAGATCCCAAAGTACTGGTAGCGCTGGATTATCAGCACGAGGCAGATGCCTTAGCGTTCGTTGAACGTATCTCTCCGGCCCAGTGCCGTCTCAAGGTAGGCAAGGAGATGTTTACCCTGTTTGGCCCGCAGTTTGTACGTCAGCTGGTGGCCAAGGGATTCGATGTCTTTCTGGATCTGAAGTTTCACGATATTCCCAATACTGTTGCCAAAGCCGTGGCAGCCAGTGCCGAGCTCGGTGTCTGGATGGTTAACGTGCATGCCAGTGGTGGTGAGCGGATGATGCGTGCCGCCAAAGAGGCGCTGCTGCCTTATGGCGACAAGGCCCCCCTGCTTATCGGCGTGACCGTGCTGACCAGCATGGAGCAGTCCGACATGATCCCCCTCGGGTTGGATGTGAGCCCGGCCGAGCAGGTGATCCGGCTGGCTACCTTGACCAAAGCATCTGGGCTGGATGGGGTGGTCTGCTCCGCCAACGAGGCCCATGAGCTGAAAGCCTTGCTGGGCACCGATTTCAAGCTGGTGACCCCGGGGATTCGCCCGACCGGTTCTGAGGTGGGGGATCAGCGCCGGGTGATGACACCCAAAGCGGCGGTCGAGGCGGGTTCCGATTATCTGGTTATCGGTCGCCCCATTACGCAGGCTGCCGATCCGGCCGCCATGCTGGCCAGCATCAATGCCGAGCTGGCTGGTGCGTAACGGGCTCACTCAGTGATACGCGGTGCAGGCCGAGCAACAGGCCTGCACTGGCCCCGATAAGATGAGAGCCGATGTGTACCCTGGCATTGATCAGGGTGGATATCGGGCTCTCTCCTGCATTGTAGAAGTCCATCGCCAGCTTGAGCCCCATCCCTGCCAATAGTAGCCAGCCCGACGTGCGGCGTCCGTGGCGGATATCCTGCATTGCCCCCCAGACAAACAGACCATGCAGCGAGCCGGATAGCCCCATGTACCACTGGGTCTGCGGGCACCACCACCAGATCCCCAAGCCCACTGCCAACCAGAGCAGCAACATCAGCAGCGGCAGGCGAGCCCCACTCAGATAGTCGCGAAACAGGCTATAGAGGATGGCGAGGCCGCCCAGATTGAGCAGCAGGTGCCACAGATTGGTATGAGCCAGATTGCCTGTTATGATCCGCCACCCTTCGCCCCCGGCGATCAAGGGCCGATCGAAGGAGAGCTGAAGATTGGGAACGGTAAAGAAGAGTAGCAAGCTGGTGAGAGAGAGCGTGATAACCCAGAGCAATCCAGATTTGTCTGACAACATGAAACAGTCCAACGACAAGAAAAGTCGATACTGTACACGTTGCACCCGAGCCCTCAAAGCCTGCCTGTGCGATTATATTGTGCCGGTTGACAATCACACGCCCCTCTACATCTTGCAGCACCCCAACGAGGTGGCACATCCCAAGGGGACTGCGGCGCTGTTGGCAGCCTCTTTGCAACAGTGCGAGATCCATGTGGGGGAGGACTTTTCCCGCGATGAGTGGCTCAATGTGCTGCTGGCTGACCAATCCCGTCGTTATTATTTGCTTTGGCCGAATGAGGATGCCATTTCGCTGACCGATCTTCGCCAACAGTGGGAGAGTGAATCCTCTGGCTCCGCATCCATCGCCTTTATCTTGCTCGACGGCACCTGGCGCAAAGCCTATCGCATGTTGCAGAGCAACCCGGCACTGGCCCGCTTGCACCGCATCGGCATTGGTGCCATTGCCGGTCAATATGCCATTCGCAAGAAACCCTTTCCCGATGCCCTCTCTACCATAGAGGCGGGCTATCACCTCTTGTCCCGGTGGGAGGGGAGGCCGGAGCACTATGCGCCCTTGCTGACCCTGTTTAACCGGTTGAATACCCAGTGGCAGGACTTTGCCGAAGGCCGCCGCGCGTGACATTTGAAGGAGTTATCAATATGAAAAAAGCAGTCGTGGTTTTCAGTGGCGGTCAGGACAGCACCACCTGTCTGGTACAGGCATTGGCTCAGTATGATGAAGTGCACGCCATCACCTTCGACTATGGCCAGCGCCATCGGGAAGAGATCGACACCGCGCGTCGTCTGGGCAGTGCTCTGGGGATCGCCGCCCACAAGGTGATGGATATGACGCTGCTCAATGAGCTGGCGGTCTCTGCCCTGACTCGTGACGACATCCCGGTCAGCTGCGAGCTGCAGGATAATGGCCTGCCCAACACCTTCGTGCCGGGTCGCAATATCCTGTTCCTGACCCTGGCTTCCATCTATGCCTATCAGGTGGGCGCCGAAGCTGTGATCACCGGTGTCTGCGAGACCGACTTCTCCGGCTATCCCGATTGCCGTGACGAGTTCGTCAAGGCTCTCAATCAGGCGGTGTCGCTGGGGTTGGATCGCGGCATCCGTTTTGAAACTCCCTTGATGTGGCTCGACAAGGCCGAGACCTGGGCTCTGGCGGATCACTATGGTCACCTCGACACGGTGCGCCAGCAGACCCTGACCTGCTACAACGGCATTGCCGGTGACGGTTGCGGCACGTGTCCTGCGTGTGAACTGCGCAGTCGCGGCCTGAACAACTATCTGGCCGACAAGGCGGGCATCATGGCCAGACTGTTTGAGAAAACCGGGCTGGGCGAGAAAAGCGCAGAGTGAGCCTGCGTCTTGCCGTAGCTTGGGGTATAATCCGCGACTTTTGCAACAAGCCGTGATCGAGATGCACTACCCAATCAACGAGATTTTCCAGACCATCCAGGGGGAGGGCATCTTTACCGGCCTGCCCGCCATCTTTGTTCGCCTGCAGGGTTGCCCGGTGGGCTGCCCCTGGTGCGATACCCGTCATACCTGGGTTGTTGATCCGGCTCGCGAAGTGGGTAAGGAGGCGGTGCTGGATCGCTCCAACGAATCCGATTGCTGGAGCCAACTCAGCACCGCGCAGATTATTAAGAGCTTTACCGACCTGGGTTATCAGGCGCGCCATGTGGTGATCACCGGTGGCGAGCCCTGCCTCTACGATCTGCACGAACTCTCGTCAGCCCTGCTGGCGGCGGGTTATCAGGTGCAGATTGAAACCAGTGGCACCAGCGAGATCAAGACTCATGAGCAGACCTGGGTAACAGTCTCCCCCAAGATCGGTATGAAAGGGGGGCTGCCTGTGCTGGTCTCGGCGCTGGAACGGGCCAACGAGATCAAGCATCCGGTGGCCACCGAGCACCATATTGAAGAGCTGGATACGCTGCTCGCTACTGCTACCCTGCGCCCGGACGTGGTCATTGCCTTGCAGCCGATCAGCCAGAAACCAAGGGCCACCCAATTGGCGATGGATATCTGTATCGCGCGTAACTGGCGACTCTCAATCCAGACTCATAAATATCTGGATATTGATTAATATGGATTGGCTATCCGACGAGCAGGTGCTGCTGACCCTGACCAACAAGATGCCTTACGGTAAATATCAGGGGCGGCGTATCATCGATATTCCCGAGCCCTATCTGGTGTGGATGGCGCGCAGCGGTTTTCCTGCGGGTAAATTGGGTCAGACGCTGGCGTTGGCTTACGAAATCAAACTCAATGGACTCGAGTCCATGATTATTCCCATTATTAACAGGATGTCGGTATGAGAATATATACGAGGCAGGGCGACAAGGGCATGACCCGGCTGGCCGATGGTATCCAGTTGCCAAAGGATCATTTGCGGGTCGAGACCTACGGTTATATCGATGAGCTCAACTCCCATATTGGCTTGCTGATTTGTGACGTCCCATCGCAAGAAGTCAGCTTATTGGCTGATTTACAGCTGTTGCAACAGGAGTTGTTTGATCTGGGGGGGGAGTTGTCATTCTCCAGCGACGCCCAGAATGAATCAATTTGGCAAGTTAATGCCGCCTGGACCACTCGCCTTGAACAGCAGATAGATCGTTATAGTGAGCCATTGCCGCCGCTGCGCCAATTTATATTGCCCGGTGGTTCCCGTGCCGCGGCGCAAGCGCATGTGGTGCGTACTCTGGTGCGTCATTGCGAGCGCTTGCTGCTGACATTGAGCCGGGAAGAGCGGGTCAATCCCGAGGTGCTGCCCTATCTGAACCGGATGAGTGACTGGTTCTTTACCGTTGCCCGCTATCTCATCTGCGTGGCAGGGGATCGTGAAGTGCTGTGGGTCAAGGCAGCAGATCGCCCGCAATCAGCTATCTGATATTTCACGTTTAAGCAGCAATAAAAAACCTCGCCTTGGCGAGGTTTTTTATTAGCAACGAGATTGAGATCAAATAGCAAAGTCTTCCAGTGATTTGCCTGCTGCCACTGCGCTGGCAATAGCCGAAGGCATACGGCCCTGGCCAGTCCAGGTTTTCTCTACGCCATTATCCTGATAGCGATATTTGGCTGGCCGTGGTGCCCGCTTTGTTTTTTCGGTCTTGCCAGATGTTGTTGCAACGGCATTGACCAGCTCGGCCGGGTCAATACCGGCGGCTTTGAGCATTTCGCTATATTCGTTAATTTTCCGCAGATGCTCTTCACGGGCCTGACGCTCGGCAGCTTCATCCTGCTGACGTTCAGCAACGATAGTAGAGAGTTTTTCCAGTGCCTCTTCCAGTTGTTCCAGAGAAAGCTCGCGGCAGGTCGCACGCAGACTGCGGATATTAAGCAGTACCTTTAAAAATTCATTCATAGGAGTTACCACGTCGAGTCAGAGAAAAATATTATGTTCCAGATGATTCTTGCTTGGTGATTTAAATAAGTCAAGCCGGGTTAAATATTATATCCGTGGGGAACATCAATACAGATATTTAATATGGCCTGCAATAGGCTTGATGATTGGATGCCAATGAGGCCGTAGTAGGTGAAAATAGCGTCAAAGCTGGCGTTGTTGCATCATTTGACTACCATTTTCCGACCTTGATTTGTTTATTATGATTATTTAATCAAAAAACTTGCTATAAGCTGCCATCTCGATAAAATGTGCGGCGAATACCTTTAAGTAGAGGCGCGCTGCCTATGAGTATTTGTGCGGAGGGTGATGCCTGTGATGCACAAGGAAAGGAGTCAGCGCCGAAGTGGCCAGGCCATCATACCGGGCTGCTGGTTCTGCATCTAATAGGTGCAGGACTGCCATAGTCATCCACTATGGAGCGCTACCTGAAGGGGCTGAGGAGTATGACCTCCCCATAGGTTTTGTTTCTTTAGATCCTCTCGGTAGATCTCCACCTGTAATCTTTAGGTGCAAAGAGATCATGGACATTAGTCATTTCGCCGACTCCGGTTGGTCCGTTCTTCCCCCCCTGTTGGCTGTCGCGCTGGCGATCATGACCCGCCGCGTGCTGCTGTCCCTTGGTGTGGGCATCGTCACCGGCAGTTTGCTGCTCAATCAGTTTTCACCCCTCGAATCCCTGCATTACATGTTGAATACCGTGCTCAAGATCTTCTGGGTCGATGGCGCGCTCAATCGTGACAATGTCAACATGATCCTGTTTATGCTGCTGCTGGGTGGCCTCATCAGCCTGATGAGCGTCTCCGGGGCGACCCGTGCCTTTGCCGAGTGGGCCGAGCGTCGTGCCAAGACCCGCAAGGGCGCCAAAGCCCTGACTGGCATGATGGTGTTTGCCTTCTTTATCGATGACTTCTTCCACAGCCTGTCGGTGGGGGCAATCTGCCGTCCGGTGACCGACCGCTTCCAGATCTCCCGTGCCAAACTGGCCTATCTGCTGGACTCCACCGCGGCGCCGGTCTGCGTGCTGATGCCCATCTCCTCTTGGGGCGCCTATATCATCGCTCTGGTTGGCGGCATCATGGCGGCACACGGTCTAACTGAACAGAGCCCCATCGCGGCATTTGTCGAGATGATCCCGATGAACCTCTACGCCGTCTTCACCCTGATCATGGTGCTGGTGGTGATTGCATTCCAACTCGACATCGGCCCGATGCGTCAACACGAAGCGTGGGCGCTGGAAGGCAAGCTGTGGGATGAGTCCAAGGGCCGCCCCATCGGTCTGGATATGGAGAGCCCGGAAGAGAGCAACGGCGGCATGATCGACATGGTACTGCCGATCCTGACCCTGACCGCCGCCACCATCTATTTCATGATTGATTCCGGTGCTGCGGTGCTGAACGAGAAGGGGCTGCCGTTCAGCGTGCTCGGCTCGTTCGAAAATACCAACGTCGGCTCCTCGCTGGTTTACGGTGCCCTGTGCAGTCTGGTGGTCTCCATCGGTCTGGCCATGCGCCTGAAGCTGGGTGCCAAAAACTGGATCAAGGCCGCGCCGCAAGGTGTCATGGCCATGCTGCCAGCCATCAACATCCTGCTGTTTGCCTGGACCATAGGTGCCGTGGTGCGCGACGTGGAGACCGGCAAGTACCTGGCTTCGTTGGCTAACGGTAACCTGCCGATCGAAGTGCTACCTGCCGTGGTCTTTATCCTCTCCTGTGCCATGGCGTTTGCTACCGGTACCAGCTGGGGTACCTTCGGCATCATGCTGCCGCTGGCCGGTGACATGGCCGCCGCCAGCGACATCAGCCTGATGTTGCCGATGCTGGCGGCGGTACTGGCTGGCTCGGTGTTCGGGGATCACAGCTCACCCATCTCCAGCACCAGCATCCTCTCTGCCACCGGTGCCGGTTGCCATCACATCGATCACGTGATGACCCAGCTGCCCTATGCACTGGCCATCGCCTTCGGTGCGGCCATCGGTTACCTGGCAATGGGCTTGATGCACTCCAGCCTGGCCGGTTTCAGCGTCAGCGCCCTCTGGTTCGTGCTCTTTACCAGCTATCACCTGAAAAAGGCCAAAGCGCGGCCAGAGCTGGCCACCGCGTAACATTTATAGAGCAAGGGGCCCGCGGGCCCCTTGGTTTTGTCAGGGGCTTTGGTTAGCATGCGCCCCATAAATTCAGTTTCGGAACAGTATCATGGCTTCACTGCACTACAAATTTGCCACCATGAATTCAGGCAAATCCACCCAGCTCATTCAGGCGCACTTCAACTATCTGGAGCGGGGCATGCATCCTCTGGCGATGACGCCAGCCATCGATGACCGTTTCGGGGTCGGGGTGATCAGTGCCCGGGTTGGCCTTGAACTGAAGGTGGACGTGTTCAGCGACAGCTGCGATCTGTTTGAAATGGTGAAAGAGCGCCATGCGAAGAAACATATCGATGTTTTCATCGTGGACGAGGCCCAGTTCCTGACCCGTGAGCAGGTCTACCAGCTGGCCCGCATCGTCGATGAGCAGGATATTCCGGTGATGGCCTATGGCCTCAAGACCGATTTTCGCGGCGAGCTGTTCCCCGGTTCCTACCATCTGCTCTGTCTTGCCGACAAGTTTGAAGAGCTGAAGAGCATCTGCTGGTGTGGCAACAAGGCTCACATGAACTCCCGGGTCAATGAAGCGGGGCAGGTGATGCGTGATGGCGAACAGGTGGAGATCGGCGGCAACGATCGCTATGTGTCACTCTGTCGCAAACACTATCTGGAAGGTCGGGCCTACAAGTAATTCGGCTGCGATATCTGAATAGTCGAGAAGGGCGCCAATCTGGCGCCCTTTTTATTTTCCCCAACTTGTATCGCTGTGGTTCAGTCGATCTCGATATCCACCGGCGCAATGATGGGGTCGGCCACCGGCAGGCGTTGAAACAGCTGGCGAAAATGGTGCTGTACCCGGCCTATATCGACCAGTGACATGCCGGAGGCAAAACCGAACCAGACATAGAGGCCGGTGAGATCGCGAAACATCGGCGGCAAATAGCGGGGGGCGGCAATCAGCCCCTCCAGATAGTGCTGATAGAGCACCGGAATGTCATCCAGTGTCACCTTGCCGACAAACAGCATCGGCAGGATCTCGGGCACCCCTTCCAGCACGGCGCTGCGGATAAAGTTGACCGTCTCCACATAGCCACGCACGTAGGAGAGATCCTTGGTAAAGCAGGCGCCGCCGTCCACCATGCCGCCACGAAAGACCCGCTGGGTGATCTTGTAGGCGTCGTGCTCGCTGGTGCCCTGCTGCACGAAGTGCTGAAACACCTCGATAAAATCGGCGCCGCGCTCGGCCATGTCGATGGCCATCACCCGATCGGAGATGCGCTTGGCCCGATCCGGAAAGGAGCTGAAGGTGAGGGTCTCTATCAGGACGGCCAGCCCCTCCTGACAGGCGGTGATCCGCGGTGAACCGGCGCTCAGCCAGGTGGCATAGGGCTGCTGGCGACCGTTGAGGGTGGTGCCGACATGGACCCACCCCTCGTGCACCTCCAGTACCTGCAAGTCCAGCTCGGAGAAACGGGCGTGGGAGTTGAGCTTGATGTAGTCACCACCGGCCGCTGCGTCGGAGACGATGCCATCGCTCAGCTTCACCTGCACTGTGCCGTCACTGAAGTAGCTCGACAGCTTGCCCTGCAGTTTGGCGACTGCCGCTTCTCCTTCGAACTCCTTGGGGTAGGGGCGCACTAGATGGCGCGCACCGGGCAGGGAGAAGATATCGCACAGGCGGGCGCCTAGCTCCTTGAGGGTCTTGCGATCCCCGCGCAGGTGATCGCTGGCAGAGCCATAAAGCAGCTGGCTGTAACGCTGAAAATCGGGTTGGCCGCGTTGGCGCAGCATCTCGATCACCACCATGTACTGATCGACCGTCTCTTGCAGGATCCGGCCAAGATCGTCCTGTGGCCCCAGTTTTCTGCGGATCCGGTCCCGCAGCTCCCTGAGCTCCAGATACTTGTTGCGCGGATCGAAGCCGAGGGGGAGGGCATCATAGAAGTGCCTGTCGATAGCGGGCAGCTCCCTGCCACCGCTTGCCAGAAAGCGATCCTGCAGATGGCGTGGCCATTTGATGGCATCCAGAATGCGGATGGGTTTTTGCAGGGTGAGTAGCTCATCCGAGAGTGATTTCAGATGAAGGCGATACTTTTCTTGGATAGTCATGGGGCCCCCTGTGGGGCAAGCGTCATCGTGGATTTGGCTGAGTATATGCATAGCGCTTGCCAAAAAGAAGCGAGGCGCAGGGTTATCGGGTTGGCGTGCTTTTTGTTGATAGCAAATTGGTTTAGACTGCGCCCCTTGATCCCAATCTTGTCGTGGAAATGATGAATATCCCCAGCTCCGAAATGATAATGCGTTGGTTGCAACAGGCTCGTATCGAGCATTATGTCTGCGACCAGTGTCACGGTATCCACATTGTCTCTTTGCAGTCGGTCGATGGTATTCAGGAGAGCCGGATCTTCGTGGAAGAGGAAGGCCTGCTGTTCTCCTCCGAGCTGGAAGTGCGCCCCTCCGCAATGCTGCCGCTGGTTGCCGAACTGGGCCGACTCAATATGCAGTACCCCTCCCTCAAGGTGTTCCTCGATATCATCGATGACAACCTGCCGCGGCTGGTTGTCGGCCACACCGTCTTTACCAAGGCCGGACTCAGCGTCGAGCAGTTCCTGCTGTTCGTGCAAAGTACCATCGCTGCCACCCACGAACTGGTTGCCGAATGCGAACGTTCCGGTTTCCTCAACCTGCCGGAAATCCAGGTCGCACCGGAATCTGTGCATTAAGTGTTCGAACGGTTCGCCAGGTGAAAAAAGCCGTTGACGCGGGCGGGGCTTTCCCCTAAATTACGCCCCGTTCCAGCGCAACAGCGCAGCGAACACCGTGTTGGCTGAACACGTTAAACCACAGACAAAAATTTGGTGAGGTGTCCGAGTGGCTGAAGGAGCACGCCTGGAAAGTGTGTATACGGCAACGTATCGAGGGTTCGAATCCCTCCCTCACCGCCAAATTGCAAAGCCCTGATGGAAACATCAGGGCTTTCGTTTTATGGCGCAATCCCCAGCGTGGTTGCTGGCATAGGAATGCGAATCTTCGTTCTTGATGGCGCATCAGGCTGAACCGCTTGGGCAATCGCAGTGAAATGCCTCGGTGACTTTGACGCCACGGCCAAGCCATTGGTCGATCCTTTTAAAGTTTCCACCCGATTCAGTACAAGGGCCTCTCGCAAGAGAGGCCCTTTTCATTGTTCGCTGATTTGCCCTGCTCGGTACTTAAAAGGCATTCCGTGATGATACCGGTTAATGCTCCACAGACTACGGATCCGGGGACAGGTTCAGATGCGTGGTGATGGCCTGATAGAGCTGGGGGTAGTTATCGTCAAAATGGTGTCCTCCCGACAGGGTGACGGTGGTGACGTTGGGCTGGTTGAGACGGGGGCAGAGGTGGTCGTCGTCATCGTCATCGGCACCTTGCAGGCAGAGCATCGGTAGATCGCGGATGGTCTTCACCTGCGGTTCGGTCGGGTAGCTACGTGTCTTGTGGGTCAGCATATCGCTGACGTGGATCTCGAAATCCGAGCTGGTGGAGGGGGAGAGCATCACGGCCCCGACCAGTTCCTGACGATAGTGCTCCGGCAACCGGTTGATGACGAAGGGGACAATCTCGGCACCAAACGAGAAGCCGACCAGCAGCCAGTGAGGGCGCTGCCAACGAGTCTGGTAATCATCGAGGATCCGCTCCAGATCGGCGGTCACCTGCTCCGGGGTTTTCTTCTTCCAGTAGTAGGTGAGGGAGCTCCAGCCCACGACCGGCATGCCGTGCAGCTGAAACTGGGCGCTCAACCCCTTGTCGAGGGCTGCCCAGCCACCATCGCCGCTGAGAAAGATCACCATGGGGGCCTCGGATGGCTGCTTGACCGGCAGCTCAATCAGGCTCAGGTCATCCTTGACCGGGGCGGCGTGCGCCGCAAAAGACGAAACGGGCAGTACGAGACTGAGTAACAGCAAAATCAAGGCTCTCATTGGCCATGCTCCTATTTCTTGATCAGCCCCAGCGGGCCGCGGCTAATCAGGGTGATCAGGTGAGTCAGGGTTCTGGGCAGTACCAGCTTGCTGCTGCAGAGCAGGTAGCGGGGTTCCCAGCGGGGCGAAAATTTCTCCTTGTAGCGTCTGAGCCCCTGAAAGTTGTAAAAACGGCTGCCACGCACAAACAGGGTATTGCCAAGTCGGGCCCAGTAGCTGTTGAGCGGGTGATCGTTGAAGCCGGACATGGGAGCCATCCCCAGATTGAAGCTGGCGTACCCTTGCGCCTTGCCCCACAGCAGCAGCTCGACAAAGAGAAAATCCATGATGGGGGCGGTGCCGGTATCCAGGCTGTAACGCATCAGATCGATGGAGAGCATCTCCTTGTTATCGCTCACCCAGAGGTTGGCAAAGCCGACAATCTGCCCCTCGTGCCAGACCAGTGCAGCCGGGCTTAAGGTCAGGTAGTCAGGCTCGAAGCGGCCGACCGAGAAGCCCTTCTCCTTGCCCATCTTGCTCTGCAGCCAGGTATCGGAGACGGTCTGCAATCTGGGCAGCAGGGGAGCCACGGCGCTCGCCTCGACCACCTCGAAGGTCAACCCTTCCCGTTTGCCCTTGGCGTGGCTCTGGCGCAGGTTGCGCAGCCGGCTGCCCGCCAGATCGAAGGTAGCCAGATCGACCATCGCCTCTTCACCGAGCTTGAAGGGGATCAGCCCCAGCTCCAGATAGAGTGGCAGATAGCGGGCCGAGACCTGATAAAAGACCGGATTGGCGTCGTGCTCATCGCACCGCTCGCGAAATTGCCAGAGCAGCTCTTCGATCTGCTCGGGGCGACCGACCGGATCCCCCATCACAATCCAGCTGTTGCCCTCGATGCCATACATCAGGAAGGCGTCGCCGGCGGAGTGGAACAGCAGGGACTTGTCCTGCAACTGGGCCAGATAGCCGTGGATCCCCCCTTCGCGTACCACCAGCTCGTGGGCGTGCGCCAGCGTCTCTTTGTCCGGCTTTTCACCGACTACGCGCAGCGGCGCAAGCAGCTGGGCAACCCCGGCCACGGCCAGCACGGCCACCACGCTCCCCATGGCGCGCAGGCCGCGGGCAGCCCCGCCGTGGGGCGAGAAGTGGAACCAGAGGGCGTGGTCATACTCCACCTGACGGTAGGAGAAGAGCAGCAGCCACAGGGCTCCCAGCAGCACGGCGCCGACCGAAATGAGCCAGCCCGAGGTGTACTGGGGATAGAGCAGCGACCCCTTGCGATAGAAGAGGGCGCGGCAGGGGGTCATGATGAGCAGGAAGCTGCCGAGCAGCAGGGCTGACTCCCAGTCCCCCCCTTTGAGCAGGGAGAAGGCGATCCCCAGTGCCAGCAGCAGCTGGGTGATGCGAAACGCGGCGTCGTGACGGCGGTAGAGGCTGCGCGCCAGCAGGATCAGGAGGATACCGCTCACGCTGCCGAGCACGTGGGAGAGCTCCAGCAGATGGAGCGGCAACACCTGCAGCCACACTTCAATGTGGCTGCGCATGGTCGGGATCATGCCCGAGCAGAGCAGCAGGCTGCCGGCGGCAAAGGTGCCCATGCTGATAAGGGCAGGCAGAAATTCGCGCACCGCGCTCATCAGCCCCTGTAGCCGCTGCCAGCGCGCTTTTTGTTGCAGCATCTCCTGACTCGCAAAGAGCAGCAGGGCGCAGAGAAAAGGCAGCAGGTAATAGATGAAGCGATAGAGCAGCAGCGAGGCGAGCAGCTTGTCGGCTGGCAGGTAGTGAGCCAGCAGCAGGCTCATGCTCGCTTCGAACACGCCGATCCCACCCGGCACGTGGGCCAGTACCCCGAGGAAGCTGGCCAGCACGAAGGCACTGAGCAGCACAGGGTAGGGGACGCTATCTGCAGGCAACAGCACAAACAGCACGGCGGCGGCGGCCATCCAGTCGGCCAGCGCGACCAGCAGTTGCAACAGACGTATCCGAAAGCCCGGGAGGGTCAGGGTGTGTTTCCGCCAGGAGAGACGGTGTGTAGGCCAGCAGAGGTAGCTGGCCACCAACAGCAGAGCCATGCCGCCCGCCAGCCTGAGCAGGGTATCTGCCCATTGCGGCCAGTCAGGCAGCAACTGTGATACATCGCAGGTCAGTAGGGCGCCACCTCCCCACGCCAGCAGGCCGAGGAAAAAGGTGATGGAGCAGAACAGCACCACGCGGGCCACTTCCCCGGTGGCGAGCCCCAATGCTGAGTAGAGGCGATAGCGTACCGAGGTGCCGGTCAGCAGGGAAAATCCCAGGGTGTTGGAGAAGGTGTAGGCGATAAAGGAGGTGATGCTGACCTGTTGCCAGGGAAGGCGCTTGCCCAGCGCATGGAGCGCCAGCATGTCATAGCTGCAGAGGCAACCATAACTGAGCAGGGTCAGCAGCAGGGCGCCCGCCAGTCGCGGCAGGGGTTGGGACCAGATGGCCACACGAATATCGTGCCAGTGCCATGCCTGAGTCAGGTGATACAGCACGGTCAGTGCGGTGCCGAGCAGCAGCAAGCTGCACAAGGGGCCTAGCCATTTAAGCAGATGACGCCACATGCCATGTTCCTGTGGTCATTGACCGTTTCCCGCAAAAGGGGAGCCGGGTCGTGGATCCGGTTTGGACGAGGGAGGCGCTCGTCAGGAAATTTCGGGAAGAGATGGAAAGGGAGGCGTCAGCCTCCCTCTGTGATATCCAGTGACCGGTTGGATCACTTGGTTTTCGGCGCGACTTTGACGGCAGGGGTCTTGGCGTGGGTGGCTTTATGGTGTTTTTTCACCACCTTGGTCTGGGTAGCCTGCGGTGTGGCTGTCTTGGTCGGGGTGGCCGCCATGGTGAAACCGGAAGTGAGGGCGAAGACGGCTGCCAGGGTCAGGGGAATGATCTTTTTCATGTTCAATTTCCTTATTCGGGTTGATGTTATGGAGCGTTCTCCATGACAGTCATCCTATGACGGTTGCGACGGCCCTTCAGTGAGCGGTTGGTGACGGTTTGTATCCAAATGTACAGGCAGGGTGAGGCAGAAGCGGGCGCCGTGGTCACTGGCCAGCAACGCCACATCCCCCCCGTGATGACGGGCAATGCTGCGCACGATGGCCAGCCCCAACCCGGTGCCGCCGGTGCGACGATCCCGGCTCTGGTCAAGGCGCACGAACGGTTCGAAGATCTGGGGCGCCAGCGCCGGATCGATCCCCGGTCCATCGTCGCTCACCTCCAGCAGATAGTTCTCCTGCAGCCGCGAGATGGAGAGGGTAACCTCGCTCTCGGCGTAGCGCAGAGCATTGCCGATGAGGTTCTCCACCGCGCGGGTCAGCAGACGCTGATCGCCGCACCAGGGCATGTGGCGTGGCGGCAGATCGAGGGTGAGCCTCTTTTCGGGTGCCAGCGCTTGCCAGTCGCCGAGATGCGCTTGTGCCCAGTGGCTGAGTTCAAGCTCGTCCTGCTGCAGCGGCAGTTCGGGTCTATCCAGCTTGGCGTAGGTGAGCATCTCTTCGATCAGAGCGTCCAGCGCTCCCAGATCTCGCTCCAGCGCCTGCTGCTCTTCTGCGGCAGGGGTAGGATCGAGCATGGCAAGCCGATAGCGCAACCGGATCAGCGGGGTGCGCAACTCGTGGGCGATGGCATCGGTCAGTTGCTTGCGGCTGGCAATCATGGCCTGCAATTGGGTCGCCATTTGATCGAAGGTGCGTCCCACACGGGCCAGACTGCTGCCCGGTGGCAGATTGGTTCGGCAGGAGAGATCCCCATCGCCGACGCGACGTGCGGTCTGCTCCAACTGCTGCAAGCCGCGCCAGTGGGGACGCAACCAGAGCAGAATGGGCAGGCCGAGAGAGAGGCCGATCACTAGCAACAGCCCCACATCGACCCAGTGCAGCTCGTGCAGGTAGGAGAGGTAGGGTACAGGGCCGACAATCAGCACCCGATCGGTATCGGGGATGCGCTGCAGGAAGGTGTCATCCTCCTCGACGATGACAATGTTTCCAGCGGCCAGAAAGGCCTGATCCTCGCTGGCCAGGGGCTGGCGCACCAGCTCGCCGATCTTGAGGGGGAGGGTAAACTGACTGCTCTGCTCGGCCAGCCGATCGGGCCAGCGCTCTGGCGGGGTTCTTGCCAACTCGCCGGTCAACAGGCCAAGAGAGCCCTGCATCATGCGTTCGAGATAGCGATCTCCCGCCCGTTCGGCGGTCACCTGATAGACCACACCCACCAGCAGGATGGCCAGGGTGAAGCAGCCGATCAGCAACAGATAGAATTGGATAAAGAGACGGCGCATGGCGGTGCTCCCGAAAGAGGGTTATTCCCAGGCGTGGGGGACGAAGAGGTAGCCTTTCTGGCGCACTGTCTTGATCCGGGTCGGGTTGTCGGGGTTATCACCCAGTTTGCGGCGCAGGCGGGAGATGGCCACATCCATGCTGCGATCCTGACCGTCGTACTCCCGGCCGCGCAAGCTGCGAAAGAGGGCTTCCCGACTCAAGATTTGGCCCGCGTGGCAGGCGAGCTCCCACAGCAGATCAAAGTCAGCGGTCGAGAGAGCAATGCTCTCGCCATCGAGGCGCACATCCCGCCCCGGGCCATCCACCCGCAGCCGACCAAATTGCAGCTGCTGGGGAACGCTGCTGGTGGCTGCCGGTTGGGTTGATGCTTGTTGGTGCTGGCGAAACTGCACCCTCAGTCTGGCCAGTAGCACGGGTGGCGGGGTGGTTTTAAGGATGTAGTCGTTGGCACCCAGCTCCAGACTCAGGATCTGGTTCATGTCGCTGTCCAGCGAGGTGAGCATTACGATGGGGCCGTCGAAGCGCGGCCGCAGATCCCGACAGAGGGACATGCCATCTTGCCCCGGCAACATGATATCGAGCAGCACCAGATCGGGCTGCTCGGCTTCTACCCGGGCCAGTGCCATGTCCCCTCTGGGCTCGAGGATCACGTCCATATCGTGGCGACCGAGCCAACTGCTGATGAGCTGGCCAATCTCGGGATCATCTTCGACAAAAAGAATGCGTTGCATAGAAAAGCTCCAACGGGAAGCAGGAGAGAAGAAGAGCGATCAGCATATCAATGGCGCTTGGGAAATACAGAAAAAGAACCGGGCAGGCTGATGTGCGGGGGAGTGTGGCTGTGTCATCGATGGGGAGGCGCACATCATGGCAAATGGGCAGAGCCGCGTTTATCGATCTGGAGGA
Organism: Aeromonas sp. 602658; assembly: GCF_049173005.1. Lineage (NCBI taxonomy): Bacteria > Pseudomonadati > Pseudomonadota > Gammaproteobacteria > Aeromonadales > Aeromonadaceae > Aeromonas > Aeromonas sp. 602658. The sequence goes on along the minus strand of NZ_JAAKRF010000009.1, from coordinate 33,010 downwards.
TGATGGCCGTGTAGACAAGGCAAGGCGCTGTCGGGCGTAAAAACAAAAAAACCGGCCCAGGCCGGTTTTTTGTGGAGCAGACTAGAAGGTCACTGCTCCAAGTCGATGGACATCACCTTGCGGCGATTATCGACAGAATAATGGGGTGGCTGATGGGGCTCGAACCCACGACAACCGGAATCACAATCCGGGACTCTACCAACTGAGCTACAGCCACCACTGAAATTTTCATCAACGCTCGCCAATCCAGAAGGATTGGGGAACATCAATGGCGCGCCCTGCAGGATTCGAACCTGCGACCCACGGCTTAGAAGGCCGTTGCTCTATCCAACTGAGCTAAGGGCGCTTTATATCAACCCGTTTTGAGGACGAGTCGATGAACATGGTCGGTGATAAAGGATTCGAACCTTTGACCCTCTGGTCCCAAACCAGATGCGCTACCGGACTGCGCTAATCACCGAAAACCCCTGACCAGCATATCGACACGAGTCGTACTGGGCAACGGGCGGGCATCATAGCCAAGCGCAAGGGCTAGCGTCAACGACTTTTTCCTCCAGTAAATTCAAGTGCCTACTTATTGCCCGCTACAGGTCTGGCGTGCGTCTGCCGCTAACATCCCGGCTAAAAAAATGCGACAATGCGCGGCAGTTGAACACATGGTGAGTGGAGAACGATGTCTGCCAAAATCATAGATGGAAAACAGGTTGCGCAAACGATTCGCAGCCAGGTCGCGGCGCAAGTCCAACAGCGGTTGGCGGCAGGGAAACGGGCTCCAGGGCTGGCAGTCATTCTGGTGGGGGCGGATCCCGCCTCTCAGGTCTATGTCGGCAGCAAACGTCGGGCGTGCGAGGAGGTGGGTTTTCTCTCCCGCTCCTATGATCTGAGTGCAACCGCCAGTCAGGAAGAGTTGCTGGCGCTGATTGACCAGCTGAATGCGGATAGCCACGTAGATGGCATTCTGGTTCAGTTGCCCTTGCCGGATCACTTTGATACCACTCAGGTGCTGGAGCGGATCCAGCCTGACAAGGATGTAGATGGATTCCACCCGTATAACGTCGGCCGTCTGGCCCAACGTATTCCGGCGCTGCGCCCCTGCACTCCGAAAGGGATCATGACGCTGATCGAGACCACCGGCGTGAAGACGCACGGTCTGCATGCGGTCGTGGTGGGAGCGTCCAACATAGTGGGGCGTCCCATGACCCTCGAATTGTTGCTGGCGGGCTGCACAACCACGACCTGTCACCGTTTTACGCGGGATCTGGAAGAGCAGGTTCGCCGTGCCGATCTGCTGGTTGTTGCTGTCGGCAAGCCCAACTTCATTCCTGGCGAGTGGATCAAACCGGGGGCACTGGTAATCGATGTGGGCATCAATCGCTTGGCTGATGGCTCGTTGGTCGGGGATGTGGAGTTTGAGACGGCGCGCAGCCATGCCGCCTTCATTACCCCGGTACCCGGTGGCGTCGGCCCGATGACGGTCGCCAGCCTGATGGAAAATACCCTGATCGCCTGTAGTGAATATCACGACTGATCATGGCTGGTGATAACCCTGTGATCCCGTGAGGAGGCAGGATTCGCCAGAAATCTGACAATAAAAAACCGGTTGCTCAGAGAGGAACCGGTTTTTTATTTATCCAACGGGCGTTATTTACATATTTTGTGCTTCGTTTGGCACAATCACAGAGGCGTGATTTCCTTTCGGCCCCTGTTGCAGTTCAAAATTGACAGCCTGACCCGCTTTCAGGGTCTTGTAGCCCTCCATTTGAATCGTGGAGTAGTGAGCGAAGATATCCTCACCGCCCCCTTCCGGACAGATAAACCCAAATCCTTTTGCGTTGTTAAACCACTTAACTGTGCCGGTTGCCATACTTCTACATCCTTTTATTGATTACCCAGAAGTCGTTGAGTAACCTGCGCCAGCCCTTTATAACTAGGGACATGGGCCCATAGCAGACGGGCACAGATTAGCAAGTAACCAATCTAGTCTAACTTTTGAGCGAGTCAAGAAGTTGTTAACAGCTGATGTGATCTGGTTAACAAGTCTATTGACAACCTTGTGTTAGACGGTAGTAATCTAGAGGTACCAAAGCGCGATTATGAGCAAGCAGAAAGAACTCTTTGCTAATGAAGAGATTGCAGAAGCAGAGAAAACAAAGCTGCAGCCGCCACCCATGTATAAAGTTGTGTTGAACAACGATGACTACACACCCATGGAGTTTGTGGTGGAGGTGCTGCAAAAGTTCTTTGGTATGGATTTGGACAAGGCGACTCAGGTCATGCTGAGTGTGCATTATAGTGGTAAGGGTGTCTGCGGCATGTTTACCGCAGAGATCGCCGAAACCAAGGTTGTCCAGGTCAACACCTATGCACGTAACAACGAACATCCACTGCTCTGTACTATGGAAAAGGCTTGAATCTGATGACTTGATGGCGAGTGTGACACCACATTGTAGCTGTACTAGGGGAGGTGCCTATGTTGAATAAAGATCTAGAAAAGACGCTGAACGAGGCTTTCAAACTGGCCCGTGACGAGCGCCACGAATTCATGACCGTCGAGCACCTGTTGTTAGCCCTTCTGGATAACAGTTCAGCCCATGAGGCGCTGAGCTCTTGTGGTGCCGATGTTGAGCAGATGCGCAAGGAGATCCGCGCATTCATCACGCAAACTACTCCGCTCATACCGCGCGATGATGAAGATCGTGAAACCCAGCCGACACTGGGCTTCCAGCGCGTGTTGCAGCGTGCCGTCTTCCATGTGCAATCCTCCGGCAATACCGAAGTCAGCGGCGCCAACGTGCTAGTCGCTATCTTCAGTGAGCAGGAGTCACAAGCTGCCTATTTCCTGAAAAAAGCCGAGATCAGCCGTCTCGACGTCGTCAATTTCCTCTCCCACGGGGTGCGCAAGGACAGCAAGCCTGATCTCGGCAGCAATAACAATCCCGAGTCTGATGATGATGTCTCGGCCGCACAGATCGAGAGCTTTGCCACCAACCTGAACCAGCTGGTGCTGGAAGGGCGCATCGATCCGCTGATTGGCCGTGATCAGGAGCTCAATCGTACCATTCAGGTGCTCTGCCGTCGTCGCAAGAACAACCCGCTGCTGGTGGGTGAAGCGGGTGTGGGCAAAACCGCTATTGCCGAAGGTTTGGCTTATCGCATCGTCAAGGGGGATGTCCCCGAGGTGATTGCGGGCAGTACCATCTATTCGCTGGATATGGGTTCTCTGCTGGCGGGCACCAAGTACCGTGGTGATTTCGAGAAGCGCCTCAAGGTACTGCTCAAGCAGATTGAGCGTCAGGAAGGGGCCATCCTCTTTATCGACGAGATCCATACCATCATTGGTGCCGGTGCTGCTTCCGGTGGTCAGCTGGATGCGGCCAACCTGATCAAGCCACTGCTCTCAAATGGTTTGCTCCGCTGTGTGGGCTCCACCACTTATCAGGAGTACGCCCAGATCTTCGAGAAAGACCGTGCGCTGGCCCGTCGCTTCCAGAAGATCGATATTGTCGAGCCTACTATCGATGACACCACGCGCATCCTGATGGGGCTCAAGAGTCGCTATGAAGCTCACCACGGCGTGCGCTATACCGCCAAGGCGATCCGTGCAGCTGCCGAGCTCTCTGCCAAGTACATCAATGATCGTCACTTGCCCGACAAGGCGATCGACGTGATCGACGAAGCGGGTGCCGGTCAGCGGTTGCTGCCGGCGAGCAAGCGCAAGAAAGTGATCAATGTGCAGGAAATTGAGTCCATCGTAGCCAAGATCGCCCGCATTCCGGAGAAATCAGTTTCTTCCTCGGATAAAGAGGTGCTGAAGAACTTGGAGCGCAATCTGAAGATGGTGGTCTTTGGTCAGGATAAAGCCATCGAGGTACTGACCGATGCGATTCGCCTCTCTCGTTCAGGACTTGGCAACGAGCGTCGCCCGGTTGGTTGCTTCCTGTTTGCCGGTCCTACCGGTGTTGGTAAAACAGAGGTGACCCAGCAGTTGGGCAAGGCATTGGGTGTCGAGATGCTGCGCTTTGATATGTCCGAGTACATGGAACGTCACACCGTCTCACGTCTGATTGGCGCGCCTCCCGGCTATGTTGGTTTTGAGCAGGGTGGGTTGCTGACTGATGCGGTGATCAAGCATCCTCATTCCGTTGTGTTGCTTGACGAAATTGAGAAGGCGCATCCGGATGTGTTTAACCTGCTGTTACAGGTGATGGACAACGGCACCTTGACCGATAACAACGGGCGCAAGGCGGATTTCCGTAACGTGATTTTGGTCATGACTACCAACGCCGGTGTGCAGGAGACCCAGCGCAAATCGATTGGCTTCCAGCAACAGGATTTGAGCCACGATGCCATGGCGGTGATCAACAAGACCTTCAGTCCGGAGTTTCGTAACCGGCTTGATCACACCATCTGGTTCAACCATCTCGATATGACGGTGATCCATCAGGTGGTCGACAAGTTCATTGTCGAATTGCAGGTTCAACTGGATGCGAAGGGAGTTTCTCTCGAGGTGTCCGAGCGTGCCCGCCACTGGTTGGCAGAGAAGGGATATGACAGAGCCATGGGCGCCAGACCGATGGGGCGGGTGATCCAGGAGCACCTCAAGAAACCCCTGGCCAACGAGATCCTGTTCGGTTCACTGGTTGACGGGGGAATTGTGAAGGTTGAGTTGGTAAATGACAGCCTCAGCTTTGATTTTCAGGTCAATGTTGAAGCTGTTTCCCACTAAGCGTCAGTGATCAGAAAACGACAAAAAACCCCAACCGAAAGGTTGGGGTTTTTTGCTGAATTCCTGGCTTAGCGAGAGCGGAAAACAATACGTCCCTTGGAGAGATCGTAGGGAGTCAGTGCTACCGTTACTTTGTCTCCAGTCAGGATACGAATGTAGTTTTTGCGCATCTTGCCTGAAATATGAGCGATAACCACGTGACCATTCTCCAGTTCCACACGGAACATGGTATTGGGCAGGGTTTCGAGAATAGTGCCCTGCATCTCAATACTGTCTTCTTTAGCCATTGAATCCTCTTGATAAGCCACAACAAAAAACCGCTGGATCATGCCGGATTTAAGGCTATGTGTAAAGTTTACTCGGGCTTGGTGTCGATATTTTTCCATTCCCCCTGAATTAACAGCTCGTGAGGGAGGTAATTGCGTTTGTAATTCATCTTGCGACACGCCTCTACCAGATAGCCAAGATAGAGCCAGCTTCGCCCGGTTCTCCTGGCCAGATCGAGCTGGCAGAGGATGGCAAAGGTGCCCAGGGAGCGATCGGCATAATCCGGATCGAAGAAGGTGTACATGGCACTCAAGGAGTGGGGCAGCAGGTCTGTGGTGGCGACACCGATCAGGTGGCCATCTTTGCGCATCTCCAGGTAGAGCGGCGGCATCCAGTCACAATGGAGAAACCCGCGATACTGGCTGCGGTTGGGGGGATACATGCTGCCATCGTGATGGCGTTCGCGGATATAGCGTTCGTAGAGCAGGTAATACTCGGGCTTGTCATCGTAGCTCAGGACGATCTCGATATCCCTGTTGAGCTGGCGGATCCGCTTCTGGCCGCGGCTGGGACGAAAGCGTTCGCTGTGAATACGAAGGGACTGGCAGGCATGGCACGCCGGGCAGTGGGGGCGATAGATGTCGTTGCCACTGCGGCGAAAACCGGCAGTCAACAATCGCTCGTAACCGTTGGCGTTGAGCAGATTGTGATCCATGAGCACCAGCAACTGCTCCTGTTCATGATCCAGATAACTGCAGGGATGCTTGGGAGTCAGCCCTACTTTGAGGATCACTTCTTCAGTCATAAGCTGATCTCCCCCTCTTGCCAGCAGGAAGCCAACAGTGGTTGATGGCCAAGGCGCGCCAGCTCTGCCAGAAAACGGGCCCTTGGCCACTCCTCGATACCCAGGGTCGCCAGAAACGGGTTCTGCATCTGGCAATCGATGAGGGCGCCGTGATGGCGGGCGAAGTGGCGACAGAGTGCCACCATGGCAAGTTTGGCGCCGTTATCAATCCGGCTGAACATGGATTCACCGCAAAACAGTCGGCCGATAGAGAGGCCATACAGTCCCGCTTGCAGCTCTCCCTCCTGCCAGATCTCGATAGAGTGGGCATGACCCAGCCGGTGCAACTGCTGGTAGGCCTCGATCATGGGTTGGCTGATCCAGGTGCCATCGGCAGTGCGACGAGGGGCGGCGCAGGCGGTAATGACTTCATTAAAGGCGCGATTGACGGAAATATCGAATGGGGTACGGCGGATAATCTTCTGCAGTGTCCGTCCCACATGGAGTTGGTCTGGGCGGATCACTCCGCGGGGGTCCGGTGACCACCACAGGGTCGGCTGGTGGGGTTCATTCCACGGGAAGATCCCCTTGTGGTAAGCTGCCAGCAATCTGGCAGGGGAGAGATCTCCGCCGATCGCCAGCAAGCCGTTGGGCTCTTCCAGCGCATGGCTGGGGTCGGGAAACCAGCAAAGCTCATCATCCAGTTGGGTAAGATAGCGAGACATAAGGCAACGAGGTTCATAGATGAAGGCCATTATCCTGATAGTATCCAGCTTGCTCTGCTTTGTCACGGCGCCCGCCGGGGCGGAGGTCTACCAGCGCAATACCGCGCGGCCGGTCAATCTGGTGGTGTTTGGTCAGGTCGAAACGGTGCGCAATATTACCCAGCGCCAGATCCTGGAGTCAGAGCACTCTGGCTGGAAGACGCTGGGGGGGGCTGTGTTGGGCGGCCTGCTGGGGAACCAGTTTGGTGGCGGTCATGGCCGTGAAATCGCCACTGCCGTCGGTGCGCTCGCGGGGGCTGCGGCTGCGCAGCAATACCAGTCCGGGGGAACCGTGGTGGAAAACAAGTTGGTGGAGCTGCTGATCCGCAACGAGCAAAATGCCCTTATCAACGTGATCCAGGATTATGATCCCGCCATGGTCTTTGCCAATGGGGACAAGGTGCGCATTCTCTACTTCGATGATGGGGTGCGGGTCGACAAGACTTACTGACTTTCGATAGTCATGGTGATGGGGAGACTGTGGCAGGAATGGAACCCGCAGACTCTCCTGCCGGAAAGTCTGTCGGGCGGTAATACACGGGACTGATGCCCTGAGGATTCAGATAGTTATCTCTTGAGAGACTATCTTGTCGCGACCGGTGTTCTTTGCTTGATAGAGCAGCCGATCCGCTACGCTCAGCGCCTCGTCCATGGATATCCGCCCGACGCTGATCACGCCGTAACTGGCGCGAACAAAGAGCGGGGTTTCCGGTGACAAAGGTTGCTGGCGCAGCTGCTGACGCAGCCCTTCAAGACGCTTGATCAACACGGGGACGGTACAGTGAGGCACCATCATGGCAAACTCCTCTCCGCCAAAGCGGGCGATCATGGCATCGGGGAAGAACTGGGTCAGTAGCCGGGTCAGATGGCAGAGCAGTTGATCGCCGATGGCATGGCCCCAGTGATCGTTGACCTGCTTGAAGTGATCCACATCGAGCACACAGAGTGCAAGAGGCGTCTGTTGGCGCTGATGCTCTTCAAACCATTTTTGCCCTTCGTTGAACCAGTAGCGCCGGTTGTAGAGACCGGTCAGGTAATCACGATTGGCTGACTCCTGAATGCTGTTGAACTGCTCGAGCGCTTCCAGATTGTGGCTGACCCGACACTGCAGCTCTTCCGGCTCGAACGGCTGGTTGAGAAAGTCGTTGGCGCCTTGCTTGAGGTAGCGAGCAGAGAGACCGCGCTTGTCCGAGACCGAGATCCCGATAATCGCGAGCTGCTGCTTGCTGTAACGCTCTCTCAGCATCCGCACCAGACTGATGCCATCGATATCCGGCATATAGTAGTCGACCAGTGCCAGCCGGATGTCCGGGTGTTGCTCCAGCATCGCCATCGCTTCACGGGCATGACTGGCCTCATGCACCTGCAACAACTGCTTGCGCAACTGGGCCATGGTGCGGTGACGGGAGGTGCGTGAGTCGTCGACTACCAGCACTTCGATCGACTGGTTGAGATAGAGGCGGTGCACCAGACTAACGGCATATTGCAGCGAGTGGCGGGAATCCTTCATCACATAGTCCAACACGCCGGTTTCCAGCCAGGCGGCACGTTTATCCTCGCTGATGTCGGCAGTGAGGATCACCACCGGCAAACCTCGAGCCAGCAGCTCGTTGACCGCTTCGCCACGGGGCGCATCCGGCAAGGTTAAGTCCACCAGCGCGACCACATACTCCTCGCCCCGACAGTGACGGGCGCCTTCGAGGGTATCGAAGGCGTCAATCTCGAGGCCTGTCTGCTGGGCAATGGCCTGAGTCAGCATACGGCGGATGGTCAGGCTATCTTCGACAATCAATATCTTCTGTTTCATTAGACTCCTTTAAATAAAAAAGGCATACCGACTGGTATGCCTTATATCACAACTGCGCTTGTTTATTGCGCGTCGAGGTAGCGTTCGGCATCGAGGGCTGCCATGCAGCCGGTACCGGCAGAGGTGATCGCCTGACGGTAGTTGTGATCGGCCACATCGCCAGCAGCGAAGACTCCTTCAATGCTGGTCTGGGTGGCAAAACCGTCGAGGCCGCCACGTACCTTCAGATAGCCGTTTTGCATCTCAAGCTGGCCATCGAAGATCTGGGTGTTGGGCTGGTGACCGATGGCGATGAAGACGCCCATCAGTGGCAGGTCGGTGGTGGTGTCGTTCTGGGTGTTGCGCAGGCGCACACCGGTGACCCCCATCTGATCACCCAGCACTTCGTCCAGGGTCTGGTGGGTGTGCAGCACGATGTTGCCGCTCGCAACCTTGTCGTGCAGACGCTTGATCAGGATCTTCTCGGCACGGAATTCGTCGCGGCGGTGGATCAGGTGCACCTTCTTGGCGATGTTGGCCAGATACAAGGCTTCTTCAACTGCGGTGTTGCCACCGCCGATCACCGCCACTTCCTGATTGCGGTAGAAGAAACCGTCACAGGTGGCACAGGCAGAGACGCCGCGCCCTTTGAAGGCCTCTTCGGAGGGCAGGCCCAGATACTTGGCGGAGGCGCCGGTCGCAATGATCAGGGCATCGCAGGTGTATTCGCCGTTGTCCCCTTTGAGGCGGAACGGGCGCTGAGTCAGTTCGACACTGTTGATGTGATCAAACAGGATGCGGGTATCGAACTTCTCCGCATGCTCTTTCATGCGTTCCATCAGGGCCGGGCCGGTCAGGCCTTCCGGATCACCTGGCCAGTTCTCTACCTCTGTGGTGGTGGTCAGCTGACCCCCTTGCTGCATGCCGGTGATGAGCAGGGGATTGAGGTTGGCACGGGCGGCGTAGACGGCGGCAGTGTAACCGGCCGGGCCTGACCCCAGGATCAGCAATTTGCTGTGAGTGACTTGGCTCATGATGTGATTTCCGAGACGTGATGAGTTTGCGCGATTGTAGGTAATTCGTGATCCGGGGTCAAAGGCCAGTGAGTTGATTGTTTCAATCGGCTTCCTGCATCACTGCGCAGTCCGGTCGGGCATGAAAAAGAGATAAAAAAACCGCCCATCGCGGGCGGATTTTCACTTATCGTTGACTGGCTCAGGCCAGCGCAGATCAGTTCAGCAGGGTCAGGGGATCCGTGTAGGCAAGGCCATGAGCCACGGCGACTTCTTTGCAGGTGAGCTTGCCCTCCATCACGTTGAGGCCATGACGCAGGTGCACGTCTGACGACAGGGCGTCGCGGTAACCTTGTTGAGCCAGCTTGATGATAAAGGGGAGGGTAGCGTTGTTGAGTGCCACGGTCGAGGTACGGGCTACCGCACCCGGCATGTTGGCGACGCAGTAGTGCACCACCTCATCGACGATAAAGGTGGGATCCTCGTGAGTAGTGGGGCGAGAGGTCGCCACACAGCCACCCTGATCGATCGCCACATCGACGATGGCCGAACCCGGCTTCATGCGTGCAATGTGGTCACGGCTGACAAGTTTTGGCGCAGTAGCGCCCGGTACCAGCACGCCGCCGATGACCAGATCAGCCGCCAGCAGATGGCGCTCCAGCGTCTCGCTGTTGGAGTAGACCACCTTGGCGGCCCCCTGGAATTCGTTATCGAGACGACGCAGGGTATCGACGTTGTTGTCGAGGATGGTCACATCCGCGCGCATGCCGATTGCCATACGGGCAGCATTGGAGCCAACTACACCGCCGCCGATGATCACCACCTTGGCCGGTTCGACACCTGGCACCCCGCCGAGCAGCATGCCGCTACCGCCGCGAGACTTCTCCAGCGCCTGGGCGCCAGCCTGAATGGACATGCGACCTGCGACTTCCGACATGGGGGCCAGCAGAGGCAGACCACCACGGCCGTCGGTGACAGTCTCATAGGCGATGCAGATAGCGCCGCTCTTCAGCAGGGCTTCGGTCTGGGGCAAGTCTGGCGCCAGATGCAGATAGGTGAACAGGGTTTGACCCGGACGCAGCATGGCACATTCAACAGGCTGAGGTTCCTTGACCTTGATGATCATCTCGGCTTTGGCGAAAACCTCTGCTGCAGAGGCCAAAATTTCAGCGCCGGCAGCGGTATAATCTGCATCGCTAAAGCCAATGCCGTTTCCGGCACCGCTTTGGACGAAAACAGTATGGTTTCGTGCTGTCAGTTCACGTACACTGGCCGGAACCATGCCTACGCGATACTCATGGTTTTTTATCTCTTTAGGTACACCGATAATCATGCTATCCCTCGTCTATCGATTGGTGGTTTATGTTGCCAAAATGTTAACCAACATTTGCGCCTAGTATATTCAGGTATTGACAGGATTTGTGACCATAATTATAAAATGAATGGTGATTCTTACCAAAAAATAGCCAAAGGATGGAATTAAATGATGGAAGCTAAGAGTCGGCTAAAGGATTTGGACAGGATTGACCGCAACATTCTCAATGAACTGCAAAAGGATGGCAGGATCTCGAATGTTGAGTTGTCCAAACGAGTTGGCCTGAGTCCCACACCGTGTCTGGAACGGGTTCGTCGCCTCGAGCGACAAGGGTATATCGAAGGATATGCTGCGATTCTGAACCCTCATTATCTGGATGCGTCGCTGCTGGTTTTTGTAGAGATAACCCTCAACCGCGGTGCTCCCGATGTGTTTGAACAGTTCAACAAGGCTGTTCAGGTGCTTGAAGAGATCCAGGAGTGCCATCTGGTCTCGGGTGATTTTGACTATCTGCTCAAGACCCGGGTAAGCGATATGTCCGCTTATCGTCGCTTGCTGGGGGAGACCCTGCTGCGTCTTCCCGGGGTGAATGACACCCGCACCTACGTGGTGATGGAAGAGGTCAAGCAGAGCAGCCGTCTGGTGATCAGTACCCGATAACGCAGATTATGCCGTGGTATCTTTTCCATACGAGACACCATGACAGTCAGAAACGAGCGGCCAGTCCGCTCGTTTCTTCTTGTAAAGAAGAGTGCAAATTTGATCCCGCCTCATCAGACACAGGCTGACAATCGATGGGCTTTTCGGGGATACTGGGCCCCCTTATTTTCCTGCATTACATGTTTTCAGAAAGGAGCCGGAGTTTGGCCGATAAAAAGCTGTTTACTCCTTTATCAGGTACACAACGGATCTTCGAAGCCGTCTTGATCGCCATCACCCTGATGGCTGCTTATCTTCTGCTCGCCCTGTTGTCCTATCATCCCGCCGATCCCGGCTGGTCACAGACCTCCTGGCAAGGGGAGGTCAAGAACCTCGCCGGCAGCGCAGGCGCCTGGCTTGCCGACATCACCATGTTTACCTTTGGTGCCTTCTCCTATCTGGTGCCCCCGCTGGTGGTACTGCTGGGCTGGAGCCTCTTCTGGCGGCCGAGCCGCCTGCTCGATGTGGATTACCTCACTCTGGGGGTACGGATCATCGGTTTTATCCTGACCGTGCTCGGCATGTCGGCCATTGCCAGCATGAACTTCAACGATCTGCAAAACTTCTCTGCCGGTGGTCTGGTGGGAGATGTGATCGCCTCCGCCGTGGTACCGCTGTTTGGCGGCGTCGGGGCCAACCTGATGCTGCTCTGCTTCGTGGCAACCGGCATCACCCTGTTTACCGGCTGGTCCTGGCTCACCATCGTCGAGCAGATCGGCGCGGCCTGTACCGGTTCGGTCAGCGCTGTTTACCACTTCCCGACCAACCTTGGTCGCTGGTTGACCGGTGGCTGGCGTCAACCCCGCAACGAGGGGCCGGATCCCTTGCTGGAAGGCGGGGTAGGGGCCATCGCGTTTGATGACGAGGATGAAGACGATCCTCACAATAACTGGGGGCGCCGCGCCAAAGGCAAAAACCAGAAAGGCTCCAAGGAGGAGTGGTTGCCTGAACTGGACGACGACACCTTCGAGTTTGATCCCAAGTTTGATGATGAGGACGACGAGCCGGCTCCTGTGGTGAAGGCCAAGCGGACTGCACCTGCCAGCACTCGTCGCCAGAGCGCCCTTGCCGTCGCCGATGATGAGGACGACGAAGATCTGGACCTGCCGTGGGCCGAGGGCGAGGATGCACCGGTTGCCCCTGTCGTTGCCATGCCGACCAAGCCCAAGCGCCGCGTGCAAGCCAACCTGCCGCCGCTGCCGAGTCTCGAGCTGCTGGATCGTCCGCCTGCCAAGACCCAGATGATGAGCAAGGACGAGCTGGATCGAATGGGCCGTCTGGTGGAGGCCAAGCTTGCCGATTACAACGTGCAGGCCAAGGTGGTCGGTGTCTATCCGGGCCCGGTCATTACCCGTTTTGAACTGGATCTGGCGCCTGGCATGAAGGCGAGCAAGATCACCAACCTGTCCCGCGATCTGGCCCGCTCTCTGTCGGCCAGCAGCGTCCGGGTGGTGGAAGTGATCCCGGGTAAAACCTATGTCGGTATCGAGCTGCCAAACCGGGTGCGTCAGACCGTCTACCTGCGCGAGACCCTCGACTGCGATGCTTTCCGCGATAGCCGCAACCCGCTCACCATGGGCCTGGGTCAGGACATCGCAGGGGAGCCGGTGGTGGTGAACCTGGCCAAGATGCCTCACCTGCTGGTGGCCGGTACCACGGGTTCCGGTAAGTCGGTAGGGGTCAACACCATGATCATCTCCATGCTCTACAAATCTTCGCCGGACGATCTGCGCTTTATCATGATCGACCCCAAGATGCTGGAATTGTCGGTCTACGAAGGGATCCCGCACCTGCTGACCGAGGTGGTGACTGACATGAAGGACGCCGCCAACGCGCTGCGCTGGTGCGTGGGCGAGATGGAGCGTCGCTACAAGCTGATGTCGGCGGTCGGGGTGCGCAACCTCAAGGGCTACAACGACAAGGTGCTGGCTGCCATCGAGGAGGGTGACCCTCTGCTGGATCCGCTGTGGCGTCCGGGCGACTCCATGGATCAGACGCCGCCGGAGCTGGAGAAGCTGCCCCACATCGTGGTGGTGGTGGACGAGTTTGCCGACATGATGATGATCGTCGGCAAGAAGGTGGAAGAGCTGATCGCCCGTATCGCCCAGAAGGCACGGGCCGCCGGTATTCACCTCATTCTGGCGACCCAGCGTCCGTCGGTGGATGTCATTACCGGTCTTATCAAGGCCAATATCCCGACTCGCATCTCGTTTCAGGTGTCGAGCAAGATCGACTCCCGTACCATCATTGATCAGGGCGGCGCCGAATCCCTGCTCGGCATGGGCGACATGCTCTACATGCCGGCCGGTACTTCCAACCCGACCCGGGTGCACGGCGCCTTTGTCGATGACCACGAGGTACACAAGGTGGTTGCGGACTGGAAACTGCGCGGTGAACCGAACTACATCGACGAGATCCTCTCCGGCGAATCTGGCGGTGAAGGTGGCAGCGGCGAATATGGCGGTAGTGACGATGAAGAGCTCGACCCCCTGTTTGACGAAGCAGTTGCCTTCGTGGTGGAGTCCCGCCGTGGTTCGACCTCCAGCGTCCAGCGCAAGTTCAAGATTGGTTACAACCGGGCTGCTCGTCTTATCGAGCAAATGGAGAATCAGGGCATCGTCAGCGCCCCGGGGGGCAACGGTCAGCGCGATGTGCTGGCTCCGCCGCCGGTGCGCGACTAAGAGTCATCCTTTTACTGTTATCCTGGCCATGCCCCTCACGGGCATGGCCTTTTATCGAGATGGTCGTTATGAAAAGCATGATGAAAAAACAGCTGTTGATCGGATCCATGCTGCTGGTTGCCAGCAGCCAGGTGTGGGCCGACGCGGCCAGCGATCTCAAGCAGAAGCTGGCCAGTGTCAGCCTCTTCTCCGCCAAGTTCTCCCAGACTGTCTACGACAGCAAGGGCAAGGAGCTGCAGCGCGCCAGCGGCGATCTGGTGGTGCAGCGGCCAAACCGTTTCAACTGGCACACCACCTCGCCTGACGAGAGTCTGATCGTGGCTGATGGCAAGGATGTCTGGGTGTATGATCCCTTCGTCGAGCAGGTCACCGCCCTTAAAATGAAGGATGCGGTGCTCAATACCCCCTTCGTGCTTATCACCGGCAATGACGAAAAACTGTGGAAGCAGTACGACGTGACTCAGCAGGGTGATGTCTACACAGTCACCAGCCGTGATCCGAGCGAGCTTATCGCCTCCTTCCGTGTCACCTTCGATCGCGACAACAACATCAGCCGCTTCGATGTGAAAGAGGCGCAGGGGCAGTGGACCGAATTTACCCTCAATAACTTCAACCGCAAGCCGGTGCTCAAGGGTAACGAATTTGTCTTCAAGATCCCGAAGGGGGTCGAGCTGGATGATCAGCGCTGATGAGCAATCTGTCGCTGGATTTTTCGTCGGACTTTCGTCCGCTGGCGGCCCGGATGCGGCCGCAAAACCTCGACCAGTATATCGGTCAGCAACATATCCTGGGGGCTGACAAGCCCCTGCGCAAAGCCATTCTGGCGGGTCACTGCCACTCGATGATCCTGTGGGGGCCGCCCGGTACCGGCAAGACCACGCTGGCGGAGTTGATGGCTCACAACTGCCAGGCGGAAGTGGAGCGACTCTCTGCGGTCACCTCCGGTATCAAGGAGATCCGCGCCGCCATCGACAAGGCGAAGGAGAACAGCTGGCGCGGAGTGCGCACCATCCTGTTTGTGGATGAGGTGCACCGCTTCAACAAGAGTCAGCAGGATGTGTTCCTGCCTCACATCGAGGATGGCACCATCACCTTTATCGGTGCCACCACCGAAAACCCCTCGTTCGAACTCAACAACGCACTGCTCTCACGAGCCCGGGTCTATCTGCTCAAGCGACTGGAGGAGAGCGATATTCTCGCCATGCTCGATCAGGCGATGACCGATCCCCGTGGTCTCAATGATCCGGCACTCACCTTCGCCCCCGGCGTCAAAGAGGCGCTGGCCAAGGCGGTGGATGGGGACGGGCGTAAATCCCTCAACTATCTGGAGCTGTTGGCCGACATGGCCGAAACCGACAGCACAGGGGCGCGGGTGATCGACAGTGCCCTGCTCGCCGCCGTGGTGGGGGAGCACGTGGCCCGCTTCGACAAGGGGGGCGATCACTTCTACGACCTCATCTCGGCGGTGCACAAATCCATTCGCGGCTCGGCGCCGGATGCGGCGCTCTATTGGTACGCCCGTATGGTGAGCGCCGGTTGCGATCCCCTCTATATTGCCCGCCGCTTGCTGGCGATTGCCTCGGAAGATGTGGGCAATGCCGATCCGCGCGCCATGCAGGTCGCCCTGTCGGCCTGGGATTGCTTCCATCGGATCGGTCCGGCGGAAGGGGAGCGGGCCATCGCCCAGGCGATCGTCTATCTCGCCTGTGCGCCCAAGAGCAATGCGGTCTACACCGCCTGGAAGGCTGCGCTCAATGATGCCAAAAACCTGCCTGACTTCGAGGTGCCGGTGCACCTGCGCAATGCGCCGACCCGGCTGATGAGCGATCTGGGCTATGGCGCCGAGTATCGTTACGCCCACGACGAACCGGGTGCTTATGCCGCAGGCGAGGAGTATTTCCCGCCCGAGCTTGCCGGCAAGCAGTACTATCAGCCGACCGATCGTGGCCTTGAAAAGCAGATCGGCCAGAAGCTCGATTATCTGCACGAGCTGGATCGACAGAGCCCGCAAAAACGGGGCCGATAGTCCCCCCATTTGGGCCAGCAGAATGAAAATTGGTCAGACACCGGAATAATTGGGGTGTTTGACCCCACAAGTTGGCAAAAACGACCCAAATAGTCCCTGTTCGGGCAGGGGGGCGGTCTGCTACACTGCCCCTCTGACCCCGTTGGTTTCGGCCTGATACCATCTTCTTGATTTCGAAGGCCTGACTCTCAAAACGACGGGGGCGCCAACCGATGTTAACTTCCGGATCTGTTTTCCCGCCCGTCATGATGACTCAGGCCCAGATCCCTTTTACAAAAAGTAGGTAACCCATGCTGGATCCCAAATATCTGCGCAGCGACATCGACGAAGCTGCCGCTCGTCTGGCGACACGTGGCTACGCTCTTGACGTAGCGGCTGTCAATGCTCTGGAAGAGAAGCGCAAGGATCTGCAGTCCCGTACTCAGGAGCTGCAGGCCGAGCGCAACGCCCGCTCCAAATCCATCGGTGAAGCTGCCCGTCGTGGTGAAGATGTTGCCCCGCTCAAGGCCGAAGTGACCAAGATCAACGACGAGCTGGAAACCAGAAAGGTCGAGCTGGATGCCCTGCTGGCCCAGCTGAAAGCCATTGCCGACGCCATCCCCAACCTGCCGAGCGAGACCACGCCGGTGGGCCGTGACGAGAATGACAACGTGGAAGTGCGCCGCTGGGGGACCCCGCGCGAGTTCAGCTTCCCGGTACGCGATCACATCGATCTGGGCGAAGCGGCCAAGGGCGTTGACTTCAAGAATGGCGTCAAACTCTCCGGTACCCGTTTTGTGGTGATGAAGGGTCAGATTGCCCGTCTGCACCGTGCCCTGGCTCAGTTCATGCTGGATCTGCACACCCAGCAGCACGGTTACACCGAGTGCTACGTGCCCTATCTGGTGAACCCGGACAGCCTCTATGGCACCGGTCAGTTGCCGAAATTTGCCCAGGACCTGTTCAATACCGGTATCGAAGGTGAAGGGGAAGAAGAGGGCAAGCTGCGCAAGTTCTCCCTGATCCCGACCTCCGAAGTGCCGCTCACCAACATGGCCCGTGACGAGATCTTTGACGCCCAAGAGCTGCCAATCAAGATGACCGCCCACAGCCCCTGCTTCCGCTCCGAAGCCGGTTCCTACGGTCGTGATACCCGTGGCCTCATCCGTATGCACCAGTTCGACAAGGTTGAAATGGTACAGCTGGTTCACCCGGAGAAATCCTGGGATGCGCTGGAAGAGATGGTGGGTCACGCCGAGAAGGTGCTGCAACTGCTGGAGCTGCCGTATCGCGTGATGGCGCTCTCTACCGGTGACATGGGCTTCTGCGCTTCCAAGACCTACGATCTGGAAGTGTGGCTGCCGGCCCAGAACACCTATCGCGAGATCTCCTCTGTCTCCAACTGCACCGACTTCCAAGCGCGCCGCATGCAGGCTCGCGTGCGCATCGATGGCAAGCCGCAACTGCTGCACACCCTGAACGGCTCCGGTCTGGCAGTGGGTCGTACCCTGGTTGCCGTGATGGAGAACTACCAGCAGGAAGATGGCCGCATCGCCATCCCGGCTGCGCTGCAATCCTACATGGGTGGCCTGACCCACATCGGGTAAGTTCACGCCGCAGACCACAACGCCATGGCATTGCCATGGCGTTGTGCATTCTGGCGCCGATCAACCGTTTTAGTGCTGAAAAAATGCGGCTTTTCGGCGTCGCTTTGAACAGTTAACACATTTTTATCAAGCAATGCGCAATCGTTTTTGTTAGACTGCGCCGCAATTTCGCAGGACATCTTTTTCTATGGTCTGGATTGATTACGCCATCATCGGCATCGTCGGTTTCTCTGCTCTCATCAGCCTGGTACGCGGCTTCGTCAAGGAGGCCATGTCTCTTGTCACCTGGTTCGTCGCCTTCTTTATTGCCAGCCATTTCTATCCCGATCTCGCCGTCTATTTCACCTCCTTCTCCGACGCGCTGGTTCGTAACGGTCTGGCCATCGCGGCGCTGTTTGTGGCGACTTTGATCCTCGGCAGCGTGGTCAACTATGTGGTGGGCCTGTTGGTGGACAAGACGGGTCTCTCCGGTACCGATCGGGTGCTGGGGGTCTGCTTCGGTGCAATTCGCGGGGTGCTGATCGTCAGTGCCCTGCTTTTTTTTATGGATACCTTCACCAGCCTCTCCCAGAGCGACTGGTGGGTGGCGTCCAAGCTGGTGCCGGAGTTCAAGCCGGTGATCCAGTGGTTTTTCGGGTTCATGTTGAACTCATCCAGTTTTCTTAAACAGGTATAGTGACTTCGAGGTAGCAAAGACATGTGTGGTATTGTCGGTATAGTTGGCACCACCCCCGTCAATCAGGCCCTCTACGACGCCTTGACGGTGTTGCAGCACAGGGGACAGGATGCCGCCGGGATCGTGACCATTGATAGTGGAAACTTCCGGCAACGCAAGGCCAATGGCCTGGTGAAGGACGTGTTTGAAGTGCGCCACATGCAGCGTTTGCAAGGGAACATCGGCATAGGTCATGTCAGATATCCCACCGCAGGCAGCTCAAGTGCCGCTGAAGCCCAACCTTTTTATGTGAACTCGCCCTACGGCATGGTGCTGGCCCATAACGGCAACCTCACCAACGCCAAGGAGCTTAAGGAGCAGCAGTTCAAGGTCGCCCGCCGTCACATCAACACCACCTCCGACTCGGAAGTGTTGCTGAACGTGCTGGCCCACGAGCTGGATCGTTGTGACAAGATGGCCCTGCGCCCCGAAGATATCTTCGCCGCGGTGCGCAGAACCCATCAGCAGATCCGCGGCGCTTATGCGGTGGTCTCGCTGGTGATTGGTCATGGTCTCATCGGTTTTCGCGATCCCAACGGCATTCGCCCGCTGATCCTCGGTCGTCGTCAGGACGAGCAGGGCCAGGTGGAGTACATGCTCGCCTCCGAGAGCGTGGCACTCGACGCCATCGGTTTCGAGACGGTGCGGGATATTGCGCCGGGTGAAGCCATCTACATCACCGAGCAGGGCCAGCTCTTCTCCGAGCAGTGTGCGGAGAACCCGCAGATGAGCTCCTGCATCTTCGAGTACGTCTACTTCGCTCGTCCCGATTCGTGCATCGACAAGGTCTCGGTCTACGCCGCCCGCCTCAACATGGGTCGCAAGCTGGGTCAGAAGATTGCCCGCGAGTGGGAAGATCTCGATGTCGATGTGGTTATCCCCATCCCCGAGACCTCCTGTGATGTGGCGCTGGAGATCGCCCATACCCTGGATCTGCCGTACCGTCAGGGCTTCGTGAAGAACCGCTACATCGGCCGTACCTTCATCATGCCGGGCCAGACCCAGCGCAAGAAGTCGGTGCGTCGTAAGCTCAACGCCATCAGCTCTGAATTCAAGGGCAAGAAGGTGTTGCTGGTGGATGATTCCATCGTGCGTGGTACCACGTCCGAGCAGATCATCCAGATGGCCCGTGAAGCGGGGGCAGCCAAGGTCTACTTCGCCTCGGCGGCGCCGGAAATTCGTTTCCCCAACGTTTATGGCATCGATATGCCCACCGCCAACGAGCTGATCGCCCACGGCCGTGAAGTAGAAGAGGTGTGCAAGCTGATTGGCGCTGACGGTCTGATTTTCCAGGATCTGGAAGATCTGGAAGCCGCCGTACGGGAGATCAACCCGGATCTGCGTCACTTCGAGACCTCGGTGTTCAATGGCCATTATGTCACCTCCGACGTGGACCAGTCCTATCTGGATCACCTCAACGCCCTGCGCAACGATGACACCAAAGCGGTGCGTGAATGGCAGGAAGGTACCAGCAATCTGGAAATTTTTAACGAAGGCAGTTAAACGTTTGCGGTTTTGCCGGATGGGATAGCGAAATGGGGGCCAGTGGCCCCCATTGTCGTTTCTATCTCGCACCGCCAGAAGGGGTAGGGGGTATCTGTTTGAAAAACATCCGTTTATCTTGCCGGATATGGGCATGGCCAGCGGGATCCGCTAGCATAGGCGACAACATATATGACCGATACGCTTTTAAGAGACGAGAGTTTAGATGGATGATCTGCTAGCCCCAGTGCGCCAGTTTTTGCAGTGCGAGACCCCGGATGAGTGGGTGGAGATGGCTCGGGATCCGGCCCGTTTACCGACCCTGCTTATCGATCACGCCAACTGCGAGACCAAGGCCGCACTCACTGCCCACAGTCTGGTGCGCCGCTACTGCCTGCCCAAGGGCAAGCGCCATCTGCTGCCCAAGCTGGAGTTCTATCGCGAGCTGGATGCCATTCCGGAGAAGGCCGAGATCTTGGGCAAACGTAGCATGGGGGAGTCTGATCGCACCGTCTTTGCCGAGCTGGAACGCAATCCGCTGCTGTTTCCCATGGTGAGACTCATTCAGGAGGAGCTGCACCACTTCGAGCAGGTGCTGGAGATCATGCAGGCCCGCGGCATCGGATACGGGCCGGTGACGGCCTCCCGCTATGCCCGCCAATTGATGCAGCATGTACGCACCCATGAGCCGGCCACCATAGTCGACAAGATGATCATCGGCGCCTATATCGAGGCCCGCTCCTGCGAGCGGTTTGCCAAGCTGGCGCCCCATCTGGACGAAGAGCTGAGCCGCTTCTACGTCTCTTTGCTGCGCTCCGAAGCGCGTCACTATCAGGATTACCTGAGCTTGGCCGAACAGTATGCGGGGGAGGATATCAGCGAGCGGGTTGCCTTCTTTGGCAAGCTGGAAGCAGAGCTAATCTGCTCGCCGGATCCCCAGTTCCGGTTTCATAGCGGCCTGCCTGTCACATCTGACAGTTGTTGACGCACAGGGGGCAAACTACTATTGCCCTGTTCCTACTACGAGCGACAAGTAGTTACTTTTGAGCGCAATTCCCGGCCCTGAGCCGGGATCTTTTTTTCTGTCGTACCTCCTTCCTGCTTTTGGCGCTCTATGCTGAATCCCTGGCTATTTTTGCGTCTTCCCCTTGCGATGAAATCCTGTTCGATCAGCCGGTTATTGTGGTGATAAAGTGCTCATTCAAGTGGCTCACCCTTGTAGAAACGGGCGAAACCGTGTACTTTTTTGCCTTCGCAAGATTTGAATAACCAATCAATAGGAGCGTGTATGCGCATTGTTCTGTTGGGGGCTCCGGGCGCCGGCAAAGGTACCCAGGCTCAGTTCATCATGGAAAAACACGGTATTCCCCAGATCTCCACCGGCGACATGCTGCGTGCGGCGATCAAAGCGGGCACCGAGCTCGGTCTGAAAGCCAAAGCTGTGATGGACGCAGGTCAGCTGGTCTCTGACGACATCATCATCGGTCTGGTCAAGGAGCGCATCGCTCAGCCGGACTGCGCCAAAGGCTTCCTGTTGGACGGTTTCCCGCGCACCATTCCCCAGGCGCAAGCCATGAAGGACGCCGGTGTCGTGGTTGATTTCGTGCTGGAGTTCGATGTGCCGGACGAAGAGATCGTCAAGCGCATGAGCGGCCGTCGCGTTCACTCCGGCTCCGGCCGTACCTACCACGTGGTGTTCAACCCGCCGAAAGTGGAAGGCAAGGATGACGTGACCGGTGAAGATCTGGTGATCCGCGCCGACGACGAAGAGACCACAGTACGCAAGCGTCTGGATGTATATCATCAGCAGACCGCGCCGTTGATCGGTTTCTACGGCAAAGAGGCGGAAGCGGGCCACACCCGTTACGTCAAGATCGACGGCACCCAGCCGGTTGATCTGGTCAGCAAGCAGCTTGCCACCATTCTGGGCTGATCTTTGCTGCCGGCACTGTTTCCCGTGCCATCAGATAAATAAAGAGAAGGGCCCTGTCGGGCCCTTTTTGCATAATGACAGATAGACAGGAAGCCAACGTGACCACGAAAACCGGAATATTGCTGGTCAATCTGGGTACCCCAGCCGCACCGACCACCGCTGCCGTCAAAGCGTTCCTCAGCCAGTTCCTGCACGATCCCCGTGTGGTGGATCTGCCCCGTTACCTCTGGTGCCCGCTGCTCCATTTCATCATCTTGCCGACGCGCTCGCCCAAAGTGGCCAAGCTCTATCAGCAGGTGTGGACCGAGCAGGGCTCGCCGCTGATGGTGATAAGCAAGCAGCAGCGTGCTGCGCTGGAGCAGGAGCTCAAGCGGGAGGGGGTTGAGGTGCCGGTGGAGCTGGCGATGACCTATGGTTCCCCGTCAGTGAATGATGGCTGGCAGGCGCTCAAGGCCAAAGGGGTCAACCGGGTGATCCTGTTGCCGCTCTATCCGCAATATTCGGTCAGTACCACCGCCTCGGTCTTCGATGCCTGGGGCAAGGCGATGAAGAGAGAACGCAATCTGCCGGTGGTACGGCTCATTCGTGATTATCACGCCCACCCCGAATACATTCAGGCGCTGGCCATGAGCGTGCGCCGTCACTGGGAGCAGCACGGTCAGGGTGATCACCTGCTGATGTCGTTCCACGGTATTCCCGAGCGCTACGAGAACGAAGGGGACCCCTATGGTCACCAGTGTCGCCACACCGCCACTCTGCTGGCCGAGGCGCTCGGGCTGGATGCCGGGCAGTGGACGGCAAGCTTCCAGTCCCGCTTTGGCAAGGAGGAGTGGCTCAAGCCCTACACCGACGTGACCATCGCCGGTATGCCTGCAGCGGGCATCAAGCGGCTTGATGTAATTTGTCCTGCCTTTGCCGCCGACTGCCTCGAAACCCTCGAGGAAATTCAGGTACAGAATCGGGAGGTCTTCATGGAGGCCGGTGGCGAGCGGTTTGAATATATTCCGGCCCTCAACAGTGATCAGGCCCACATCAGGATGATGGTCTCGCTCATTTGCCGCGAATTGGCATGAGTGACCGGCAGTCAGTCAAACAAGGAGTCGAGTCATGATACATATCACGCTGATCTACGCAGGCCTGCTGGGGCTGCTGTTTCTGGGGCTCTCCTTCTGGGTGGTCAAACGCCGCGCCCAGTTCGGGGTGATGATAGGGCAGGGGGAGGCCCCCGAGCTGCTGGCGGCGATCCGGGCCCACGGCAATTTTGCCGAGTATGTGCCGTTGACCCTGCTGTTGATGGCGCTGTGCGAGCTCTCCGGTGCCGGTGCGCTCTGGCTGCATGCCGGTGGCGCCATGCTGCTGGTCGGCCGCATCCTGCATGCCATCGGCATCCAGATCCCCAAAGCCCCCAATGTGCCCCGTTTTCTGGGTACCTTGCTGTTCTGGCTCGCCCTCGGCCTCTTTTCGGTACTGGCCCTTTTGCAGGGCATGGCGGCCGCCTGAAAACAGGCGCTTTTTATGCTAGGGAACCACCTCGGACGGGGTGGTTTTTTTATGGTGAAAAGGCAAACGTTTTTCCTTGCAAGCCTTGTCTATACTGACTCCATTATTTAAACAGGGCGACTTTTCGGGGCGGCGGATTGTGTTAAAATCCCGCCCCTCTTTCCCCCAGAGCACAGAACATTGCCATGAAATTTCCCGGTCAGCGCAAGTCCAAACACTACTTCCCTGTCGACAGACGCGATCCCCTGGTTCCGCAAAATCCCCTGTTAACCGAGCTGGGCAAAGCCTACGTGGTCGGGATTGATCAGACCCTGGTTGATATTGAAGCCCATGTGGATGAAGACTTTCTGACCCGTTATGGTCTGAGCAAGGGGCACTCCGTCGTCATCAACGACGACGTGGCCGAACGGATTTATGACGAGCTCAAGGCCAACAACATGGTAGTGAGCGAGTTTGCCGGTGGCACCATCGGCAACACGGTACACAACTACTCGGTACTGGCCGATTCCCACTCCATCCTGCTGGGTGTGATGAGTCAGGATATTCGCATCGGCTGCTACGCCTACCGTTATCTGTGCAACACCTCTTCCCGCGTCAATCTGGACTATCTGCAGCCGGTTGATGGCCCCATCGGTCGTTGCTTCACCTTCATCACCGAGTGCGGCGAGCGCAGCTTCGGCATCAACGCCGGCAAGATGAACCAGCTGGATGTGCAGCACATTCCGGAGGATGTGATCAAAGGTGCGTCTGCACTGGTGATCACCGCCTATCTGGTACGCGGTGATGATGGTGATCCGATGAAAGAGGCGGCCATGACCGCGGTGCGTTATGCCCGCGAGGCCGGTATTCCCGTGGTGCTGACCCTGGGTACCCGTTTCGTCATCGACGAAAACCCCCAGTGGTGGCGCGACTTCATTGCCGAAAACGTGACTGTGCTGGCGATGAACGAAGACGAAGGTGAAGCCCTGACCGGTATCGCAGATCCGCTCGGTGCGGCTGACAAGGCGCTCGACTGGGCCGACATGGTGCTCTGTACTGCTGGCCCCATCGGCCTCTACATGGCGAGCTACACCGATGAGGACTACAAGCGCGAGACCACTCATACCCTGCTGCCCGGCGTTATCCCCGAGTTCAACATGTATGAGTTCAGCCGCCCGATGGCCCGTGCCAAGTGCCGTAAACCGGCCCGCATCTACTCCCACATCTCCCCGTACATGGGTGGCCCGGAGAAGATCAAGAACACCAATGGGGCAGGGGATGGCGCCCTTTCCGCCGTGCTGCACGACATGGTGGCCAACTCCTATCACCGGATGAATGTGCCCAACTCCGCCAAGCACATCTCCGAGTTCCTGACCTATTCCTCACTGGCCCAGGTGTGCAAATACGCCAACCGCGTCAGCTACGAGGTGTTGGCCCAGAGCAGCCCCCGTCTCTCCCGCGGTTTGCCGGAGAAAGAGGACAGCCTGGAAGAGGTTTACTGGGAGCGTTGATCTCCTGAATCTGCAAGACGCCTCCATCGGGAGGCGTTTTTGCAGGCAAATGGGAGTTATCCCGGCTTTTTTCCCGGAATAACCCCAATATGCTTGAGTCCATGTCACTTTTGCGACACCATTTGGCCATCGTATTGTCGCCCGACAATGCCGCAGCACCCGAAAGAAAGAGAGAACCCCATGAGCATGCTTAACGACAACCTTGACGCCAATTTCCAACTGTTTATCGAACAAGTCCGCGAGTCGGGTCAGGTGTGGGGTCTGCGCTATGGGGAAGACTGGGTCGTCTGTCGCTCCGCCGAATTTGAAGATGCCGACGTGATGCCGCTCTGGTCTGCCGAAGAGGACGCTCGTCTGCACTGTGTTGACGAGTGGGCCGATTACGAGCCGGAAGTGATCGATCTGGAAGAGTTTCTCGATATCTGGATCAACGATCTGGATGAAGATGATGTACTGGTTGGCCCGAACTGGAACGCCGATCTGGAAGGTCAGGAGCTCGAACCCATCGAGCTGGCCAAGGCACTGGTTGAACTGGACGCCTGAAAGCGCCTCCATTGATGGCATGAACGCACAGGCCATCGGGACAAAGACCGGCATCCGCGAAGGTGCCGGTCTTTTTTATGGTCGAATGGCCCGATTGATGAGTTAAAAGCCGATTTGCCTTTGCACCTGTCAGGGGGATGGTCCATCATCAACCTTTTGCCAAGGGAGGAGCGCCATGTTTGTATTCGACGTAACGGGAGCTGCGGGTGAGAAGGCCAGCATTCGGGTGCAGGCGCTGGATTGGGCGCAAGCCGGACCAGTGACCTTCCAGTGCGATGATGATCAGCTGGCGGTCGTGCTCCTGAGCGGTTGTCGTTGCGATGCGGTGGGCTTTTTCAACCTGTTGGCGGGGTGCAAACCGCTCTATATCGAGCAGTGGCTCAGCTATCTGCAGGAGAGTGGTCGCATTGGCAAGTGGAGCCACCAGACCGAGAGTCCCGCCGATGGGGACTATCTGGCCAGAGCCGGTCTGGAGCACGATGAGCTCAATACCCTGCTTGGCCAGGTCTATCAGGTGGCGGGGTTCAATCGCCTGCAAATCAACCGTTACCTCAAAAATCGCCACAACCCCACCACGCTGGCGACCCGTTACGATCAGAAAGAGCTGGAGCGCTATCGCCAGCTCAATGACATCATTCTGACCCTGTTGAAGCTGAAGCATCCTCAGTAAAGAGCCCCAGCTGGCTGATATCCGGTCGCAGCGGTTGCGGCCGGGCGATCAGATAGCCCTGCAAGCCATCCACATACATCCCCTGCAGCAGCTGTTTCTGGCCAAGCTGTTCTACCCCCTCAGCAATCACCTGACATCCCATCCGATGTGATACATCGACGATCATCCGCACAAACTGCTGGTTGGTCTGATCCTGCTCCAGCCCGGTAATAAGGGCAGGATCCAGCTTGATGTAGTCGGGCTTGAGCTCG
The DNA here is from genome assembly GCF_049173005.1 of Aeromonas sp. 602658. Lineage (NCBI taxonomy): Bacteria > Pseudomonadati > Pseudomonadota > Gammaproteobacteria > Aeromonadales > Aeromonadaceae > Aeromonas > Aeromonas sp. 602658. The sequence goes on along the minus strand of NZ_JAAKRF010000009.1, from coordinate 6,779 downwards.
CGAAACAGGGTAAAGGAGCCGATCCCCTTGCCGAAATTGGCGATCGCCGAGCGGCTGCCGTTGCGGCGCAGCAGTTCAAATACCCGCTTGGCACCGGTCAGATTGCGTTCCAGATGCTCTTCATCCAGCTCGAACACCAGATTGGCGCTGGTATTGGGATCTTTGAGCAACTGGCGGTCAAGCCAGATCAGGAAGGCGCTGTTTTGCAGCAGGTTGGGGGAGAGATTGACTCCCCAGCGACTCTGATTGGCACCAAAAGCCCGGTATTGACGCATTATATGAACAATCACCAGTTGCTCCAGCCGCATCACCATATCGAGCCGCTGGGCCATGGCAAACAGGGTGTCGGTGGGCAGGGCGGTACCATCGCTGCCGCTGAAACGGGTGTAGATTTCGTTGTAGGCCAGCATGCTGCGGTGCAGGGGCTGGATTGGCTGATAGGTGAAGCTGAGTCGCTCCTGTGCCAGCACTTCAGTCAGCACCTCGCGCCAGTGATGCTGTCCCTGCAGATCGGAGACGTTGTCATCCTGCTGGATGGCCCAGCCATTGATGGTTTCGGTCTGGGCGCGTGCCAGCGCCAAATCCGCCCTGGCCAGCACGGCTTCGATTTTCTGGCCGCTGCTGAGCTTGGTCAACCCCGAGTAACCTGTGCTCTCCAGCTCGTGTTGAGCCTGATAGTGATCGAAAGCCACTTTCAAATCCTGTCCCAGCAGATGGGGGGGAATATTGGCCACCGGTTGCACCAGCACGGCGAAATCAGCCCCCGAAATGCGATAGACCTGATTGCCCGGGAAGCGGCTCACCACCCGCTTGATAAGGGCCGCCATGTCCTTGATGTAGGCATCACCAGACTGGAAGCCGCGCTGGGCGTTGATCTTGCCAAGCTCGGTGGCGCGGATCAGCACCAGACTTGCGGTCTGGGTGTCCTGATCCCGCTGCAGCAACTCGGTCATGTCGCGGCGAAAGGCGTGGCGGTTGAGTAGTTGAGTCAGCTCGTCGGTGGTGGCCAGATTGCTCAGTTCGGTCAGCTGACGATGGGCACTCTGTTCGGCACTCTCGAACTGTTCCAGCAGCTGTTGCAGCACTTCCCGGGAGGCGGGCTCATCAAGCTTTGAGGGATCCCGGCTCCTGATGGCCTTGACCCAGGTGAGCTCCTGATGCTGGACCATGCCGTCCAGGGTGCGCATGGCCAGCATTAACAACAGGATCATGCCGAGCAGTGTGGTGGCCAGAATAACTGTCAGAGTGAGCGGTGTGCTCTGAAGGGCCAACCAAACTGCTTGCAGGAGCAGCAGGGGTATGGTCACTATGGTGGCGATCATGAAGAGGGGGCGTCCAAGCTTGTGAACCATCTTTTTATCCTTGAAGTGGCTGCTTTATGAGGGAATTTTAACCAAGCTTGCGGTGCAAAGCATGCTATTCCTCGCAACTCGGTGAAAAGGGTCAATTGAAATCGGTTAAATGTGAGTGAAACCACTTTCACAGGTACCGGAACAGGCGAAGATGAGTTGAAAACAGATCAAACAAGGCAGAGGTAAATCATGTTGTTAGAGCCAGAAAATAGTGCCAAAGCACGACAATTGTTGAACCAGAGTATGGCACTGGTGCTGGCAGGTGGACGTGGCAGTCGCCTAAAGCAGTTGACTGACAACCGAGCCAAGCCTGCCGTCCATTTCGGTGGCAAATTCCGGATCATCGACTTTGTGCTCTCCAACTGTATCAACTCGGGGATCCGCCGGGTTGGTGTAGTCACCCAATACAAATCTCACAGCCTGCTGCGTCACCTGCAATCGGGCTGGTCCTTCCTGCGTTACCAGATGAACGAATTCATCGACCTGCTCCCTGCCCAGCAACGGGTGGACGAGGTGCACTGGTATCGCGGTACCGCCGATGCCATCTATCAGAACGTCGATATCATCCGTGACTATGGCCCCAAATACCTGGTGGTGCTGGCAGGGGATCACATCTACAAGATGGATTACGCCGCCATGCTGCTTGACCATGTGCGCCTCGGTGCCAAGGTGACGGTAGCCTGCATCGAAGTGCCGCGGGCAGAGGCATCCGCCTTCGGGATCATGGATATCGACGAGCAGCGCAAGATCCGCGCCTTCGTCGAAAAACCGGCCAATCCGCCTGCCATGCCGGGTTGCGAGGATCGCTCGCTGGCCTCCATGGGGATCTATATCTTCGAGGCGGAGTACCTCTACCAATTGCTGGAGGAGGATATTCACAATCAGGACTCCAAACACGACTTCGGAATGGATGTGATCCCCCGCATTGTGGAGGAGGGGATGGCCTTTGCGCACCCCTTCAACATGTCCTGTGTCGGGGCACGCGAGGGGCAAAAGCCCTACTGGCGTGACGTGGGTACGCTGGACTCCTTCTGGGAAGCGAACATGGATCTCGCCTCCGTGCTGCCCGAGCTCGATATCTACGATCAGAACTGGCCTATCTGGACCAGCCAGACCCTGACGCCTCCGGCCAAGTTTGTGCAGGACAGAAATGGCCAGCACGGCATGACCATCAACTCCATGTTTGCGGGCGGGACCATTGTCAGCGGGTCGTTCGTGCTCAACTCGGTGCTCTTTACCAATGTGCGGGTGCACTCTTTCTGTACCCTGGATCAGGCCATCATCTTCCCCGGGGTCGAGATTGGCGCCGGTTGCCGTCTGCGCCGGGTGGTGGTGGACAAGGGATGTGTGCTGCCAGATGGGTTGGTGGTGGGTGAAAACGCCGATGAGGATAGCCGCCGCTTCTACCGCTCCGAACAGGGAATTGTGCTGGTGACCAAAGAGATGCTGGACAAGCTGGTTTGAGGAAAGCCCTTGAAATTGTGTCAGACGCTGTAATGCAAAGGGAGCCAATTTGGCTCCCTTTTTCATGCTGGTGAATGGCGAAGATTATTCGCTAACCACTGCTTTGGCGGCCATCACCATGGCGGTGCCGTGCTTGCCACCGGCGGCGGTCACTTGCGGTACACCATCTTCGTCGGTGTCGCTGCCGGCACCTTCGATGATGTTCTCGCCGGAGTCACCGATCCACTCGGCCATCTGCATGCCACCGTTGACGGTGCCACGGAACCAGCTGACGTATTGACCGGTCAGCTTGGCCAGCTCCAACTCGGGCGCCTTCTCGGCCCCTTCGTTGCGCAGGTTCAGCATGGCGGAGCGTAGGGAGCCGGAGATGGCAGCCTGGGTCCAGGGAGTGTATTCACCCTGTTTACCCGCCAGCCAAGTGCCCGCCTTGGCATTGAAGTAGGCCTTGTCGGTGGCGATAAACAGCTCGCGGGCGGCGGTGCGGTACTTGGCATCGGAGGTAGCGAGGAAGGCGGCAGTCAGACCACGGATGGCGGCGAACTGCGCATCGATGGAGTGGCCGGCATCGAGCTTGCCACCTAGCGTGATGCCGTCATGCACCAGACCATTTTTACCCTTGAGGTTGGCAAGGATGAAATCGGCCTGTTTGCGGATCAAGTCGAGCGCCTCTTGACCCTGCTTGGTCTTGAGGTTCAGCTCGCCATTGTCACCGGCGGCGTAACCGACCGGCAGCGCGTCCTGAGCGCGCTGGAAGATCTGCAGGGCGACCAGTGCGTAAGCGGCGTCAAAGGTGGTGACGTGCTTGCCCTGTTTGCCTGCCTGCCAGCTGTCGACCAGGGTGCCAGCCTTGGTATCAAAGTGCAGGGCTGCCAGGTTCTTGAAGGTGAGGTTGGAGAGATTTATCGCCAGCGAGAAGGCATCGCTGCCTGTGACCGCTTTGCCCAGGTCATTGGCCTTGTTGGCAGCCGGTGCGGCGGCAAACGGCGCGCCGTCAAACACGGCGTGGAAGGCCGGGTTCTGGTTGGTGTTGGCGCTGCGCTGATCGCTGAAGGCATAGAACTCGGAGAGCGGCCACAGCATCATCCAGGCATCGCGCAGCTGGGCGGAGCCATCCACCACCTCCAGCTTGCCGATGGCCCCGGCATCGTTGTTGCTGGTTTCGGTCACTTTCACCTGATGGGGGAAGTAAATCACGCCCTTGGCCGGATCGTACTGCGGGGTGATCCTGGCGCCCAGTTGCTTGCCATCGAAGCCAAGCTGGTTCTGCATGATGGCCAGCTTGTCGATGGACTGCTCGGTCAGCATCATGCCATTGAAGCCATCGGCGGCAGAGACGCCCAGCTTGTGCTTGCCATCCTGATCCATGGTGGCGGAGGCGGCTTCTACCTCTTCATCGGTCTCGGCCACGTGCATGCCGCCGAGGAAGTCTTGCGACCACATCACCTCTTTGAGCAGGATGCCGCCCACGGCTGCGGGTACCAGCAGGTTGTCACTGCCGCTCCAGCGCAGGGTGCTGTAGTCACGGAAGTAGGCGGGCACCTGGGTCTTGACGGTCTTCTCGGTCCCTTTGGCGGTCTTGATGGTGATCTGATCGCCATTGACCGGAGTGGCGTTGACGGCCTGGGCAAACTCTGGATTGGCGGAGGCGTAGGGCAGGGAGAGGGGATACATGCCTTGCGGCACTTCATCGGCCGGGAAGCCGACCGCATCGGCCATGGCCAGCACCCGTTGCCCCAGAGAGGCCATGGTGCCACCACGGGCCAGGTTTTGCGGCCCGTTCACCAGATGTGGGCCCATGCCGGATTGGTAGTTGAGGGCGTACATCGCCTCTTCGGAGTATTCGTAGGATTCGATGCCGGCAGCGAAGTCGAACGGAGTTGGTTCATCGGCACGGTTGGCATCCAGCACATCCAGATCCAGCCCCAGTGCTTCGGCTAGCGGCTCGCCAGAGAGCTCGAATTCGGTATAGGCCAGCATGTTGGCGGCGGTATTGAATGTCTTGTCTTCGACCTTGACGGCAGCGTGTGCGGCGCCGCTGATCAGTGCGCAGGCGATCGCCTGAACCAGTACGGTTTTTCTCATGTCCCTTCTCACCATTGGTTGGTTTTATTATTGACGCTTCTCATGACGAATCTAAATGAGAATGGTCTGCATTATGCTGTGTTGGAGGGGACTTGAGAAGTAAAAAACCGCCCCATTCGGCTGCACGTTAAACCGGATGTGCGTTGTCGAAGAGGGCGGTTATCTGTTTATTGCGATGAAAGTGCCAGTGCGGCGGTGATCAGAGCAGCTTGAACGGGATGACCAGACGGCCCGGCTCTACCTTGAGGGCTTCAACCTTGTCCTTGATCCTGGCTTCGTTCTTGCGGCTGCTGTCGAGGCGGTAGACCGGGGTCTGCGACAGGAACAGGGAGAGCGACTGATTGAAGGTGGGCAGCAGTGGGGTGAGGGCGGCCCCGATATCGGCCGGCTCGGTCTTGACCGAGATCAGTTCAAGGTCGCGCAGATAGATGGCGCCCTGATCGGCCACATAGTCGGGGCGGGCACTCAGGGCAAAGCGGATCTTCATCTGCTGGCTGCCAAGGGGGCTGCTCACCTGCAGGTCGCCAGCGGCATCCAGCTCGATGCGATCCGCTTGTTTGCGGCCGATACGGCTCTGCATCTCATCCAGACGGATCTTGCTCGACATGATGCCGGGGATCCCCAGCTGTTTTTCAAAAGAGACCTGATCTTTGAGGTACTGGTTGATTTCGGCCTCGCTGACATTGTACTGGGTCAGGGAGCAGGCCCCCAGCAGCAGGGCGAGGGGGAGTAACAACAACTGTTTCAACATGATGGATTCCGCTTGGGCAACTATGATGGCGCTATCTTACGCGATAACGGGCGTGGAATGAGAGCCTCATACCGTGGGAAATCACGGAGTTGCTGCATTCCCGATTGTTTTTTGGCAACCGCCGGGTTCATCATCGACGAGTGAGCGGAATAGGGCTGAGCTGTTGGCTGCGGGCGTAGGTCTACGCCTTAAGCAGAGAGAAGAGCACAGAGAGCGAGAAGAGCAAAGAGAGCGAGAAGAGCAAAGAGAACGAGGAGAGCGTAATGGTTCGGATGGGCAAGGTTGGCTGCAGGGCGCTGCTGTGGCTTGGCTGCATGATGGGACTCTGGAGCCCATCGCTGTGGGCCGAGGTGAAAGTGATCCCGGTATTCGAGGCGCAGGCCGCGGTGCAGACCCTCAAGGAGATCTATCCCCAGCTTGGGGTGAGTGCCATGGGTAATCAGTTGGTGCTGAGCGGGACGCCAGCCCAGCTGCAGGAGGCCGACGCCACGCTGGCGCAGATCAACCAGCCACCGCAAAGCCTGCTTATCGAGTGGCGGGTCGATGGTGCCGCCAGCGGTCAGCAACTGGGAGGCTCAATCAGTCGCGACGAGGTCAAGCGGCAGTGGTTGCTCGATGGCAACTCCCAGCAGTACCAGCGCAGCCAAAACGACAGCTGGCAGGTACGCGGGCTTTCGGGCCGTCCCGTGCTGCTGCAGATGGGCTCCTATCAGCCGGTGACTTTCTACCAATGGAACGGGGGCGCCGTGGTGGGGATGATGCCGTTGGTGAACGGCCTCTATGCCACGGCCACCTTGATTGGCGATCGGGTGCAGATTGCGCTGAGCAGCGAACAGGCGAGGCTGGATCAGGGCACCATCAATCGTGGGCAGAGTGCCACCGAGGTGAGCGGGGCCCCAGGCCAGTGGCTGACGGTGGGGGAGCTCTCGACCAGCTCGGCAGATCAGGGGAGTAGCCTCGGCACCCAGCTACAGGGCGGACGAGGCAGCCAGAGCGAGCGCCAGACCCTGCAGATCCGGGTCACCCGCCAATAAGCAATGTAGTGGTCTAATCATCCCGGACACCATTTTAGGTGGTACAGTCGCCACCATGACCTGAGGTGTTCAATGACAAGATTACGTCGCTCATTT
>NZ_JAAKRF010000008.1:0-125058 GCF_049173005.1 Aeromonas sp. 602658 | reverse complement strand
TGGTGGAGCTACGCGGGATCGAACCGCGGACCTCTTGCATGCCATGCAAGCGCTCTCCCAGCTGAGCTATAACCCCAACTCACCTCGGCGCCACCGAAGTTATCTCCGGCAACGGAGGCGCATGATAGGCATCACCCGCTTTGCTGTCAACCCTAAAATAACCGCGACTGATTCGTTTAGTCAAAATTGCAGCAGTTCGCTGTTTTTACCAGCAAGACGCGTGCTATCTCTCTGTTTTATGTCACAAATCGGCTCAAGCACCTATAAAGGAGAGGCCGTGCAGCGAGCCTCTTTCCCCTTGCAACGCCCCCGCTATCAGGCCTCTTTTGCTGGCCGATCATCAGCTTCTCCCCCGTCACCTCGGGAAAGCCTTTCCATAAAGGGCATTGCATTTGAAAACCCTTTCCATGATTTTTGTAAATTTACAACACAGAAAGTTGATCTGGCTCACAAATGACCATAGGATCAAACCGTGACCCACGTCACACACCATAACCATAAATGACAGAGCGATGAGGTAAACCATGTTTGAGAATCTGGCAGTCCTGTTCCACCTGCGCGGTGCAACCACCAAGAACGGCGTTGTAGAGAAAGATGCCTATGCCCCCTCCACCCGTGAATACTACTTCCGCTACGGCAAATAATTGCTGAAAGCCTTTCACGGAAAATGTAATAAAACAACAACACACATCATCACACAGCCCTTTCGAGGCGCTGTCCTGTCCGGGCCAGATGTTCCACGGCCAAACCTGAACTCCACCAAACAAGAATGGGGCCCGCAGGCCCCATCTTTTATTGCATCGGCTCATTGCAGGATCTCGGCCTGATCCAGGTATGACACCATGAAATCCCCTTGCCGGGAGCGCTGGCTTGGATAACACCAGCATCCGGGAAGCTGGCTATGATGCTTGCCATCCTTGTTCAACAGCCAAATGCCGTCGATTAGGTACTGCATGAAGGGACAGCATGACGACGGACAGAGATTTAAAAAGAGCAAGCGAAGTTGAGCAAGCCCTCATCCTGGCGATACCGACCCGCTGGCCTGTCTCGCCAACAGCGGGATGCTCGCCTCTTGGGCAACCTGAAAATATTCGGCCGCAGACTTTCCAGCAGTGTAATTACAACAGCGGAAAGGTTACCACGAATCAGGTTCACACCTTATCAGAGAGCAGTGCAGCCATCACTTGGGGAGAGCCTTCATGCCGGCACCACAAGTCGGCCTGACCGGATACAAGACAGAGCAGAAAAAGAGGGATTGGCAGAGCAACCAATGTTCAGCGCCGCGGGTTGCAAAAGCGGGGCATGACCAGCATGCCCCGCCACAACTCAAGCCTTATTTACAGCTGGCGGCCCCCACATCCTGCCAGACGTCGTGTTTGCCGGGCTCGTTGCCCTTGGTCCAGTATTGCGCTTTCCATTGACGGCCATTATGGGTGGTGATCTCGCCACCGTTGTAAGCTACATTGGCATCCCAACCCAGTTGCACCTTGCTCACCAGCAACCACTGATCCGCGGTACGGCTCGGTTCGTTGCCCTGAGTCCAGTACTTGGCCTGCCACACCAGCTGGTTGTGGCTCACCTTGTCACCGCCGTTGTAGACCTTGCTCGCCTGCCAGGCAGGCCAGTTGGCGGCATCCGGATCAGTGGCCGAGCAACCGCCACCACCGCTGACCGGCTTGACCGTCAGACGGGTGGCGGCACTGGCATCCAGCGCGCCGTCGGAGACGGTGAGGCTCAGGTCATAGGCGGTATCGCTGGTAACGTTCGGACCGGTGACCACCAGGGTGGCACTGTTCTGACCGCTGGCGGTGAGGCCGGCCGGTACCGTCCACTGATAGGTGAGCGGATCACCGTTCGGGTCAGATGCGGTCGCCTTGAGGGTCACCTGCTTGCCGGATTCCACGGAAGCGGTAGCCGGCAGGCTAACCAGTGGCGGCAGGTTGGGCTGCGGCGCCTTGTTGGTGACCACCACCTGATCGCGGGCGGTGAGGTTGTGGTCGTCGGTCACTGCCAGCTCGAACACCAGATTGATGTCGGCGGTCACCGCATCGAGTACAACCCGGGCCTTGGCCTGAGTGGCATCCAGCAAGGTGGCCTGCGGGCCGGAGACCTGCTTCCAGCTATAGGTGAGGGCGCCATTTTCCGGGTCGTGGGACGCGGAGCCGTTCAGCGTCACCTCGGTCGGGCCGGTGACACTCAGATCGCTGCCCGCGTTGGCCACCGGCGGCTTGTTGGCTGGCGGAGTGGTTCCCTCGCCGTGACCCAGACCCTCGTGCATGGCATTGAGGATGTCGCCGTTGTCGGCATCAATCTCCCAGGAGAAGAGGCCACCCAGCTTGTTGGCCAGCACATACTGCCCCTTGGCCTTGACCGAGCGGTCGTTGTCATAGGTGATGAGATCGCCGGTCGAAGCCTTGAACAGATAGGGAGCCTCGGCCACCTCGTCGTAGCTCTTCTCCCAGCCACTGCCCATACGGTTGTTGACGATGTCGCGGTAATCGACCACGCCATCCTCCCAGGTGCCTTTCACCTTGCCGGTCGCCTTGCCGGTGAAGGGGTTGTTGCCCTGATAGCCGCTCACGCCAGTCCAGCCACGGCCATACATGGCGGCACCAACCACCAGCTTGCCGGGGTCAACCCCCTGCGCCAGCATCAGGTTGACCGCCTTGTCGGTGGTGTACTTGGTGTTGGGATCCCAGCTCGCCGCGTAGAGGTTGGTCTGGTGACCCAGCTCGGTATTGCTCCATGCGCCGTTGTAGTCGTAGGTCATCATAAAGATGTGGCTCATGTACTGCTGGGCCGCGCGGTAATCGACATCTTCAATCTTGTCGTAACCGGCGCCGACAGCGGAGGTGAGCTCATACTTGCGACCAGTCTGCGACTCCAGCTCATCGAGCATGGCGCGCAGCTCCTTCATCAGGGTCACATAGGTTGCGCCATCGCTCGGGCTGCCCAGTTTCGGGTTGGCGCCCTGTCCACCCGGATATTCCCAGTCGATATCAACGCCATCGAAGAATTTCCAGGTCTGCAGGAACTCTTTGACTGAGGCGACGAAGGTATCGCGCTTGCTCTTGTCGCCGAGGAAGTAGAAGGGGTCGGAGAGGGTCCAGCCGCCGACGGAGGGGAGGATCTTGAGGTCAGGGTAAGCCTGTTTGAGCGCCATCAGGGCACCGAAGTTACCCTTGTAAGGCTCGTCATAGGCAGTCAGGCCACTTTGCGGCATCTGAACGGCGGCCCAAGGATCGTGGATCGCAACCTTGAAGTCGGCACGACCGGCACACGCACGTTGCAACGCCTGGAAGCTCCCTTCGATCTCCTTGAGGCTATCGTTGAGGCCATCCCCGCCACAGATGGGGGTGAAACCATAGAGGATATGGGTCAGGTTCTGGGCCGGGATCTTGTCCACTGTGAACTTGCGACCATAGACGCCCCACTCCACGTAGTAGGTACCGACCACCTTGCCGGACTTGTTGGCGTAGGGCTTGTTGTTCTCCTGCAACGCGGCCTTTAGCGGCGCCAGGTGGCTGCCATCGGTATCGGCGACCACGATCTCCTTGGCATCAGAGAGAGTACAGCCATCGGCATTGCAGAGGGCCACCTGCATCTGGTAGCGCCCACCTTTGTTCACCTTGAATTTGGCCGTGCCTGCAGCAGCAGAGGGGCCAGACCACACCTCCTTGCCATCAAGCAGCACCCCAGCAGTCTGGCCGACGTCACCGCTCCAGAGGTTCCAGCTCACCTCCACATCGGCGGCATCCTTGACCTTGACCAGATTGTTGTAGGAGGTTGCCGCCTGATCCACTTCAACAATGGCGAACTTGGTGGGACCCCAGCCGATGGTGGGCTTGCCCGGCGCGGCCGCATAAACGGCAGATGAGGCAAGCAGGGAGCCGACCATCATGGCCAGCGATGCGGGTTTTGGACTTAGCATATTGTTTTCCTTTACGTTATGGACAAACGAAAGGGCAACACATCACGACAGGCAACACAAACACGACTACCCCTTGGCAAAGGCAGCCAGCATAACACTGTGGTGGCCCCGCTATCCCAGCTCAACAACGCCTTTAGACCGGAGGCTTTGCGTCCCGACTTTTCAATCGGTTTGCCCTTGTCACAACTTTATTTTCGGCGATAACTAATCGCGAATTAACTCTATGGCAATTTATATAACTAAGCAAACAAGACCATTCCAAACCCGCTACTGACCGTACCTGACGCTGAGCCATGGCCTCATGATTCATCTTTAAAATACAAGGGAGCATTGGCCATTATTAATAGCTACCCAACTGATTAAGCTAAAAATTTCACTAAAACAAAATAAAGCGACAAAAGCTCAACACCTGTGGCACAACACAACAAGAGGTAGCCATACCTCACGGCAACAAGTGAATTAAAAGTCAATTTATTGCATACCAGTATCTTCCTCCCCCCACCCCTTCTTATTCAGACACCACAAACTTGTTTATCTGACCCCCAGAGCACAAACGTACAATCCGGCCAGAATGTAAGCAACTGGATAAACAGACATACGCAGTTGTTTATTTTTATTGGCATTTTTATATAATGCCCGCACGTCCCAGTGGCACAGCTGGATAGCGCGCGCCCCTCCTAAGGGCGAGGTCGCAGGTTCGAATCCTGCCTGGGACGCCACCCATCATCCCCTTTTCGCATTCACTCATCTCTTTGGCGATTAGTTCGACGTCCAGCAGCACTCAGCTTGCACCATCAAAATCCTCACCAAGTCACAAGCAATTGTATTCACGCAGCATTCGGCATCTATCCTCTCTCTGATAGACTGCTTCTTTTTGGCTGAGCCCTGCGGCAAAGCCAGCAGCTTCATCTTGCAAAGGAGTGTTGGATGTCCGGATGTTCCTGGTGGGATAGATCCACCGGTTTTGCCTTGCTGACCATTGTGCTGTGGGCCTCGCTGGCGGCGCTGACGTCACGGGTTACCAGCGTGTCACCGCTGGTACTGGTCGGGCTGGTGCTGTTTTTCTGCGGGGTCGGGGCCTTGCCGTTCTGGCGCCAGTGGCATGCTCGTCCGATTACCTGGCTGGTGACGGTTGCGGCATTGCTGCTCTACCATCTGCTGCTCTTTATGAGCTTTCGCCATGCCCCGGTGCTGGAGGCCAACCTCATCAACTACCTCTGGCCGCTCTGCATCATTCTGTTCACCCCGCTGTTGTTGCCCGGCCATCCACTCCATGCCAATCACCTGCTGGCTGGCGCCTTTGGTCTGGCGGGCTCCATGCTGGTGATGGTCAACGGCGAGCTGCAACTACAGCAGACCTATCTGCCGGGATACCTGTTGGCGCTCGGTGCAGCTGTCGTCTGGGGAGTCTACTCGGTATTATCACGCCGTCTGCCGCCAGCCCCCGCCGTGGTCACTGCGGCAGCCTGTCTGCCCGCGGGTTTGCTGGCGCTGCTGCTTGCCCGTCTGCTGGAGGGGCCCCTGCCACTCACGCAGATCCCCACCAGTGACTGGTGGCTGATCATCGGGCTGGCGCTGGGCCCCATGGGGGCGGCCTTTGTGACTTGGTATCTGGCACTGCGAGACGGCGATCCACGCCGGATCGGTGCCCTTGCCTACCTGACACCGCTGCTGAGTACCTTGCTGCTGGTGTTGCTCAATGGAGAAAGGCTGACCTCGCGCCATCTGCTGGCCGGTGCACTTATCATGGGCGGCGCCCTGCTCGGTATGCTGGGCCAACGCAACAGAGCACTGGCATCCCCAGCCAGTTAAGTCGGTAAAATAGGGCCACCTGACCATGCTGTCATAAAAACGCCATCATCCCTGTTTAGGCTCGGGCCACGCTCCCCCATGGTCTGTGCTGACAGGAATTACCCAGTGAAAATCGCCCATTACGCCACCCTCTCCTCCCTGGTTCTGTTACTGGTCGCGGGAGGACAGGCGCTGGCCCTCTACCACGGCTGGCAACAGCTTGCCCGCACCAATCAGGCCCAGCATCAGCACGAGACGCTGCAACAACTGGTGACGGTGACCCTGCAAAACAGCCTGCGTGACTACCTCAACAGCGGCGATCCACAGCAATTGACCGCGGCAGAGAAGATCCGCCAGCAAGCGATCTCCTCGCTGGCCGCTCAGGATGATGCCGTGGCGGCACCGCTCAGACAGCAACTCGAACAGATGGCGCAGCGCATCGCGCACGACTATCAGGCCGCAGGCAAGCTCTCGGGCAACAGCCAGCTGCTGCTGCAAAATGCGGAGAGTGAGCTGGGCAGCCAGGCTATGGCGCTGATCCGCTATGGGGAGCAAGGTGCCAGCACGGAACAATCTGCCGCAGCACAGCAATATCGCCGCGGTGCAACCGAGATCCTGTCGGGCCTGCCGCGCCTCGCCCATTTGCGCCAAAGCTATATGGAACAGGGCAATGAGAAGCTGCTCGAAGGGATCCGCTTCGAGCTGGAGGCACTGCAAAAACAGGCCCAAGCGCTGCAAGCCTTGCCGCTGCTCGGCCTGTATGAAGATGCGCCCGCCGATGAGTTCACCCTGGGGGAGCCGGTACGCAAGGAGCTGGGAGATCAACCGCGCAGCGAATTACGCTCGCTGCTGGGCCGCTATCCGCAGGAGCTGGCCAACAGCCGCACGGCGCTACAACAGCAACAGGCTGGCCGCCAGACCGTGCAGCAAGACATCATGGCCATGTTGCAAGCGACCAGACAGATGGGGGAACAACTTGCCCACGAGCGGCAAGCCGTCAATCAGGAGCTGGCCACCATCCTCGGCACGCTGGCGCTCTGTCTGGTGGTAGTCGCCCTGCTGTTTGCACTGGTGCAACGACGCTGGCTGCTCGCTCCCTTGTTGCGACTGCGCGGAGCCTTTCTGCAGCTCGATCAGACTGGGCAGGCCGAGCCGTTATCTGCCGGGCGTGATCGCAACGAGCTGGCCGATATCGTTGCCAGCTACAATCGGCTGATCGGTCGCCTGCAGCAGGATCAACAACAGAAAGAGGGGCAGCTGTCTGCGGTATCCCTCAGTCTGAAAGGAATGGTCAGCCAGGTTGACGAGATCCACCACAGCACCCGCACCACCGAGCTGGTAGTCGACGAGAGCGGTCAGATGATGGATGAGCTGAACCAGCTGGCCGGAGAGGTCCATCAGGTCGCCGCCGACATCGCCCGGCATGCCCACCATAACGAACAGGCGATGAGCCAGAGCGAAGATCTGGTGGGCAGCATGCTGCACGCTACTCGTCAGACCGGGCTGGCAATTGACGAGAGCGATGAGGCGCTGGAAGCCCTCACCCGCTCGGTTGCCGATGTGACGGACATTGTCGATGTCATCAGTCATATCGCCCAGCAGACCAACTTGCTGGCCCTCAACGCCGCCATCGAAGCGGCCCGTGCAGGGGAACAGGGGCGCGGCTTTGCCGTGGTCGCCGATGAGGTGCGCCACCTCTCGGCCAATACCCAGCAATCCCTCAACCAGATCACCGAGATTCTGCGGCGTCTGACCCAATCTGGTGAACAGCTTGGCACCGTGCTGAACCGGATCACCAGCGAGTCAAGCCGCCAACGGGCACAAGCCGAGCAGTTGCGCCAGACCACCCAGGCGGTGCGGGAGATCGCCCGCAACACCGCAGTGATCGCCCTGCAGGGCGCCGACAATGCCAAAAGTCAGGAGCACAAGCTGGCCAGTTTTGCCGATCTGATCGCCCGTATTCGTCAGCAGGCCTGTCAGGTAAGCCAACTCTCGGTGCAGGTCTCGTCCCATATCCACCATCAGGCGCAACAGATCCCCCGCATCCTCGGCCAGCAAGGCTGACCCTATTCGCCCCACATCCCCACCAATTCACTTTCCCTCGACCAGAGGGAAAGTTTTTTTGTAGCACAAAATTATATGTTGCCTGCAGGTTAACAGCTTCCCTTCCCCCGTATCTGATGAAAACCCGCACCGGCGCTGGCCACACCTCCAAGAAAACGCTCTCATTACCGTGATACCGGCCATGAGGCTGTTTACGACCTTGCCCATGATTATTTGCACTCGGTCATACTTTTGAAACGTTGAGGGAACTTTTCATTGATATTTCGCACCGCGAACGTACTCTTGGAGTTGTCCGATAGCCAAGAATCGGAACAAAAAAACAACATGTGATGATCAGGACTGCCAACTACAGATGTGCCAAGACATCCGGGTTTGCAGATAACCAAGAGAAGATTTTTTGCCCTTCGGGGTTTTGATTGCAATGCCAATACCGAGCGGTAGGCCCGATGCCAGCTGCCGGAAAAAAGCTAAGTCCATAAAATCAGGAGCAATAAAAATGGAAAAAGTGATCTTCAAGCGCGCCGCTTTGAGTGCCGCTGTGGTAGCCGCTCTGGTCGCCCCCGGCATGGCGTTGGCAGCCCAGGATATGATGAGCCCGGAATACGGCCAGTCCTATGAAACCTTCGTTAAAGACTCCAAACTGACCGGCGGTCTGTTCTACTTCCAGCGTGATCGTCAGCGCATCGATGGTGACCCGACTGCCGCCAAGAAAGAAGGCAAATACCAGTCCAACCTGAGCCATTCCACCGTCCAGGCCGCTCTCAACTTCAACTCCGGTTATGCCTGGGACACTGTTGGTCTGGATCTGGGCGGCTTCGGTGCCTATGACCTGGCCGTTACCGAAAACCATCCGGTCAACCAGGAGAACGAATTCTCCTTCGCAGGCAACTCCTGGGGCAACAACTACAAAGATGGCTCTCCCGAGGGTGGCTTCAGCCTCTCCAACGCAGCTCTGAAGCTGAAATTCCTGGACGGCGGTGTGACTGCCAAGGGTGGTTACACCCAGCTGTATGTCCCTGGCCAAATCGGTGTTAACTGGTCCTATCAGCCGGGCACCTATCGTGGTGGTCAAGTCGAAGGCAACTTTGGCGGTCTCTACCTGACCTACGCCATCGCTGACGAGTACAAGGCCCCCTGGTACAAAGAGACTCAGGTCTTCTCTCGCGCCAAAGCGTGGATGGATCCGTTCGCTGATGAAAACGTCATCGACTATATCCACGGTATCGCGGCTCGTTACACCTTTGAAAATGGCACTGCCGTGACCGGTTCTTTCGGTCAGTCCGAAGGCTACATGGACAGCTACCACTTCAAACTGGCTCACAAGTTTGACGTACTGGGCGGCCTCGCCACCAGCTACCAGTTCTACGGTTCCGAGACCGAGACCTACACCAAGGGCGGCTCCCAGATTGAAACTTACGACGGCCTGGCATGGCAACAAGCACTGACCGCTGCCTGGAACTACGCCCAATACGGCTTCCGTCTGGAAGGTCTGTGGACCAAGGCTGAAGGTGCGGAAGGCAACTACCTGCCCCGTCTGACCCGTGGCTACGCCAACTCCCAGGGCGCCAACGAAATTTGGTGGGATTCCCGCTCTGACTGGAACGCCAACAACGAAAAAGCACTGTTCTTCGGCGTGACCCGTTCTCTGGATGATCTGGTTGGTGCGCCGGGCTGGGCTGTCGGTGTATCCGGCGCCTACGGTTGGGATATCGAAAATGGCCAAGGCAAGAAAGCAGCCAACGGCGAGGATACCGAGTGGGCCGTCAACTTCGATGTCAGCTATACCGTGCAGGATGGCAAGCTGAAAGGCACCCTGTTCAAACTGCACTACACCGACTACAACAACGACATCAGCCAGGGCGGCGGTTGGACCGATTACCCCAACATCTTCGCCTCCGAGCACGACGTCAAGTTCCACATCATCATGCCGCTTACCTTCATGTAATCAGGCAATACGATGTCAGCAAACCGGGCCACTTGGCCCGGTTTTCTTTTTTCCGGTTGGCAGGCTAACATGCGAGCCGGATAAGGGTTTTATCCACTCACCAGCACGCTTTTGTCAGCAGTCACAAGGACGCCATCATGCCCCGTTTTGTTTTGATCACCGGTTGTTCCAGCGGTATTGGCCTCGCCGCCGCACAGGCGCTCGGGCAGCACGGTTTTACCGTGATCGCCTCGGCGCGCAAGGCGGAAGATGTGGCCCGTCTGCAGCAACAGGGATTGCTGGCAGTACAGCTGGATCTGGCGGATTCTGCCTCCATCGAGCTGGGTGCCAGTGCGGCGCTCCATCTGGCAGGCGGGCGCCTCTATGGCCTGTTCAACAATGGCGCTTATGGCCAACCCGGGGCGCTGGAAGATCTGCCCACCGAAGCGCTCAGGGAGCAGTTCAATACCAACCTGTTTGGCTGGCACCATCTGATCCGTCAGGTGCTGCCGCCGATGCTGGAGGCCAAAGAGGGACGGATAGTGCAGAACAGCTCGGTTCTGGGACTGGTTGCCATGAAGTATCGCGGCGCCTACAACGCCAGCAAATTTGCGCTGGAAGGTTATAGCGACACTCTGCGCCTCGAACTGGCGGGTAGTGGGGTACATATCAGCCTGATTGAACCGGGCCCCATCGATACCCGTTTTCGTGCCAATGCCCGCAGCGCCTTCTTGCGCCACATCGATCCGGCCCAGAGCCGTCATCAGTTGGCCTATCGCCAGACCCTGACACGGCTGGAAAAAGAGGGAGCAACCAGCGGCTTTACCCTCTCCAGCGAAGCCTGCATCCCGCCGCTGCTCCATGCGCTGACCCACGCCCATCCCAAAGCGCGCTATCCGGTGACCACTCCGACCCGGCTGTTTGCCTTCCTGCGACGGGTATTGCCCACTCGCTGGCTCGATAAACTGCTGGCAAAATCGGCCTGATCCTGTGATTGGCGACCAAGTACCCGGTCGCCCAAGTGGCGTTAGCCGGGTAGCAGCGTCACCCGTCCCGCCAACCTGGTTTGTTCCTCTCTTCAATAGTGCTCGCCATTAATAGTGCTCGCCATTGCTGTAGTAGGCACTCTTGACCAGAGGGATCACCTGCACCACCACATAGATCTGCTCCCCCAGCACCCGTTTCAAATGGCGCGTGATAAGGCGCGCGGCGGCGTCCTGCATCTCTTGTGGCCGCTCGAACCAGTGCAGCTCAACAAACGGAAAACCCGTCTCTGGCTCGCCGTTGCGGATCCAGCAGCTCTCCACCCGCTCCATGGTGACAAACTCCGGCTTGCCGCCGGTCAGCTCGCAAAGCTCGGCCAGCAGCGGGCCGCTCAACTGTTGCAGGGTATCGAGCGTCACGGCGCGAAAACGAAGATGGGGCATGGCAAACCTCTTGGTTATCTGAAATGAGGACTTATCATAGGAGTTATTGTCAGCAAGAGAAGTCACCCGGCGCACATTAAGGATCCCCATGAGATTTCATCGCACCCTCTTTGCCTTCCTGCTCTGCCTGCTGCTACCGCTGCACGCCTTTGCCGATCCCGCGTTCTATCGGGTGAGCAAGGGCAACCAGCAACACTGGCTGCTGGGCTCCATCCATGCGGGCAAGCCAGCCCTCTATCCTCTGCCCGAGCCGGTGGAGCGTGCCTGGCTGCAGAGTCGCGCACTGGTGATGGAGGTGGACATGAACAGCATCACGCAGGATCAGTGGCAACAGACCGGCTCCCTCACCCGACTGGTGGATGGCAAGCCGCTCAAGGATCATCTGCCTGCCGAGCTCTATCAACGCACCCTGATGGCGGGGGCCCGCTATGGCATCGACGAAGCTACCCTCTCTACCCTGCGCCCCTGGTTTGCCGCCATTACCCTGACCCAGGCCGCCATGGCCCGCTCCGACTTCAAGAGTGAACTCGGGATAGACCAGCACTTTGCCGTCCGGGCCGCCAAAGAGGGCAAACCGGTAGTGGGTTTTGAAACCCTGCTGGAGCAGCTCGGTTATCTGGCCAGCGTGGGTGACAACCAGACCCTGATGCTCGCCAGCACCCTGGATGAGCTGCCGATGCTGGAGACAGGTTTCGCCGCCGTGATGAAGGCGTGGCAGCAGGGGGATGAGGCGACGCTGATCAATCTGCTCAAGGAGGAGATGGCCCCGCCCGCGCTACAGAGCTGGATGGAGCAGACCCTGCTGGCCGAGCGCAACCATAACTGGCTGAAGAAATGGTCCACCCTGCCCAACGAGAGCTTTATCGTGGTAGGCGCCCTGCACCTTTATGGCGAGCAGGGGTTGCTGGCGTTGCTGGAGCAGCAAGGGTGGCGCATTACCCCGCTCACCACACCGGGTCCGGTGCAGGCTCGGTCGCAAGGAGTCCAGTGAGAACTATCACAGATCGCGCTGGTTATTAAACAACCTGCAAGGGAGTTGATCGGGATCATCCCGGACAGGGCAAAGAGGTATTTATCATGCCTGTCATCAACCGGGTGACAGGAGCAATAAAATGGACTTTTGGCTGGACCTGATGTTTGGCAACAGCGTGGGATTGATGTCGATGCTGGTGATTATCGGCACCTTCTTGCTGATCAGCTCTTACGCGGCCTACTTCATCTACAAGGTGATGCACTCGCAACCGCCTCATTCACAGCAACCCCATTCTCAACAGCCCAAAGAGGGCAAGTAATCCTCTGACCACAGGCGGCAGTTCACACTGACCGCCTGTGCTGTTTTATGGTTCGCGACTGTGATTCCCGGTCCAGGATGCACCAGTGTCCATGCCGGGTGCCCCTTATCCCCTCCCCCTTTCCCCGTTTTCTGTGCCGGTTGCGACCGTTATAATGACCCCCACTTTTTCTTATGGGGAGCCTGCCGTGTCTCATAACGACGAACTCTCGCTATTTATGAATGAAGTGGCCGACGTGCGGCCCATTCGCAGCGACAACATCCATCCCCAGGCGGCCAAATCCGCCCCGACCGAGGCGCAGCTCGCTCGCCGTCAGGCTGCCACCGCCGAGCAACTCGCCCTCGACCACCTCACCATGGAGGCCATCGAGATGCGCGATCCGCACGAAATCGTCGGTTTCAAGCGCGATGGGGTGCAGGAGGGGGTCTACAAGAAGCTGCGGCTCGGCAAATACGAGCTGCAGGCCAGCCTGGACTTGCACCAGAAAACCCTCAACGAAGCGCGCCAGACGCTGGTGCAGTTCATTACGGATTGTGAAGTCCGGGATATCCGCTGCCTGCTGATCCTGCACGGCAAGGGGGAGCGCAGCACCCCGCGTGCCCTGCTGAAAAGCTATGTCAGCGCCTGGTTGCCGCAACTGCCCGCCGTCATGGCGATCCACAGTGCCGAGCGTCGCCACGGCGGCAGCGGTGCTCTATACGTGCTGCTGCGTAAAAGCGAACGCAAAAAAGCGGAAAACCGCGAACGGCACCAGAAGCGGCTCGGCTAATCCGCGTTTCGCCCCCACGCCTTTGGCCCGCCTGCATGAAGGTGGTCAACTATACAGCGGCGGTGTTAGCATCGAACGGCCCCGAGCATGCCAGGTACGGGGCGGCATACCATCAGGGACGATAACAAGGACAATCCCATGTCATATCAAAAGCTTGAACAACATCAGCAGCAGATCCACCGCTTTAGCCACCTCGCCGCCATCTGCGGCTGGGATCAGGCGGCCATGATGCCGGAAGGGGGCAACGATGCTCGCGCCGAAGCGATGGCCGAACTCGGTCTGCTGATCCACCAGAAGCGCACTGCTCCCGAGCTGGGCGACTGGATTGCCAAGGCCGAGAGTGAGACGCTGGATGAAGTGCAACGGGCCAACCTCGGCGAGATCAAGCGCCAGTGGCAAGATGCCAGCCTGCTGCCCGGTGAGCTGGTCGAAGCGCTGTCGCTGGCTGGCAGCAAGTGCGAACACGCCTGGCGCAGCCAGCGCAAGCAAAACGACTGGGCCGGTTTTGCCCCCAATCTCGAGGAGGTGGTGAAACTCTCCCGTGACGTGGCGCAGCTGCGGGCCGATGCGCTTGGCGTGCGCCCCTACGACGCCATGCTGGCCCTCTATGAGCCGGGCATGACCAGCGCACGGCTCGATCAGATCTTCGGCGATCTCGCCAACTGGCTGCCGGCTCTTATCCAGACCGTGAGTGAACAGCAGAAGGGCGATGCCCTGCTGCTGCCACAAGGCCCCTTCCCCATACCGACCCAGCAAGCGCTCGGTCAGGAGGTAATGGGGCTGCTCGGCTTTGATTTCGCCCACGGCCGGCTCGATGTGAGCAGTCACCCCTTCTGTGGCGGCGTGCCGACCGATGTGCGGATCACCACCCGCTATAACGAGCAGGAGTTTGTCTCCAGCCTGATGGGCATAGTGCACGAGACCGGCCACGCCCGTTACGAACAGGGGCTGCCGCGCCATCTGCTGGGTCAGCCGGTGGCCGAAGCGCGCTCCATGGCGATCCACGAGAGCCAGAGCCTGTTTTGCGAGATGCAGCTGGGGCATCATCCCGCCTTCCTCGCGCTGCTGGCACCACGCATTCGTCACCACTTCGGCGAGCAGGCGGCATTTGCACCGAACAATCTGGCCAAGCTCTACAGCCGGGTCGAGCCGGGCTTTATCCGGGTCGATGCGGACGAGGTGACCTATCCGGCCCACGTTATCCTGCGCTACGAGCTGGAGCGCGATCTGGTGGAAGGGAAGATCGAGGTGACCGACATCCCCGAGCTGTGGGACGCCAAGATGCAGCAGTGGCTGGGACTCTCCACCAAGGGCAACTACCGCAATGGCTGCATGCAAGATATTCACTGGACCGACGGCTCGTTCGGCTACTTCCCGAGCTACACCCTGGGCGCCATGTATGCCGCCCAGCTGCGTTTTGCCCTCGAAAAAGAGCTGGGCAGCATGGGGGAAGTGATCGCAGCGGGCCGCTTGCCGGAGATCTTCGGCTGGCTCGGGCGCAACATCTGGTCACAGGGGAGCCTGCACAGCACCGACGAGCTGGTGCGCCGCGCCACCGGTGAAGCGCTCAACCCGCACTGGCTTCGCCAGCATCTGGAACAGCGCTACCTGAAGTAATGAGCGCAGTAAGCTAACAGCAGAACGGGGCCCTTTTTAGTTGACCACTACAGGGCCCCGTTTTTATGGCTGTACATGGCACAGCACGCCCCACCACCATGCTGTAAAAAGAGAGGATTCAGAGAGGATCAGGGGAACCCAGCAACTCGCGCAGTTGCAGGATATTGCCCTCAGGGTCGAAGGCGTTGCGCACCACAAAGCCGGGCCCCGTCCACTGCTGTGGCAGCAGGCCGCCGCCGAGATCCGCCGCCTTCGCTTCTGCCCAGGCGAGGCTGGCGACGGTGAAGAACAGCTTGATGGCCCCCTCTTCCCGCAACTCCGGGGGCCTTTTGATAACGACTTGCTCGGCATAAGGTTCGGGAATGGCATGGATCAGCAGCTGGATATCGCTGTTTTCCAGCACCACCAGCTGCTCATCCTGACTGCAGACCACCATCTGCAGCAGAGTACGGTAAAAGTGGGTCAGCAGGCCCGGATCCTTGGCATAGATCAGGGCACCGGCACGAGCTGGGCCTGGCATGGAGCACTCCTCAACAGTGAACGACTTGGTGGACAGATCTCCACCTTCTCACAGTTGCGCGCCCCATTCGATCCTTTTTAGCGGCTCGCCAGCCTCACTGCACAAAGTGCCACTGCCGCAGTGCCAACGTCGGTGGCGGCCCCTGATCGTCCCCCAGATCTGCCATGCCCAGCGCCTCGTCATAGTGCACACCGCCCGCACCGCTCTCGGTCAGGTGCTTGGCACGCACCGCCCCGTACAGACCGCCACTTCCGCTGATCTTCATCTCGGTGAGCGGGGCATAGAGAGCGGCATAGAGCGGCGTATTGCCCGACAGCTTGACCCCATCCTTGCCGCTATACGCGGAATAGATGGAGATAGCGGGCGTACCGCCAGCGGTCAGCCCCTGTTTGGCTGCCGTCACCTCGGCACCGGCCCCAAGATCGACCTTGCCGCTGACGATCAGGGTCAGGCTGCTCCCCTCGCTCACCGTCAACTTGTTGCTGCCTGTCATGGTGAAATCCTTGTCGATCAGCAGCACCACATCCCCCTTGATGGTGAGCTTGGCATCGGCCCCCATATTGAGGCTGTCGAGCTTGTAAATAGTCTGTTCCTTGCCAAACAGCTCCCCTTTGCCGGGGAACGGTAGCCCGGGCTTGTGCTGGTTGCTGCTGGTTACCGAGCCGGTGGAGGGATCCGTGGTCAGCACCATCTGCTGGGTGGCCCCGAGCGTCAGCGGGCCATTGATGGGCAGCGTTGCAGGGGGGAACGATTTGGGCAACGCGGCCACATTGAGCGGGTCACACACCTGCCCGGCCACAGGCGGTAGCTTGGGATGAGTTCGGTATTGGGGATCCAGATACTTCTGATGCTTGGCATCAAGGAATGCCCCGTTCCCACCATAGTTCAACTTGTCGTCAGCAATGCTTGTGCCATGACCCATAGAAACATCACCATTGATCGCAACAGCTCCGGCAATATGCCCCCCTTGCAAGGCAAAATTTCCACTCCCGTTTACGCTGCCCTCAACCCTGACCACCCCATCAGAGGGAGAAATGGTGATGTCGCCACCAGCAAGTACATTACCCGCAACAGGTGAAGAACCGTTCAAGGTCACCGAGCCGGTCGCCCGCACATCACCCCAGATGGGGGAGTGCCCGGCGAGCACCACATTGGCCTTGTCGCTGACGGTCGCCACCTTGGCGTTCTGCCCCTGATTAAGAGTCCCGGAAACAGACTCCTTGTACGCCCCCTTGCGCGAATCGTAGCTGTCGATAAAACCGCTCCCAGAGAGGCTCAACCCTTCACACGCCACCACCGAATCCTGAAAGATGAGATTGCCCGGCTCGCGCTTGAGGGCAAACAGGGCGTTGAGGCTGGCATTGCCCTCCAGATAACGGCCATGGCTCTGCAACGCCAACTTGCTGCCTGTAGAGGCATCCAGCTGATCGATGCGAAAGCGGCTGCCCGCCATGGCCCCTTCCCCCTTGCCAGGCACCTTCTGCACCAGTTGATCCCACTCTATCCGTGGTTCGGCGCCGAGCGCCTGATGCAGGGCGCGATAACTGTCGTTCATCCCCTGCTCGGCACTGAGCTGCGCATTGATCTTCTTGTGAAAATTGCCGCTCAGGCGGGTTTGCAGCTGATTCTCCTGAATGCTGGTAAACACCAGCAGGCTCGACAGCAGGCTCACCACCAGCACCACCAGCAATACGGCTCCCCGCTGCCCCTGCAATCCCTTGTTCATCCTGCTCCTCCTGCACCGGATGTGGCCAGTGCTGCCGCCCAGACCGCCTTGCGGCGTGCCACCTGCACCTCGACCCCCGGCGCCAGATAGCTGGGCAGCCCTTCGGGCAAGATGCGGATATTGACCAACGCACCCTGCTGGCCGAATTCAAGATCCTGAAGATGGGCCAGCAACAGACGCGGGCCATCCCCGTCATCGCAACTGAGTACCGGCGGCGTGAAGCGGTACTGCTCGGTAAAATCGGCGGTTTTCTGGTTGCCAAGGCAGGAGAGCACCTGACTGCCCCCTTCCACCTTGAACGCCAGCGTCAGGCGATCAGGGGTGACCGCTATCAGCTGATCCGCCTGCTTGATGCTGTTGGTAAAGGTGAGAGTGGCAAAGCGCAGCACCTCGTTCGCCTGCTCCAACGCCTTGCTCTGCTCGACCGTGCTCTTGATGGGCACGTAACCGGCAAAAATCGCCAGCATCAGCATCAGACCGAGCACCATGGAGATCATCAGCTCGACGAGACTGACACCTCGCTGTCGGAAGGGAACGTTCAGCATAGTGGTGGAAATCCTGCGTTCAGCTCCACCCGCTTGGCGCCGGAGACCCGCTCATCCTGCCACTCGATAGCGACCACAAAGTTGTCGCTATAACGGTTCGGTAGCACCAGCCGGTGGCCCTCGAGCAGGGTGAAGCGGGCAAGAAAATCGCCCTGGGTGAACCGCTCCGGCTTGCGCTGCACTTCGCACAGCGAACCCCAGATCTGCTCCACGCTGTTGCTCGCCTCGATCGTGGCCAGGGTGCTCTGCAGGCTATAGTGCGCCTGCTGCAACGAGACCACCTGCCCCTTGGCGAGACCAAGAAACACCATCACCGCCAACACCATGGAGACCATGATCTCCACCAGATTGAACCCCTGCTGACGGGCAAGTGCGGCGTGTCTCATGAGCAGCTCCCTTGCAGCAGCTGACCGCTCGGGGCCACGCAGAGTACACGCTGCTCACCGAGGCGATTGGCCAGAGTGATCTCGGCGTGGCTGCTGCTGCCGGTTGGCGCGATCCGGATCGGCTCAAACGGTTTGATCACCACTCCGCCAGCAGGTGCTGCCGCCTGACGCAGCAACTTGCTGTCAGCCATCACCTCCCAGCCACCGTTCTCGGTGCCCTGCAGTACCACCGGCAGGGTCAGCTTGACCGCTTCGCTGCGGGCAAAGCGGTAGGCTGACGCGAGCTCGGTCGCACTGCGATCGAGTCGTTCGGCCGCGAGGCGCTGACTCATGGAGGGCAACCCGACTAGCAGCAAAATAGCGGCGATGCCGACCGTGATCATCAACTCAATCAGAGTAAATCCGCGCACGTTCATCTTATGATCCCCAGCAGTCATGGCGATTGGCCGCGCGATAACCGGTCTGATCTAGGGTCAGAGTGCCGCACTCATCCTGTTGTCGCGTCGTTGGAATGGCTTTGAGCAGGTAGTCGCCAGCATCTTGCTGGCTGTAGCTGAACTGGTAGAAATCCGTGTTGGAAGGAGTGGCAAACGTGTCGGGATAACGGCCCTGTTGGGTATAGATACGTTCGAGGGCGAGCGCCTGATCCAGCAGTTGCTGCTGCGCTTCGTAACGGCGTCCCTGTTGCAGATAACCCTGATACGCTGGCAACGCGATGGCTGCGAGAATGCTGACAACCGTCATGGCGATCAACAACTCGATCAGACTAAAGCCCCGGCAATGGGGCCATGCCTTACAGTCGTTCACTTATCATCCTTGGCAAGTGTTGTTGTTATTGGCCGGCCCTGGGCCGCAAATGCGATGACTTAATAATCATCAAAAATTAACTGACTCGATTGAACAACACAAAATCGCCACACTCAATGTAAAAAAGATAATTATGTGATCTGTTATTAATTTTTAAGCAGTTTTCGCCGCCACTAATCTCGCTAAGCAAATAAAGCTAGGCCAATCGTGCCGACGACCCGTCCGTTATGACCCCTTCTGCCGAGCCGCGATACAGGAATAACAGCGTGACGAAGAGTGAAACCCGGCCGTGCAACGAAAGAGTAAAAAAACCTTTCACCAACTTTTGTTATTCCTGTCCGTTTCTGGCTAGTCACGGCCCCCGCGCCCCCTTACTCTCTTGCCATCTATTCCAGCAAAGCCGCCAACACCATGAATGCAAAGCCCAGCCCAGAGTCGTCACCGGATGAGGTGATCAACACCCTCAGCCGCGAACAGTGTCACGCCGCACGGCTCGCCCGCGACGCTCGCTTCGATGGCCGCTTCTTTACCGGCGTGCTCTCGACCGGCATCTACTGCCGGCCGGTCTGCCCGGCACGGCCACCGCACGAGCACAATGTGCGCTACTTCCAAAGCGCCGCGGCCGCCGAGCAGTATGGGCTGCGCCCCTGCCTGCGCTGCCGCCCCGAGCTGGCCCCCGCCGCCCGTGGCGATCTGCCGGTTGAACTGGCTCGTCTGCTGGCACGCATCGATCGCGGCGAGCTGGCGGAGGGCTCGCTCGCCAAACTGGCCACTGAGGCCGGGATCAGCGAACGCACCCTGCGCCGCCAGTTCGAGCAGCACCTCGGCGCCTCACCAAAACAGGTGGAGCAGACGCGCCGCCTGCTGCTCGCGAAACAACTACTGACCGAGACCCGGCTCCCCATCACAGATATCGCGTTTGCCGCCGGTTTTGCCAGCATCCGCCGCTTCAATGACGCCTGGCTGAACGCCTACGGACTGGCCCCGCGCTCCCTGCGCCAACAAGAGGGTCATGCGCCAGAGCACATGAGCACGCAGCCCCGCGGCGCAACCCTGACGCTGCAACTGCCCTACCGCCCCCCGTATGACGTAGCGGCCATGCTGGCGTTCTACCGGCTGCGGGCAATCCCGGGGCTAGAGCGGGTAGATGGTGAGGTGTATGAGCGGCGCTACCGGGTCGGCGATCAGGTCGCGCTGGTGCGCATCGCGCAGGGCAAGGGGCATAGCCTGCAGCTCACCGTCCATGATCTGCCGCTCGCGGCGCTGCCCGATCTGCTCTATCGGGTGCGCAGGATGTGGGATCTCGATGCCGATATGCAGCGGATCGGCGATCAGCTCGGTCAGGAACCGCTGCTCGCCCGCTTGCAGGCGCGCTGGCCCGGCGTGCGACTGCCGGGTGGCTGGGACGAGTACGAGGTGATGCTGCGCGCCATCGTCGGCCAGCAGGTGTCGGTCAAGGGGGCCATCACCATACTCGGGCGGCTGGTAGCCCGTACCGAGGCGCAATTCGGGGTGGCGCAACTACCGACCCCCGCCCAGTTGTGCGAACTCGATCTCGACGGCATCGGCATGCCTGGCAGCCGCATTCGTACCCTGCGTGGAGTGGCGAAGGCGCTGGCCAGCGGCGAGCTGACCCTCACGACAGCCAGTGACGAACAGTTGCTGGCGCTGCCGGGCATAGGCCCCTGGACGGTCGCTTACTGGCGGCTGCGTTGCGGGCTGGATACCGATGCCTTCCCCGCCTCCGATCTGGTACTGCAAAAGGCACTCGGCGGCGGCACCAAACTACCGGTGAAAGAGGTGTTAACCCAAAGTGCAACGTGGCAGCCGTGGCGCAGCTATGCGGCCAGCTGGCTGTGGCATGCCATGAGTGAAGCGCCCGATTTGCTGCGCCATGCCACCAGCAATGAACAACAGCCAGATACCCAACAACAGGAGATAACCCCATGATCCGCTACGATATCCTGCCGACCCGCTGCGGCGATCTGTTGGTCGCCATCAATGAATCCGGTCTGGTGCACGTGGACTTTGTGGCGGGCCTGAGGGCACTGCCCGATATGAGTGGCTGGCAGCAAGATCACGAAGCGCTGGCTCCCTTCCTCGCCGAATTTGGCGCCTATTTTGCCGGTCGCTTGCAGCGCTTCTCCCTGCCCCTTGCAGCCCGTGGTACCGCCTTTCAGCAGGCGGTATGGCAAGCATTGTGCGACATCCCATACGGCGAGACCCGCAGCTACAGCGACATCGCTCGCACCATCGGCAAACCCGATGCGGTGCGGGCAGTGGGCGCGGCGAACGGCCGCAATCCACTCTCGATCATCGTCCCCTGCCATCGGGTGATCGGCCAAAACGGCAGCCTGACCGGCTATGCGGGGGGATTGGAGATTAAAAAAGCGCTGCTGGCGCTGGAGAGGGGCAATTAAAGGGAGGTGGGCGATTAAAGGAGTCTGAGTAGAGCGCCTGCGATAAAAAATTGCCCCTTTCCTGACTGAGAAAGGGGCTGTTTGATCAGCGTTTCAGGCTGCCCATCACATGCATTTCACAGCGGTTACAGTCAAAACGCAGGCGGAAGGTGTCTTTACCCATCTTGAGTTCCAGCGGCTCGGCCTTGAGACCGGGTACCTCGTTCGGACAGAGGTTCTGGCTATAGCGGATGCAATGCTTGGTGATCATCAGCACCACTTCCCGCTCCTCCTTGTTCGCCTCATAGGCGGGAGCAATCCGCTCCACCCCATGTTCGCGGAAGAACTGCTCGGCCGCGCTGTTCAGCACATTGCCAAGGTAGGAGAGACGGTGCTGGGGATAGCTGACATCGCGCAGGGCAATGCGCCGCTCCGGGCGCTGGTAGCTGGCCACGCGTGCGGCCTCCAGCGCGGCGATACCATCCCGGCGCAAGCCGTTGAGCTTTGATGCGGCGATAAATAGCGGGTGAGTGAATGCCAACTCAATCTTGCGCGCCACAAACAGGGTATTGCCGAGTTTGCCAAGTTGATCCCGCGCCTGCTGCAACGCCCGCTCCGGGTTGTCGGCAGGCTGTTTGTCGCAAGGCAAGACCACTGCGGCACTGATGCCCTGCTCGTCGGTGAGCGTGAGGATCACGCCCTCATCGCACTCTGCCAGCACCATATCGACCCGGATGCGGCGATCCGCGCTCGCCTTCTCCAGCATCTTGCTGAACGCCTGATCGTGGTTGCGGTAGATTTCGGTGCCCACCTTCAACCCCGGCATACGCTCTGACAGGAGTAACTGCTTACCTTCGACCTTGTTGAGACGCATCCCCACCAGCTCGTTGTTCGGCTTGAAGAAGCCCAGACCATCCCCGTTGTTGAGGGTGACCTGTTTGCCGTCAATCTCGATACCGTCACGGGTCACCTTGGTGACACGCCCCAGCGGTTCGCCCACATATTTTGGGCTTTTGGTGGAATCGATCCCCTGCTTGCGGCCATGGAGGAAATAATCGGTGCTGCCGCGGTTGAAGCTCTTCTTGGGGTCAGGCGTGAAGCTGTAGCTGCAACGACCCGCCGAGGCTGCGACCAGATCGGAGCGACTATCGAGAATGGCGTCCAGCTTCTGGCGATACCAGGCAGTAACGTTTTTGACGTAGTCGAGCCCCTTGAGGCGCCCTTCAATCTTGAAGGAGCGGATCCCCGCCTCGATCAAGGCCTCCAGGTTGTCGGTCTGATCCATATCCTTGAGCGACAGCAGGTGGCTGTCGGCCACCAGCACTTCACCGTCCGGCTTTTGCAACGAGCAGGGCAAGCGACAGAGCTGGGCACACTCGCCACGGTTGGCACTGCGGCCGGTACGGGCATGGCTGATATTGCACTGGCCGCTGTAGGAGACACAGAGCGCGCCGTGGATAAAGAACTCCAGCTGCACATTGGTCACCGCACTGATCTCGCGGATCTGCGCAAGAGACAGTTCGCGCGCCAGCACCACCTGAGAGAAACCCACATCCTGCAGAAACTTCACCTTCTCCGGCGTGCGGTTGTCGGTCTGGGTACTGGCATGGAGCGCGATGGGAGGCAAATCCAGCGCCAGCAGTCCCATATCCTGCACGATGAGCGCATCGGCACCGGCTTCGTAGATCTGGTGGGTCAGCCGCCGGGCCTGCTCCAGCTCGTGATCGTGCAGCAGGGTGTTGAAGGCGACAAAGACCTGGGCGCCGAAACGGTGGGCGTGGCGCGCCAGCGCCTCGATATCCTCGATGGAGTTGCCCGCCGCACTGCGGGCGCCAAAGGCCGGCCCCCCCATGTAGACGGCATCGGCACCATGGTTGATGGCTTCGATGCCGTAGGCGAGGTTCTTGGCCGGAGCCAGCAGCTCCAACCGGTTGTTGTGGCTTAACGGGTGCTTGTTCTGGTGCATGGTCTCGGGATCAGGGCGGACAGCAAATGGCCGCTACTCTAGCCCATTCACCACCCGCGTGCCTTGATCCCGCTTAAGGTATCTGCGAAATACAGGATTAGATAACCACCTTGAGTGCCAGTCCCAGCAGCACCAGGCCGCTCACCTTATCGATCACAAAGGATTTGGCTTTAAGCCACGCCAGCACCGGCCCGCGCGAGAGCACCAGTGCCACCAGCACGTACCAGACGGCATCGATCCCGCCAGCGGTGAGCATCATGATGCCCCCTTCGCTCCAGCCGGTATCGGCCCGCACAAACTGGCTGAACAGGGCGATGAAGAAGACCGCCAGCTGGGGATTGAGGAAGGCCACCATAAAACCTTCAAAGGCCCCTTGCCGACCGCGCAACTGGTGCACCTCTTCACTCGCTTCACCACTGGCTGGTTTTGCCAGCAGGGCTTTCACCCCGAGCCAGGCGAGAAACGCAGCACCGCCGTAGCGGATCAGATCAAACAGGATCGGGGTCTGGGTGATCAGGATCGAGAGGCCAAGCGCGGTAACCAGCGCATAGATACCAACCCCGAGGCCGTGGCCAAGCGCGGTGGCGACGCCATGCCCCTGCCCGCCCTGCACAGTGTTGCGGATGATCAGTGCCAGGCTCGGCCCCGGGCTGATGGCGCCCATCACGCAGATTGCGGCCAGTGCCAGCCAACTCGTCAGTTCCATGCTTTTCCTCTTTTGCGCTCGATATAATGACCTGCACTCAGGGTACGGGCTGAGCCATTATGCCAGTAGTGAAAGTTATGAATAGAACCCATAACCCATGGCTATAGCGCCACACAACTGACCGGGGCTAACCACCGAGATCGAGCTGCTTGCGACTCTCGCCAACGGTGCGTTGCAGGTGATCCCGCAGGAAGGGGTAGGCCAGCTCGCGAAACCAGCGGTGGGCCGGATCCTGATGGTGGCGCTGATGCCACAGCAGATGATACTGCTGGTCGCGGGTAGCAAAGGGCAGATCGACAAAGGTGAGCTCATGGCCGCAGGAAAGCTGCCAGGCGATATGAGCCGGAGTGGTCATCAGGCAATCGGTGCGCAACAACACCTCCACCGCAGCCTGAAAGAAGGGAACTCTGGCAAACCAGCGCCGACTCAGTCCCTGCGGCGCCAATACCTGCTCCACCGGGCTGTCCTTGTCGCCACCGCCGCTCACCTGCAGGTGAGGCCAGGCGAGATAGTCATCGAGACTCAGCGCCTTGCCTGCCAGCGGATGGTGACATCCCATCAACACCGCCAGCCGATCTTCCCCCTGATGCAGACCGCGGATCTGATCCGGCACCTGTTCGGTGATGGTGGAGACCAGATCAAGCTCCGACTGCCACAGTTGCGGCAGCTGACGTTTGTCCCAAAGGCTGTACTCCAGCGCCGCCAACGGCGCCTCTTTGGCGAGTGCAGCACAGATGTCCGGCAGGATATGCTGGGCCACATAATCAGAAGAGGCGAGCCGAAACACCCGCTCGCAGCGGCTCGGGTCAAATCCGGGCGCCTCGTAGAGTCGCTCCAGCGCACCGAGAGAATCCGCCAGCTGGGCGGCCAACAGTTCGGCCCGTGGCGTCAGCAGCCAGCGTTGCCCCTCCCGCACCAGCAACTCGTCATCAAACTCGCTGCGCAGTTGAGCAAGCTGCTTGCTGATAGAGGGCTGACTCAGGTGCAACAGCTCGGCGGCGCGACTGATATTGCGGGTCTCCAGCAGCACCTTGAGGGTCGGCAACAAGTTGAGATTGGCTCTGAGCAAGGAGATACCCTCATCGGTGGTGAAACGCCTATCTTAGGGCAGAGGAGTCCCGCGTTTTAAGCAAAATTTCCAGCCATGTTCCGCACGTTGCAGCCCTTTGCGACCAGATGGCACAGCTGAGCCCCCTGCACATAACCATGACCACAAGATGACAGTGGTTGTCTCGTACGGCATAATTGCACGATTTTCCGCCCGCGGGCGATCCACTTGAGAAGCGGTAACAAGATGAAATACGCCAATATCACCGGCTGGGGCAAATGCCTGCCTCCCTCCGTGCTGACCAACGACGACCTCAGCACCATCATGGATACATCAGACGAGTGGATCTATCCGCGCACCGGCATCAAGGCCCGCCGGATCTCCCACGTCAGCACCTCGGATCTCGCCACCCTGGCCGGTCGCCGCGCACTGGCTTGCGCCGGTCTGGAAGCCAGCGATCTCGATGGCATCATCTTGGCCACCGCCACCCCGGACAACCTGCTGCCAAGCGCAGCCTCTGCAGTGCAGAAGAAGCTTGGCGCCGTCAACGCCGCCGTTTTTGACCTCAATGCGGCCTGCACCGGTTTCGTCTACTCCCTCTCCGTCGCTACCTCGCTGGTGCAGACTGGCATGATGAAGAAGGTGCTGGTGATTGGCGCCGAGCGCCTCACCTACCTGCTGGACTGGGCACGCCGCGATACCGCCGTACTGTTTGGCGATGGTGCCGGTGCCGTGGTGATAGAGGCAAGCGAGCAGGAGTGTGGCCTGATCGCCAACAAGCTGGGTTGCGACAGCGAAGCGCGGGAGATCCTGCATGTACCGAACTTCGGTACCGACCGGGTGCGTTTTGCCGATATCGATGGCCTGTTCACCTTCAACTTCGAAGGACCGGAGATCTTCAAACGTGCTGTGCGCGGCATGGGTGAGGCCACCAGCACTGTGCTGGCGCAGGCAGGTATTGCGCCGGAGCAGATCGACCTGATCGTCCCCCATCAGGCCAATATCCGCATCATCGAGACCCTCGCCAAGCGGATGAATGCGCCGATGGAGAAGGTGATGGTCAACATCGAAAACTACGGCAACACCTCCGCCGCTACCGTGCCCATCGCCCTGTGCGAAGCGCTGGAGCAGGGCCGTGTCCAGCCAAACTCCTATCTGCTGACCGCCGCTTTCGGTGCCGGCCTGACCTGGGGGGCCGCCATCATCAAGTGGGGCGATCGTGTTACCCCTATCAACAAGTGCGAGGCCGAGCTGCCACCCTGCGACCAGAGCGCACTGGAACTGATTGCTCACGCCGTCGAAGGGTGTCAGAAGGCCCACGCCAACGAGGCCTGATCCTTATCAGGAGCCTGAATCCTCAGGCTCCTTTCTCCCACCCCGTTCTCCCTCCCCCTTCGCGATACTTTTCTAACCTGACCTCTTGATGCTCCGGCAATGCCCACCACATCCTGAGCAGAGAGCCAACTTCGGCGTGATGAGCCTCAGCGCATAAAAAAGTCCGGCGCCCCAAAGGGCGCCGGACTTTTTTATGCAACCGGAGAATCCGGTTCAGGAGGACAGATTACTCTGCGGCAGGCGCTTCGGCAGCAACCGGAGCATCAGCAGCCGGGGCTGCATCAGTCGGAGCGTTCGCTTCCTTGATGGAGAGACGTACGCGGCCCTGACGGTCCACTTCCAGTACCTTCACCTTGACCACGTCACCTATGGTCAGGTGGTCAGCCACGTTCTGCACGCGAGCGTCGGTGATCTGGGAGATGTGTACCAGACCATCTTTGCCCGGCAGAATGTTGACGAATGCACCGAAATCGGCCAGACGAACAACCTTACCTTCATAGATGCGGTTCACTTCGATCTCGGCGGTGATAGCCTCGATGCGACGGATCGCTTCCATGGCGGCTTCGTTGGCCACGGCGGAGATACGTACAGTACCGTCATCATCCAGCTCGATGTTGGTGCCGGTCTCTTCGGTCAGCGCACGGATCACGGACCCCCCCTTACCGATCACGTCCTTGATCTTCTCAGGATTGATCTTGATGGTGTGGATACGCGGTGCAAAATCGGAGATCTGGGCACGGGGAGCCTGGATAGCTTCGTCCATCACTTTCAGGATGTGCAGACGAGCGCCACGAGCTTGCTTCAGAGCAATCTCCATGATCTCTTTGGTGATGCCTTCGATCTTGATGTCCATCTGCAGCGCGGTCACACCTTCGGTGGTACCGGCTACTTTGAAGTCCATGTCGCCCAGGTGATCTTCGTCACCCAAGATGTCGGACAGCACGACGAAACCTTCTTCTTCCTTCACCAGACCCATGGCGATACCGGCAACGGAGGCCTTGATCGGCACACCGGCATCCATCAGCGCCAGAGAGGAACCACAGACAGACGCCATGGAGGAGGAGCCGTTGGATTCGGTGATTTCAGACACCACGCGCACCACGTACGGGAACTCGGCGGCGCTCGGCATCACGGCAGCAACGCCGCGCTTGGCCAGACGGCCGTGACCGATTTCACGACGCTTCGGGCTACCCATCATGCCGGTCTCACCGACACAGTATGGCGGGAAGTTGTAGTGCAGCATGAAGCGATCGGCACGGTTGCCGGTCAGCTCGTCGATGTTCTGGGCGTCACGCTCGGTACCCAGAGTGGCGACCACGATGGCCTGAGTTTCACCACGAGTGAACAGGGCAGAGCCGTGAGCACGGGGCAGAATACCGGTACCTACGCTCAGGGCGCGGATCATTTCCGGATCGCGACCATCGATACGCGGCTCACCACGTACTACGCGACCACGAACGATGCGGCTTTCCAGGCTGTGGAACTCTTCGCCGATCTTCTTGGCATCTTCTTCCACGCCGGAAGCGATAACTTGCTCAACCACACGACCCTTGATGGCTGCGATGGTTTCGTAACGAACTGCCTTCTCGGTGATGCGGTAGGCTTCACCCAGTTCGGCGCTCGCCAGCTCGGCAACCTTGGCTTTCAGAGCTTCGTTGACGGCAGGCGGAGTCCAGTCCCACGGCTTGGTGCCGACGGCAGCTGCAAACTCGTTAATCGCATTGATCACGGTCTGCATCTGCTCGTGACCGTATACCACGGCGCCCAGCATGACTTCTTCGGAAAGGATGGCCGCTTCGGACTCAACCATCAGCACGGCATTGGCAGTACCGGCAACCACCAGATCCAGATCGCTCTGCGGCAGTTCGGTGGTGGTCGGGTTCAGCACATACTGACCGTTCATGTAACCCACGCGAGCAGCACCGATCGGGCCGCCAAACGGGATACCGGAGATGGCCAGTGCAGCAGAGGCACCGATCATGGCAACGATGTCGGGGGATACGGCCGGATTCACGGACATTACGGTCGCAACGACCTGAACCTCATTGAGGAAGCCTTCCGGGAACAGCGGACGAATAGGACGGTCGATCAGACGGGAGATGAGGGTCTCGCCTTCGCTCGGACGGCCTTCACGACGGAAGAAACCACCCGGGATACGACCAGCAGCATAGGTACGCTCCTGGTAGTTGACGGTCAGCGGGAAGAAATCACGGCCGTGATCGGCCTCTTTCTTGCCGACTACGGTCACAAATACGCAGGTATCGTCCATGCTGACCATAACGGCCGCAGTGGCTTGACGGGCCATCACACCGGTTTCCAGAGTGACGGTGTGTTGACCGTACTGGAATGACTTTACAATAGGATTCACGTGAATTTCCTTTTTACAATTTGGCTCTTTAAATTCGCGCACAAGTATACTTGATTCGATGCAAAAGGTAAGCGGCGACGCGAATTCTGTGAGGCAGACAACGGCTTGAAGAGCAATAAAAAAGGGGAACCTGACGGTTCCCCTTTTTCGCGAAATCTGATGGTCGATTAACGACGCAGACCCAGCTTGGCGATCAGAGCTGCATAACGCTCGGAATCTTTACGCTTCAGGTAGTCCAGCAGCTTACGACGCTGGGAAACCATGCGCAGCAGACCGCGACGACCGTGGTGGTCCTTGGAGTGCTCTTTGAAGTGACCTTGCAGATGGTTGATCTGGGCAGTCAGCAGGGCAACTTGCACTTCGGGGGAACCGGTGTCGTTGGCGCAACGAGCGTTGTCAGCAACGATTTGAGCTTTGATCTCAGCATTTAGAGACATGGTAATACTCCAGTAGAGTGTTTAAAGGTTCACAGCCAATCTCTAATTCAGCCGTGAAATGAGGGCGGTATCATAATCGCCCCCGCCCCTTTTCGCAACGATAAAGAGGCGAAACGGGAAAGACGCGCTGATACCGCCTGAGGATCACTCCTCGTCGTGATAACGCACCAGTCGCTTGGGAGCGACGCGGCCATCATCATCAATCTCGCCAACCCCGATGAACTCGCGCTCCGGGCCGACCGTCATGCGAACCTGACCGCTTTGCGGCGCACCTGCCACCTGCACGGCCTGGCCCTGATTCACATAGGCAGCCACAACCGCCAGCATGTTCACCTCGGGCAAGCTTGCCACGGCGGTATCCATCGGCAGCAGCAGCGGATCCAGCTGCTCGCGCGGCGGGATACTCTCGGCCTTGGCCTGCTCGAAGATGCACTCGAGTTGCTCCAGGGTCAGCATACGCTCGTACGGATAGCTGGCCACCTGGGTACGGCGCAACTGGGTCACGTGGGCGCCACAACCCAGCACTTCACCCAGATCATCCACCAGAGAGCGGATGTAGGTGCCCTTGCTGCAGTGCACTTCAAGGCGAACTTCATCACCTTCAAAGCTCAGCAGTTTGAGCTCGAATACGGTGATGGGACGGGCTTCACGCTCAATCTCGATGCCTTCGCGGGCATATTCGTAGAGCGGACGGCCGTTGTGCTTGAGCGCGGAGTACATGGAGGGCACCTGCATGATGGGACCGCGGAACTGGTCCAGCGCCTCGATCAGGGTACCGACAGCCACGTTCACCGGACGGGTGGAGACCACCTCACCGTCGGAGTCGCTGGTGTTGGTGCGCTCGCCCAGTTTGGCGGTCACCTCATAGCGCTTGTCCGCTTCCAGCAGATACTGGGAGAACTTGGTGGCCTCGCCGAGGCAGATCGGCAGCATGCCGGTCGCCAGCGGATCCAGTGCGCCGGTGTGACCGGCCTTGGCGGCGTTGTAGATACGCTTGACCTTCTGCAACACATCGTTGGAGGTCAGGCCGGTCGGCTTGTCCAGCAGCAGAATGCCGTGCACATCACGGCCCTTGAAACGACGTCTTCGGGTCATCTCAGGCTTTATCCTCAGTCGTGTCATCCGGTGCTGATTCAGCTTCTTCGTCACGGCCGGATTCGGCCATGCGACGCTTGTCTTCACGCACAGTGTTGGTCACCAGGTTGGAGAGACGCATCCCTTCGACCAGGGTCTGGTCGTAGTAGAAACGCAGCTCGGGCACCACGCGCAGACGCATGGCACTGCCCAGCAGACTACGGATATATCCGGCTGCTTCGGTCAGACCCTGCAAGCCTTCCTTGATGCGCTCGGCATCATTTTCCAGCTGCAAGAAGGTGACGTAAATCTTGGCATAGTTGAGGTCACGGGACACTTCCACATCGGAAACAGTCACCATGCCGATGCGCGGGTCTTTCACCTCGCGCTGCAGGATCAGCGCGATTTCACGCTGGATCTGCTGTCCGACCCGACGGGTCCGGCTGAATTCTCTGGCCATATTCTATCCTGCGATAAAAGGGGGCCGCGGCCCCCTATTTTGTCTAACTCTCGGCTTACAGAGTCCGTTGGATTTCAACAGTCTCGTAAACTTCGATCTGGTCGCCTTCGCGCACGTCGTTGTAGTTCTTGACCGCGATACCACACTCGTAGCCGTTGCGAACTTCGTTGACGTCATCCTTGAAGCGGCGCAGGGATTCCAGCTCGCCTTCATAGATAACCACGTTGTCACGCAGAACGCGGATACGGTTGGAACGCTTGACCACACCTTCGGTAACCATACAGCCGGCAACAGCGCCGAACTTCGGAGACTTGAAGACGCTACGCACTTCAGCCAGACCGATGATCTCCTGACGATACTCAGGGGCCAGCTTGCCGCTCATGGCCTGCTTCACTTCGTCGATCAGGTCATAGATGACGGAGTAGTAACGCAGATCCAGGCTCTCGGATTCGATGACCTTGCGCGCAGATGCGTCGGCACGGACGTTGAAACCAACCAGGATGGCGCTGGAAGCAGCAGCCAGGGTCGCGTCGGTTTCGGTGATACCACCTACGCCGGAACCCACGATCTTCACCTTCACTTCGTCGGTGGAGAGTTTGACCAGCGCATCGCAGATCGCTTCCACAGAACCTTGTACGTCGGCCTTGATCACCACGTTCACTTCGGACACTTCGCCCTCGGTCATGTTGGCGAACATGTTTTCCAGCTTGGCCTTCTGCTGGCGAGCCAGCTTGACTTCGCGGAACTTGCCCTGACGATAGAGCGCCACTTCACGGGCTTTCTTCTCGTCACGGACAACGGTGGCTTCGTCACCGGCAGAGGGTACGCCGGACAGACCCAGGATTTCCACCGGCAGGGACGGACCCGCTTCCTTGATCTCGCGACCCAGTTCGTCACGCATGGCGCGAACACGGCCGTACTCGAGACCACACAGAACGATGTCGCCCTGACGCAGAGTACCTTCTTGTACCAGTACGGTAGCAACCGGACCACGACCTTTATCCAGGAAGGATTCGATCACGACGCCGTTGGCCATGCCATCAACCACCGCTTTCAGCTCCAGTACTTCAGCCTGGATCAGGATGGCTTCCAACAGGTCGTCGATGCCTTCGCCAGACTTGGCGGATACGTGCACGAACTGGCAGTCTCCACCCCAATCTTCGGACATGACGTTGTAACGGGCCAGTTCGGTCTTGACGCGATCCGGATCCGCTTCCGGCTTGTCGATCTTGTTGACCGCAACAACCAGCGGTACACCGGCAGCCTTGGCGTGCTGGATAGCTTCGATGGTTTGCGGCATCACGCCGTCGTCAGCTGCAACAACCAGAACAACGATATCGGTCGCCTTGGCACCACGAGCACGCATGGAGGTAAACGCCGCGTGACCCGGAGTATCCAGGAAGGTGATCATGCCACTGTCAGTCTGGACGTGGTAAGCACCGATATGCTGGGTAATACCACCGGCTTCGCCAGCAGCAACCTTGGCTTTACGAATGTAGTCGAGCAGCGAGGTCTTACCATGGTCAACGTGACCCATGATGGTCACGACCGGTGCGCGCGGCTTGGCTTCGGAGGTCTCGTCACGATCGGACAGTACCGCCTCTTCCAGCTCGTTCTCACGACGCAGCACAACCTTGTGACCCATCTCCTCGGCGACCAGCTGAGCGGTCTCCTGGTCGATCACCTGGTTGATGGTGGCCATGGCACCCATCTTCATCATCACCTTGATGACTTCAACGCCCTTGACGGCCATCTTGTTGGCCAGCTCGGCCACAGTGATGGTCTCGCCGATGACGACGTCGCGGTTCACCACGGCAGCCGGCTTGTTGAAGCCGTGCTTCATGGCGTTCGGCATGGCGACCTTGCCGCGCTTGCCTTTGCGGGCACGCGGGTTGCGAGAGTCGCGATCATCTTCACGACGACCGGCTTTCTTCGGTGCCTTGGCAGCTGCGGCAGTGCGGCGGCTGGTCTCTTCTTTCCGATCCAACTCGTCTTCTGCGGCTTGCGCATGCTTGTTGGTGGTCAGATGGTAGTCGCTGCTCTCTTTGGCGCGAGCGGCCTCTTCTTCAGCCCAGCGGGCTGCGTTCTGTTCCGCCATGAGACGAGCCTCTTCGGCTTTCTTCGCGGCGAGTTCTTCAGCTTTTTTCAAAGCTGTTTGTTCCTGTTGGCGCTTCAGTTCTTCTGCTTCGCGCTTGGCCATCTTTTCTGCCTCTTGCTGAGCTGTGCTACTGGCTGCTTTGGCGGGCTGTGAAGCCTGTCGAGCCTTTGATTGTGCCTCGATCCGCGCCTTTTCCTCAGCTTCACGACGAGCTTGCTCAGCCTCACGGCGAGCCTTCTCTTCAGCTTCGAGACGAGCCTTCTCTTCGGCCTCGCGACGAGCTTTTTCTTCTGCTTCCAAACGCGCTGTTTCCTCGGCTTCCGCCTGACGCTGTTCATCTTCCAGCGCCGAGCGTCTTACATAGGTGCGAGACTTGCGCACTTCTACCTGCACTTCCTTGTTCTTGCCGCCAGTACCCTGAACACTGATGGTGCTCTTGGTCTTGCGCTGCAAGGTCATGCGGGCAGGAGCGGCGACCTCGTCACCTCCATGCTGTTTCTTCAGGTGTGCCAGCAGAGCCTGTTTCTCAGACTCGCTGACCATGTCGTCGGCCTTGCTCTTGCTGATACCGGCATCGACAAACTGCTGGAGAAGACGATCAACCGGTGTGTCGATGTCAGTGGCAAGTTGTTTGACTGATACTTCTGCCATTCATTTTCCTCCGTTTGATCTTACTCGGACTGCTCTTCTCCGAACCAACAGATATTGCGAGCAGCCATAATGAGCTCACCTGCCTTCTCGGCAGTCAGCCCTTCAATATCAGCAAGGTCATCGATACCTTGCTCAGCCAAATCTTCCAGGGTGCCCACGCCACGGCCCGCCAGAGCGTAAGCCAGTTCGCGGCTCAGACCGTTCAGATTGAGCAGCTCTTCGGACGGCTCGACGCCATCGAAAGACTCTTCTTTGGCCAGTGCCTTGGTAGTCAGGGCATCTTTGGCGCGCTTGCGCAGCTCTTCGACCATGTCTTCATCCAGACCGTCGATAGCCAGCAGCTCGTTGACCGGTACAAAGGCGATCTCTTCCAGGGTAGAGAAGCCCTCTTCCATCAGCAGACCGGCGAAATCGTCATCGATATCCAGGGTGCTGGTGAACAGGTTCATGATGCGGTCGTTCTCGGCCTGGTGCTTGGCACGCATGTCCTCAACGGTCATCACGTTCAGCTCCCAACCGGTCAGCTGGGAGGCCAGACGCACGTTCTGACCATTGCGACCGATGGCCTGGGCCAGGTTGGCAGCTTCCACGGCGATATCCATGGTGTGGTTGTCTTCATCAACGATGATGGAGGCCACATCGGCAGGAGCCATGGCATTGATCACGTACTGGGCCGGGTTGTCATCGTACAGCACGATGTCTGCACGCTCACCGCTCAGCTCTGCGGAGACAGCTTGCACACGGGCACCACGCATACCGATACAGGCACCGATCGGGTCGATACGACGATCGTTGGTCTTCACCGCGATCTTGGCGCGGGAACCCGGGTCACGGGCAGCGCCCATGATTTCGATCATCTCTTCGCCGATCTCCGGTACTTCGATACGGAACAGCTCTTTCAGGAAGTCCGGGCTGGAACGGCTGACAAACAGCTGGGAACCACGGGCTTCTGGACGTACTGCGTAGAGCAGGCCACGGACACGGTCGCCCGGGCGGAAGGTTTCACGCGGCAGCATGTCATCACGGAAGATCACGGCTTCAGCATTGCTGCCCAGATCCAGAATGACGTTGTCGCGGTTGCTCTTCTTGACGACACCACTGATGATGGTGCCTTCTTTATCTTTAAACTGATCAACTACTTGTGAACGCTCCGCTTCGCGCACTTTCTGCACGATAACCTGCTTGGCGGTCTGGGTAGTAATACGGTCGAAGGTGACAGAATCAATCTGGTCTTCAACATATTCACCGACCTGGATATCCGGCTGATCAATCTGAGCAGCTTCCAGGGTAATCTCGGCGTAAGGGTTCTCCATCGCGGCTTGATCTGCGATTACCAGCCAGCGACGATAGGTGTCGTAGTCACCGGTCTTGCGATCGATTTCGACCCGAACTTCAATCTCGCCTTCATATTTCTTCTTGGTCGCAGTCGCCAGCGCGGTTTCCAGAGCCTGGAAGATCTTCTCGCGGGGTACCGCTTTCTCGTTGGATACTGCGTCAACGACCAGCAAAATCTCTTTATTCATATCCGATAGCCTCGTTAACCAAAGTTCGGCACTATGTTCGCTTTTTGGATATTGGTGAAAGCCAACACGTCGTCCTTACCATCTACTGTCAGGGTGATCATGTCGCCTTGCACAGCTTTGATTACGCCTTTGAACTTGCGGCGGTTGTTTGTTGCCATCCGAAGCGTTACCGCCGCCTCTTGGCCAACGTATTTTTCGAAATGGGCAACCTTGAACAGGGGACGATCCAGGCCTGGGGAGGATACCTCGAGGTAGTACTCCTCGGTGATGGGATCTTCGACGTCCATGATGGCGCCAACCTGATGGCTGACCTCAGCACAGTTCTCGACAGTCACACCCTGCTCGCCGTCAATATAGACACGCAAGGTGGAGTGTTTACCCGCGCGGATAAACTCAATACCCCAAAGTTCAAAACCCAAGGCAACGACCGGAGCCTCGAGCAGATCGGTCAAACGTTGTTCCAACGTAGCCAAAGTCACCCTCCGAAAAACAAAAAAAGGGCATAAAGCCCAGATAGATATCGATTCAGAGTAAATTGCACATAACAAAAAGCCCCGATGTCAAATCGGGGCTTGGCGCTTTACCCTGATTGTCGCCTCGCAGCGACCGCCTTCCTGAGCGTAGGAAATGCGTGAAATTTGGTTGCGGGGGCCGGATTTGAACCGACGACCTTCGGGTTATGAGCCCGACGAGCTACCATGCTGCTCCACCCCGCGTCCGAAATCGTGCGAGATTATAGCCACTTCACTC
The DNA here is from genome assembly GCF_049173005.1 of Aeromonas sp. 602658. Taxonomy (NCBI): domain Bacteria; kingdom Pseudomonadati; phylum Pseudomonadota; class Gammaproteobacteria; order Aeromonadales; family Aeromonadaceae; genus Aeromonas; species Aeromonas sp. 602658. The sequence continues at coordinate 89,444 of NZ_JAAKRF010000008.1, read as the reverse complement.
TCTCGATACAAGACTGACTGGCTATAATACACTCGGTTTCCCGAGTTCACTGCTTAATTGGTGCCGTGGGCGGGACTCGAACCCGCACACCCTAGAGCACTACCCCCTCAAGATAGCGTGTCTACCAATTCCACCACCACGGCAAAACTCTTACTCGGGAACGTCAGTATCTTTCTTCACTGGCGCTTTGGACTGCTCAACCTGTTTGGTTTGTTGCAGATTTTCCCATTCACTACCCTGCTTTGCCTTGTTGCTGGACATTGAACCTAGCAGCAAGCTGATTACGAAAAACAGAGTAGCCAAAATCGCTGTTGTTCGGGTCAGGAAGCTACCTGAACCACTGGAGCCGAATACGGTATTCGATGCCCCTGCGCCGAAGGAGGCGCCCATATCAGCCCCTTTACCTTGCTGAATCATCACCAGACCAATCAGAGCCAGTGAAACCAGCAGATAAACGACTAAAAGAATCTCGTACATTTAACTTGCACCCTTTGCCGCTTCAACAATTCCTAAAAACGCATCGCTATCAAGACTCGCTCTGCCAATCAAGCCGCCATCTACGTCGGGTTGGGCAAACAAATCTCTCGCATTGCTCGGCGTTACGCTCCCACCATAGATGATCCTAACTTTCTCACCTATTACCGGAGTATCCTCCGCCAAGCGACCACGTATAAAGGAATGAACCTCTTGTGCCTGCTCGGGTGTGGCGCATTTACCTGTACCTACAGCCCAAATCGGCTCGTAGGCGATGATAGCATTATCGAAAGCCATCGCGCCATTTTTCTCTATGACGATATCCAGCTCTTCAGCGATCACCTCGAAGGCTCTTCTCGCCTGCCTCGCCGCACCTGATTCACCTAAACACAGGATGGGAATCAAGCCTGCCGCTCTGGCTGCCGCGAACTTCTCTGCGACGATAAAACTGGTCTCACCAAAGAGACGCCTGCGCTCGGAGTGCCCTACCAATACGTAACGACACCCTGCCTCAACCAGCATCTGACACGAGATTTCTCCAGTGTAAGCGCCAGTCGCGTGCTGACTCACATTCTGAGCCCCCAACTTTATTACTTTCTGCTCGTTGAGCAGTGAAGCGCTAAAGTCGAGATGCACATGGGAAGGACAGAGAACCACATCTACTTTTCCGTCGACGCCGTTCAGGCACTGACTCGTAAACTGCTCTAACTGCGACCTACTACCGTGCAACTTCCAGTTTGCTGCTACAAACGGTTTGCGATGTCCCATCGGCAACTCCCTTGCGAAAGCGGGGCTGATAATATCCAGAGGATGCTCAGCTGACAAGTGCTATTTTTAAATTTTTGAATCGTTTGAACAAGATACAACCAGAGCGGCTAAAAAGCCGCCCTAGCTGTTCATTAAAACGCCGATTCAACCTGCTTGGCGATGCGCTGGGCCATGTCACGCACCTGCTGTTCATGCTCCCCTTCGACCATGACCCGGATCAGCGGTTCGGTACCTGATTTGCGCAACAGTACGCGACCACGACCAGCCAGCTCCTGTTCCACCTTGGCAACCTCAGCCATGACAGCATCCGCGGCCAGCGGATCCTTGCCTTCGGCAAAACGAACATTCACTAGTACCTGCGGGAACTTGCTCATGCCGGAGCGCAGCTTGACAAGCGGCATCTCGGCACTGCGCATGGCAGTGAGCACCTGCAAAGCGGCTACGATGCCATCACCCGTAGTGGTTTGATCAAGACAGATAATGTGGCCGGAGTTCTCGCCACCGATGCGCCAGCCCTTCTCTTCCATAATCTCCAGCACATAGCGGTCACCCACCTTGGCACGAGCAAACGGAATGCCCAGAGTTTGCAGCGCCAGCTCCAGACCCATGTTGGCCATCAGGGTGCCGACGACACCGCCTTTGAGGCGACCATTGCGCAGGGCATCGCGCGCGATGATATAGAGCACTTCGTCACCGTCGATGAGATAACCGGTATGGTCAACCATGATCAGACGGTCACCATCGCCATCAAAGGCAACCCCCAGATCGGCCTTGCACTCCAGTACCTTGGCAACCAGTGCGTCAGGCGCAGTCGAACCGACACCATCGTTGATGTTGAGACCATCCGGGGCACAGCCCATGGTGATCACTTCAGCACCCAGCTCGCGGAAAACCGAAGGCGCAATGTGGTAAGTGGCGCCGTGGCCACAGTCGACCACCATTTTCACCCCATCCAGATTCATGTGGGAGGGGAAGGTGCTCTTGCAAAATTCGATATAGCGACCGGCAGCATCATCAATGCGCACCGCTTTGCCAAGTTCGGCAGACTCGACACACTTGAGCTCGTGATCCAGCTCGGCTTCGATAGCCAGCTCGACATCATCGGGCAGCTTGGTGCCATCGGCGGAGAAGAACTTGATGCCGTTGTCGTAGAAGGGGTTGTGGGAAGCGCTGATGACGATGCCAGCTTCGGCACGGAAAGTGCGAGTCAGGTAGGCAACCGCCGGCGTGGGCATGGGCCCCATCAGAATGGCTTTAAGGCCTGCCGCGGAGAGCCCCGCTTCCAGCGCGGATTCCAGCATGTAACCGGAGATGCGGGTATCTTTGCCAATCAGCACCTTTTTGGTGCCCTTCTTGGAGAGCACTTTGCCGGCAGCCCAACCCAATTTCATTACAAAATCAGGGGTGATCGGGTATTCGCCAACCTTGCCGCGCACACCATCGGTACCGAAATACTTTCTTGCCATTGTCTGTTCTCTTTATTATTTGGAAATAAAATCTTGTCCCGTCATTGCCAGCCAACCGACGCGCAATGCGTCCATGGTCTCCCGTACATCGTGTACCCTGATGATGCGGGCCCCATGCTGCATGCCGATAAGGGCGCATGCCAGACTGCCCGCCAGACGCTCATCCACCGGACGGCCCAGCAGGTTGCCTATCATAGACTTTCGCGACATCCCCACCAATAGCGGCAAGCCATAATCAAGCAGTTCCTTTTGAGCCGCCAACAGCTGATAGTTGTGTGCAAGGGTTTTGCCAAAGCCATATCCCGGATCCAGCAACAGCTCTTCACGACGGATCCCGACCGCCAGACAAGCCGCAATACGCTCATCAAAGAAGGCGCGTACCTCCCCGATCAGGTCGTCATAGTGCGGCTCGACCTGCATGGTTCTCGGCTGCCCCTGCATATGCATCAGACAGACCGGAACCCGAGCTTCGGCCGCGGCTTGCAGTGCTCCAGGTTCTTGCAGTGCCCGCACATCGTTGATCAGATGGGCTCCCGCCTTGCAACCCTCCCGCATCACCGCCGCTTTGGAGGTATCGAGGGAGATCATCACATCCAGCTCACGGACCATCTGTTCCACGACAGGAATGACCCTGTCCAGCTCCTCCTGCTCGCTCACATCGGGCGCACCAGGGCGGGTTGACTCGCCACCGATGTCGATGAGGGTCGCACCGTCAGAGACCATCTGGCGCGCATGGGCCATTGCCCGTTCAAACTGGTTGAAATTACCGCCATCAGAGAAGGAGTCGGGCGTCACATTGAGGATCCCCATCACATGGGGACGATCGAGGGAGAGGCTGAGCCCCTTGCTGGTTAACTGCATTTTCACGTCCATCTGATAAAGAAAAACCCCGGGCAAGCCCGGGGTTTGGAGAGTCACAATTATTTGGCCGGTGCGTCGTTGGCTTTGTCGATAGTGACATCCGACACCGGTGCAGCCTCATCGGCAGGCTTGGTCTCGGCAGCCACAGTGGAACCGCCTTGCGGGGTATCACCGTGCTCGTCATGCCAGTTGCTCGGAGCACGAACCTCGCGACGAGCCATCAGATCATCGATCTGTTTGGCATCGATAGTCTCGTACTTCATCAGCGCATCTTTCATGCTGTGCAACACATCCATGTTATCCAGCAGGATCTGCTTGGCGCGGTCGTAGTTGCGATCAATGACCTGCTTCACCTCGGCATCGATGATGCGCGCAGTGTCGTCGGACATGTGCTTGGCCTTGGCCATGCTGCGGCCGAGGAACACTTCACCATCTTCTTCCGCATAAAGCATCGGGCCGAGACGCTCGGACATACCCCACTGGGTCACCATCTTGCGTGCGATATCGGTAGCTCGCTCGATGTCGTTGGACGCGCCGGTCGAGACCTTCTCGGCACCGTAGATCAACTCTTCCGCCAGACGACCGCCATACAGGCTGGAGATCATCGACTCCAGATGCTGCTTGGAGTGGCTCCAGCGATCCTGCTCCGGCAGATACATGGTCACACCCAGCGCACGACCGCGCGGAATGATAGAGACCTTGTAGACGGGATCATGATCCGGAACCACGCGACCAATAATGGCGTGACCAGCTTCATGATACGCAGTCATCTCTTTTTCAGACTCTTTCATCACCATGGAGCGACGTTCCGCCCCCATCATGATCTTGTCCTTGGCCTTCTCGAACTCGGCCATGGAGACCACTCGGCGGCTCTCACGGGCAGAGAAGAGGGCTGCTTCGTTGACCAGGTTGGCCAAGTCCGCACCGGAGAAACCGGGGGTACCACGGGCAATCAGCGCCGGATTGACGTCATCCGCCAGCGGAACTTTGCGCATGTGCACTTTCAGGATCTGCTCGCGACCACGGACATCCGGCAGACCGACCACAACCTGACGGTCGAAACGGCCCGGACGCAGCAGTGCCGGATCCAGTACGTCAGGACGGTTGGTGGCAGCAATGACGATGATGCCTTCATTGCCCTCAAAACCATCCATCTCGACCAGCATCTGGTTAAGGGTCTGCTCACGTTCATCGTGACCACCACCCAGACCGGCGCCACGCTGGCGACCGACCGCATCAATTTCATCGATGAAGATGATGCAGGGAGAAGATTTCTTGGCCTGTTCAAACATGTCACGCACCCGGGAGGCACCGACACCGACGAACATCTCCACGAAATCGGAACCCGAGATGGTGAAGAACGGCACCTTGGCCTCGCCCGCAATGGCCTTGGCCAGCAGGGTCTTACCGGTACCGGGAGGACCAACCAGCAGCACACCGGTCGGGATCTTGCCACCCAGTTTCTGGAATTTGCTCGGGTCGCGCAGATAGTCGACCAGCTCCTTCACCTCTTCCTTGGCTTCATCGCAACCAGCTACATCGGCAAAGGTAGTCTTGATCTGATCTTCACTCATCAGGCGAGCCTTGCTCTTGCCAAACGACATGGCGCCTTTGCCACCGCCGCCCTGCATCTGACGCATGAAGAAGACCCAGACACCGATCAGCAGCAACATCGGGAACCAGGAGATGAAGATAGAGGTCAGCAAAGACGGCTCTTCCGGCTTCTCGCCCATCACCTTGACGTTGTGATTGAGCATATCGTTGAGCAGCTGGGGATCCGGCGCCGGGATGATGGTGGTGAATCGTTCACCAGTACGCTTGACGCCATTAATGACCTTACCGTCCATCCGCACTTCACGGATCTGATCTTGGGTCACCTCTTTAACGAAGCTGGAATAGTCCAGCTGGCGACTGGTGGTATCGCTGGGGCTGAAGCTATTGAACACCGACATCAATACGACGGCGATGACCAGCCACAGGATTAAGTTTTTCGCCATGTCACTCAAATCAGTAACCTCGCAGACTGACAGTTAACGATGAAGGTTAGGGTACTACAGTTTAAAACCGGTAGCCACAATGTAGACTTCCCGTGACCTGGCGCGGGATGAGTCTGGTTTACGAATTTTAACGGCGGAGAAAAGTTTCCGAATTTCATTCAGATAGGCATCAAAGCCCTCCCCCTGAAACACCTTCACCACAAAACTGCCGTCACTGCGCAATACCTGATGACACATGTCCAGAGCCAACTCGACCAGATACATGGCACGAGCCTGATCCACCTGCTGGGTGCCGCTCATGTTGGGGGCCATGTCGGACATCACGACATCGACCTTGTCGGGTCCGACTCGCTCCAGCAAGGCACCGAGTACAGTTTCCTCCCGAAAGTCCCCCTGCAGGAAATCGACACCGGCGATGGGATCCATAGGCAGAATATCGCAAGCGATGACACGACCCGATTCGCCAACCTGCTCGACCGCGAATTGAGACCAGCCGCCGGGGGCAGCCCCCAAATCCACTACCGTCATGCCATTTTTCAACAGGCGGTCTTTGCCCTGGATCTCGTCGATCTTGAAAACAGCACGGGAACGCAGCCCCAATTTCTGGGCTTTTTTGACGTATTGATCGTCGAAATGTTCTTTTAACCAGCGGGTGGAGCTGGCGGAACGTTTTTTCTGGGTCATGATAATCGGCTTTAAAAAACCACAAGGGTTATTAGTATTAAGGGCTAAGTGGGGGTAGAATACGCCCCTTTCAACCCTGACTTATGAAGAAATTGCGATGATTCTCAACAATAAACAGAAACAGTACCTCAAGGGCCTTGCCCACAGCCTCAAGCCTGTCGTCCTGCTGGGTCAGCACGGTCTGACCGAAGGTGTACTGGCGGAGATCGATCTGGCGCTGAACCATCACGAGCTGATCAAGGTTAAGGTTGCCTCTGAAGATCGCGAGATAAAACAACTGGTTATGGATGCCATCGTCCGTGAAACAGGCTCTGTAAAAGTACAAAGCATGGGTCATGTGCTGACCATCTATCGTCAGGCCAACGAACCCAAAATCCAGCTGCCTCGCAAGTAAAAGGAAAGAGCATTGCTCTTTCCTTATTTCACTTCTTCCCGAGTCGCTTGCCACAGTAGTCGCCAAGCCCTTAACCTGCGATGAATAGTTTCGGACACGCGCCATGGCTCACCATCCTATTCTGACCGACGATGAACTGACCATGTTGCGGGAGCTGGGATGCTCGGAGGCGACCCACCTTCTGAGCGGACATCTCGACAACCCCATGCTTGGCTTGCTGCAAAAAGCCGAACAGCTGGTATTGGAAGCCCGCTATGCAGGCCATCAGTTGCGATTCCCCCTCACCTTTATCCAGAGAGAAGATGGCTTTGTCGAGCCTCGGCTCGCTGCGCCAGTGATCCGGGAGCTGGGGTTTGCCCAGCCAAGAGCTTGGATACTTGCCCAGAAAGCGACACTGCAAACAGCTCATGGAGTACTCCAAGTGCTGAGCCTTTCGCTCAATGGCCTCATCGTGGAAGATCTGCCCATAGATATGATGGCGGATACTACCTTGCAGGGAACTCTGCAGATCGCCACAGAGGCGCCATTTCCCTTGCAGGCCAGGCTGGTGAGACGGGTCAAATCTAATGCAGACCGTGCAACCTGGGCACTCAGTTTCCAGATGAGCGAGGCAAACATAGAGCGACTTCGTCACTGGCTGTTTCAGCGCCATCAGGACACCTTCAACGACGCTTACCAACCAGCCTGAAGCGCAACAAACAGGGGAGCAAGTGCTCCCCCGTCTCATCCCGCATTAACTACATCAGATGTAGGCAACGTCCAGGATTTCGTACTCCACATCACCTGCGGGCGTCTTGACGAGCGCCACATCGTCCACTTCCTTGCCAATCAGAGCGCGGGCGATCGGAGAGTTGACAGAGATAAGGTTCTGCTTGATGTCAGCCTCATCGTCACCCACGATGCGGTAGATAACCTCTTCCTCTGTTTCGCTCTTGAGCAGGGTCACGGTGGCACCAAAGATGATGCGACCATTGTTGGTCATCTTGGTGACATCGATCACCTGGGCATTGGAGAGCTTGGCTTCAATTTCCTGAATGCGGCCTTCACAGAACCCCTGCTGCTCACGGGCGGCATGGTATTCGGCATTCTCTTTCAGATCACCGTGCTCACGGGCTTCAGCAATCGCTTCGATAATCTGGGGACGAAGCTCGGTCTTGAGATATTCGAGCTCTTCGCGCAGCTTCTCAGCGCCGCGAACAGTCATCGGAGTATGATTCATAGTCGAAACCTGGGTTGCTTGAAAATAGAAGCTGCGGCTATCTGTCAGGACGCCGCAGCACTCGGTTCGGATGGCGCATCTTAATATGAAGCCAACACAAAATCCATGTCGGCCCCCTGATGCAGATCCCGCTTTATCTGTTGCTCCAAGAAATATTACTTTCCTTCCGGTACCGAAATAGGAGAGGAAATGGTCGGTTTGCCCTGCATGATAGCGATCTCTACCCGTCGGTTCATCCGGCGATTCTCGGGAGTATTGTTGGGCACCAATGGTTGGGAATCGGCCATCCCCTGCACAATCAAGCGTCCCTGATCAAATCCTGGGACCTTGATCATCTGGTGTGCCACAGCCACTGCTCGCTGGGACGAAAGCTCCCAGTTGGACTGAAACAGCTCGTCCTCGGTCGCCACGTTGTCGGTGTGGCCGGATATGGTGATTTCACCCGGTACATCCTTGAGCAGGGTCGCGACCTTGCGAATAACCGGCCAGAACTGGGGTTGCAGAAACGCCGAGCCAGCCGGGAAGGAGGCTTTTTCCCTGATCCGGATAATAATCTGCTGTCCCAACGCCTCGATTTCGATGGCACCATCCTGGATCTGATCTTTCATCTGCTCGGCCAGCGCCTTTGCCAGGGTATTGGACTGCTGCTGCGCCTTCTGAGCATCCTGAGCTGTGTCCCCCCCCGTCTGCTTGCCATCACTCTTGTCCTGACCACCTGCCTGCTCGGCCTCACCGGGCAAAAAATCCAGCTCGGTCTGGGTCATGTCCATGGTCTGCTGCATCACGGTATCAATCGGGGTTGGCTCTGGGCGGCCAGGACGGAACTCCTGGGCAATGACAGAAGTTCCCTTCGGAATATCTTTCACCTCAAGGATATTCTGGACCCCGAATGCCTTCTCCATGGACCCCGCAATCTGCTTGAACTTCTGCACATCCATCTCGGCAAAGGAGAGCAACAACACGAAAAAGCACATCAGCAGAGACATGAGGTCGGCGAAGGTCCCCATATAACCGGGCAGGCCGGGAGGCGGGCATTTGCAATCAGACATAGGGCTCCCTACTCACTGCCGTTGTTGCGTTTGGACTGGTTCAGATAGTTCTGCAGCATGGACTGGATCACCCGCGGGTTTTGGCCATCCTGGATCCCCATGATGGCATCGAGGATCAGCGAACGGCTAAGGCGCTCTTCGCCGCTTCGCAGTTCCAGCTTGTCGGCTATCGGGATGGCCAGCATGTTGGCTTCGATCGCACCATACAGAGTGGTCAAGAGGGCTACAGCCATGGCAGGACCGATAGATTTGGGATCACTCATATTGGCCAACATGGCCACCAGACCCACCAGCGTACCGATCATCCCCATCGCCGGGCCAAGATCCCCAAGGGTACGGAACACCTTGATCGCAATGACGTGACGTTCGGCAGTCAACTCGATATCCTTTTCCATCACTGCGCGCACTACATCGGCATCATGGCCATCCACCAGCATATCGATCCCTTTTTTCATGAAGGGATTGGGAATCTCGGCCGCTTCAAGCGCCAGAAATCCGCCTTTACGGGCGGCATCGGCAAGCTCAACGGCTTTAACTATGAGGTCTTCCAGCTTGTCGCCCTTGTACATAAAAGCTTTACCAGCGACCTTAAACGCCATCAGAAACTGGCCTAGGTTGAACTTCATCATGGCGATGAAGATGGAGCCCAATACGGTGATGTAGACCGATGGCATGTCGACGTACATGCTCATGGGGCCCCCCAGCAGCATGCCGTACACCACCACCCCGAAACCCAGCACTATCCCTATCAGACTGCCTAGATCCACGTCCCTACTCCTGTCACCGGTTCTTATGCCCAATTATAGTTTGTTGAATTTTCTGCTATTGCGACCCAAGCGGCAAGCATGCATCCACTGAGAATCATGGTTCATTATCGGCCAGTTTATCGAGAGTTTGAGGAGGCAGCGTTTTTCAGCCTCCCCCCGGTGGGCGGTCGATGTTAATATAAGCCGTTTTTTCAATTCCCGAGGATGGACATGGCCAGTAAAAAAATCGACCGTCTGAGTTTTGACGCCACTCTCGAAGAGCTGGAAACCATCGTTCATCAGCTGGAGCAAGGTTCCCTACCGCTGGAGGAGGCCCTCAAACAGTTCGAGCAGGGAATCCATCTGGTGCGGGCTGGCCAACAAAAGCTGGAGCAAGCCGAGCAGAAGATCCAGATCCTGCTGAGCAAGGCCGATGGCAGTGATCAGCTGACCCCCTTCCAGCCAGAACAAGGAGACGAGTGAGTGGCACTGGTCCATTTTTCCCGTCAGCATCGCCAGCGTATTGATGACTGCCTGTTGGCAAAACTTGAAGCTTTGCCACCCATGGCGCCTCGTCTGCGTGATGCCATGAAATATGGCCTGCTGCTGGGCGGCAAGCGGGTTCGCCCGTTTCTGGTCTACGCGGTCGGCGAAATGCTGGGCGTAAAGAGCGACCTGCTGGACGGCCCTGCGGCTGCCGTGGAGTGCATCCATGCCTACTCACTGCTGCACGACGATCTGCCCGCCATGGATGACGACGACTTGCGTCGCGGCCAGCCGACCGTTCACAAGGCATTCGATGAAGGCACCGCCATTCTGGCCGGTGATGCGCTGCAGACGCTGGCGTTCTCCATTCTGGCCGATCACCCCATGCCCGATACCTTGATGGCCAACCGGGTGCGGATGCTGAGTACCCTCGCCCGCGCTTCCGGCTATCTGGGTATGTGCGGCGGTCAGGCGCTGGATCTGCAGGCCGAAGGGCGCCAGATCTCGCTCGCCGAACTGGAACAGGTACACCGCCATAAAACGGGGGCACTGATTGAGTGCGCCGTGACACTGGGCGCCCTGTGCAAGGCGGATGTTGATGATGCAACCCTGACTGCGCTGCAAACCTACGCCGCCGCAATTGGCCTTGCCTTCCAGGTACAGGATGACATCCTCGACATTACTGGTGACACCGCTACTCTGGGCAAACCGCAAGGCTCCGATCTGGCACTTGAGAAGAGCACCTACCCGGCCCTGCTCGGACTCGAGAACGCCCGTGAGCTGGCTCGCGAACTGCATGGGAGAGCCTTAACAGCCCTGCAATCCTTGCCCTACAATACCGACATTCTGGAAGCGTTTGCCGATTACATCATCGAGCGAACCCACTAAACGCTGGATAACAGTAACAATATGAGCGTTGATATTAGCAATTTCCCCAACCTGGCCCTCGCGGACACTCCGGTCGAGCTGCGTTCCTTGCCCAAAGATCGGCTGCCGGTGCTGTGCAACGAGCTGCGCGAATATCTGCTGCGCTCTGTCAGCCGCTCCAGCGGACACTTTGCCTCCGGTCTCGGTACGGTCGAATTGACCGTGGCCCTGCACTACGTCTACAACACCCCGTTCGATCGGCTGATCTGGGACGTGGGCCATCAGGCCTATCCCCACAAGATCCTGACCGGGCGCCGTGATCAGATCCACACCATCCGTCAGAAAGACGGTCTGCACCCCTTCCCCTGGCGTGGCGAGAGCGAGTACGACGTGCTCTCCGTCGGCCACTCCAGCACTTCCATCGGTGCGGCGCTCGGTATGGCGGTCGCCGCCGAGAGCGAAGGGCTCGGTCGCAAGGTCGTTGCAGTGATCGGTGATGGTGCCATTACCGCAGGGATGGCCTTTGAAGCGCTCAACCACGCTGGCGATGTTCACAAGGACATGCTGGTGATCCTCAACGACAACGAGATGTCCATCTCAGAGAATGTCGGCGCGCTCAACAACCATCTGGCCCGGGTCATGTCAGGCAAGCTCTACACCACCATCCGCGAAGGCGGCAAGAAGGTGCTGGCAGGTCTGCCACCGGTCAAGGAGCTGGCCAAGCGGGCCGAAGAGCACCTCAAGGGGATGGTGGTGCCCGGTACCCTGTTCGAGGAGTTCGGCTTCAACTATATCGGCCCCATCGACGGTCACGATATAGAGGCATTGGTCGAGACCCTGCGCAACATGCGCAATCTCAAGGGCCCGCAGCTGCTGCACGTCAAGACCAAGAAGGGCAAGGGTTACGAGCCGGCTGAGAAAGACCCCATCGGTTATCACGCCGTGCCCAAGTTCAATCCTGACGAGTGTTCCCTGCCCAAGGCGAGCAGCGCCAAACCCACCTTCTCCGCCATCTTTGGCCAGTGGCTGTGCGACATGGCCGCCAAAGACGAAAAGCTGGTCGGCATCACCCCCGCCATGCGCGAAGGCTCGGGGCTGGTAAAATTCAGCCAGCAATATCCGGATCGCTACTTCGACGTGGCGATTGCCGAGCAACATGCAGTCACGTTCGCTGCCGGTCTTGCCATCGCCGACAAGAAGCCGGTGGTCGCTATCTATTCGAGCTTCCTGCAGCGCGCCTACGATCAGGTGATCCACGACGTAGCGCTGCAAGATCTGCCGGTGCTATTCGCCATCGACCGGGCCGGTCTGGTGGGCGCCGATGGCCCGACCCATCAGGGGGCGTTCGACATCAGCTTCCTGCGCACCGTGCCCAACATGGTGGTGATGACGCCATCTGATGAGAATGAGTGCCGCCAGATGCTCTATACCGGCTATCTCCATCAGGGCCCTGCCGCAGTGCGCTATCCGCGCGGCAGCAGCCTGAGCGACGCCCCCATCTCGTCAGAAATGCAGGCGCTGGCGCTTGGCAAGGGACGAATCCTGCGAGAGGGCAAGGGCACCGCTATTCTGGCGTTTGGCACCTTGCTGCACCACGCGAAAGCGGCCGCCGAAGCACTGGATGCCACCCTGGTGGACATGCGCTTTGTCAAACCGATGGATGAGGCGCTGGTGCTGTCGCTGGCGGCCAGCCACGATCACTTCGTCACCATCGAAGACAACGCCATCATGGGCGGCGCCGGTTCGGCGGTGAACGAACTGCTGATGCGCAGCAAGCAGTGCAAGCCGGTGCTCAACCTTGGCTTACCGGATCGCTTCGTGGAACAGGGTACCCAGCAGGAGATCTATGCCCTGCTCGGTCTGGACGATGCAGGCATCCAGCGCAGCATCGAAAGCTGGCTGCAAGCCTGACCTGCTGCTAGTTAAAGAAGATACAAGAAGGGCGCCTGATGGCGCCCTTCTTGTATCTTTACTTCTGACCGGAGTTAACCCTTGTAAATCTTCGGGTTAAACACATCCCGCAGCCAGTCACCCAGCAGGTTGATGACCAGCACCAGCACCACCAGACAGATGCCCGGGAAGGCTGTGATCCACCAGGAGCCGGAGAAGATGTAGTTAAAGCCGACGCTGATGAGCGAACCGAGCGAGGGCTGATCAACCGGCATCCCCAGACCGAGGAAGGAGAGTGCCGCCTCGCTCATGATGGCGTTGGCCACCTGCACGGTGGAGATAACCAGAATGGGCGACAAACAGTTGGGCAAAATGTGGCGGAACATGATGCGCGGGGCGCGGAACCCCATCACCTTGGCCGCTTCCACATACTCCTTCTTCTTCTCCGCCAGCACAGAGGCGCGCACAGTACGGGCGTACTGCGGCCACTCTGCAATACCGATGATCACCACCAGCATCATGATGGCGAACTTCGAGTAGAACTCGGAGCCAAAGGTTGCCTGAAAGATGGCGGAGATGATGATCGCCACCATCATGGTGGAGAACGACAGCTGCACGTCGGCAAAGCGCATCAAGAGGTTATCGATGCGACCGCCAAAGTAGCCGGCGATCAGACCGATGACGATGCCGAGCACCAGCTGCAGCGCCACCGCAAACAGACCGATGGTGAGGGAGATACGGGCGCCATAGAGGATGGTGCTCCAGATATCCCGCCCCTGGTTGTCGGTGCCGAGCCAGAAGCGCTCCTCGCCACCTTCGAGCCAGGAGGGGGGCAACTCGGCATCCATCAGATCAAAACTGGTCTGGTCATAGACGTTGTGCGGGGCGAGCCAGGGCGCCAGCAGCGCCGCCAGCACAAATACCACGAACACCGCAAAGCTGAACATGGCTACCTTGTCCCGCAGGAAGTAGTAGACGATGTCAGAGTTCTTGAATCGTGCCCAACGGCTTGGGCTTGCAGTTACAGCGTTACTCATGCTTACCCCTTGGCAGTCAGGTTAACGGTCGGGTTAATCAACCCGTAGAGCAGGTCGACCAGGGTATTGGTCACCACGAAGATCAGTCCCACGAAGATGACGTAGGCGGTGATCAGCGGGGTATCGACCCGGTGGATCGCCTCAAGGAACAGGAAGCCGGTACCCGGCCACTGGAACACGCTCTCGGTCAGGATGGTGTAAGCCACCATGGTGCCGATCTGCACCCCACCGACGGTAATGACCGGCAGCATGGTGTTCTTCAGAGCGTGCTGATAGTAGACCTTGTTGTTGTCCAGCCCCTTGGCGCGGGCGAACTTGACATACTCGGAGGAGAGCTGCTCCAGCATCTCGGAGCGCACCAGCCGGATAAACAGCGGCAGCATGATGGAAGAGAGGGACACCGCCGGCAGGATCAGATGCAGGATGCCATCCCAGGTAAAGAAGCCCGACTCCCAGCCCAGCAGGTTACGGGTCTCGCCGCGGCCATAGGCCGGCAGCCAGCCCAGCTGGATGGAGAAGAGGTACATCAGCATGATGGCGGTCAAAAATACCGGGATCGAGATGCCGATACTGCTCCCCGCCATGATGATCTTGGTGGGAATGCTGCGCGGGCGGATCGCCGAATAGACACCGAGTGGAATGGAGACCACCACGATGATGAGCGCGGCAGCAAACACCAGCTCAAGGGTAGCCACCAGCTTGTCGAGGATCACCTCGAGAGCTGGTCGCTTGAAGAAATAGGAGGTGCCCAAATCCCCATGCACCGCATTTTTCAGAAAGCGGCTGTATTTGATGAGGAAGGGATCGTTAAGGCCCATCTTCTCGCGCAACTCGTGACGCTGGGCTTCGGAGACGGATTGCCCCACCAGCTCGCGCAACGGATCACCCAGGTTATCCTGGATGGAGAAGGCGACCAGGCTGATGACGAACATCACTATCACGGCCTGATAGAACCGTTTCAGCAGGAATGTAAACATGCTTGTCCTTCTACGTGGCCTGTGTCGTGGCACAGGCTTCTGTTAGTGGGCGGAGTGGCCAGCTGACCACCCCGCCCCGTCCTTCCTTGTGACGTTCTCTTACTTGCTGACCACCAGGTCACCCAGGTAAGGGAAGTTCATCACGTTGACCACCGGCTTGATGTCGACGTTCTTCTTGGCGCCATAGGCCAGATCTTCCCAGTGCAACGGCACGTAGGCAGCATCTTCGATCAGCATGGCTTCGACCTTCTTGAGCATCTCGGCACGCTTGGCCGGATCGGTCTCGGCGTTGGCATCCATCACCAGCTTGTCAGCTTCGGCGTTGGCGTAACCGGCGCAGTTGTACTGGCCCATACCGGTCTTGGCGTCCTTGGTGAAGGTCAGGAACTCGAAGAAGTTCGCGGTATCTTCGGTGTCGGAGTGCCAGCCGATCAGCTGCATGTCCGCGGCGCACTTGTCAAACTCCGGCCAGTACTGGGCCACCGGCATGGTCTTCAGATCCACCTTGATGTTGATCTTGGCCAGCATGGCGGAGACAGCCTGGGCAATCTTGACGTCGTTGACGTAGCGGGCAGCCGGGGAGATGAAGGTCATCTTGAAGCCTTTCTCGTAACCGGCCTCCTTCATCAGCTCCTTGGCCTTGGCCAGATCATACTGGGGCACCAGCGCCTCGTTGTGACCGGCATAGCCTTTCGGGCTCAACTGGCCAGCAGGGGTACCGAAGCCCTTGTTGATCTTCTCGACGATACCCACCTGGTTGATGGCGTAGTTGATCGCCTGACGTACACGCTTGTCTTTCAGCGCCGGGTTGGTGTTCTGGTTCAGCTCGATGATGATGGCGCGGGTACCGGACAGGGTGACCAGCTGGGAATCCTTGCCATTCTTCACGCGCTCCAGATCGTTCGGCGCAACCGGATAGATCATGTCCACATCGCCACCCAGCAGGGCTGCAACACGGGTCGCATCTTCCTTGATGGGCACCACGGTCAGGTTCTCGACGTTACCCTTGGAGGCTTTATCCCAGTAGTTGGCGTTGCGGGCATAATCCAGCTTCACACCCTGCTCGCGGAACTTGACGGTGAACGGGCCAGTACCGGAGACGTGGGTAGAGGCATAGGAGTCGCCGTTTTTGACGATCTCGGCCTTGTCTTTGCCCGCTTCGGTCTTACCGGTGTAGAACTTGGAGTCCATCGGGAAGATGTAGGTGACGGTCTGCAGCACCAGCGGGAAGGGCTTGGCGGTGATCAGATCGACGGTGTAGTCATCGACCTTCTTCACTTCGCTGATGGGATCGAAGATCGCCTTGAAGTCGACGGAGGATTTCAGGCGGTTGACGGTCCACACCACGTCGTCTGCGGTGAAGTCGTTACCGGAGTGGAACTTGACCCCTTTGCGCAGGTGGAAGCGGACGGTCTTGTCATCGACACGCTCGAACTTCTCGGCCAGACGGGGCTCGAACTGCAAGTCCTGGGTGTAACGCATCAGGGGATCGAATACCAGGTGCGACATCTCCAGGGTCTGACCGGAGAGCTGCTCCTGCGGATCCAGCGAAGTGGCGTCAGAGGCGACACCCACCTTGATATCAGCGGCTGAGACACTGAAAGCGAAACCGGCGGCAAACAGCGCCAGGGCAATCTTGGACAATCCTTTCTTCATCTTGTTCTCCATGCTTTTGGCTTTCTTATGACACTTTTATTGACAAGCAGACCGGCGCACCGGCGCTCTCCTAGCTTGCGATTTCCAGCCCCTCGCGGGACATTCCCTTGAACTCCGGCATGAGGGAGATCAGCTTGCGGCTGTACTCATGCTCGGCATTGGTAAAGAGTTTCTCGGTCTCGGCCACTTCCACCAAATGGCCGTGCTGCATCACCCCGATGCGGTCGCACATCTGGCGGATCACCGGCAGATCGTGGCTGATAAACAGCATGGTGAGCTTGAGCTCCTGCTGCAGATCCTTGAGCAGGTTGAGGATCTGGGCCTGCACCGACACATCCAGCGCCGAGGTCGGCTCGTCGCAGATGAGGAAGCGCGGGCGAGTGGCCAGGGCGCGGGCAATGGAGATGCGCTGGCGCTGACCGCCGGAGAATTCGTGGGGATACTTGACCCCGGCACCACGACCGAGACCCACGTGATCCAGCAGATCGCCGACAATCCCCTCAATCTGGCTCTCGCTGCTCGCCAGCTGATGGAAGCGGATCGGCTCGGCAATGATGTCGCGCACCTTCATCCGCGGGTTCATCGACGAATAGGGGTTCTGGAACACCATCTGCATCTGGCGGCGCAGCGGGCGACGCTCGCGCTCGCTCTTGAGGGCGGTCAGATCGATCCCTTCGAAGAAGATTTTGCCGGTATCAGGCGGATAGAGACCGGTGATGGCGCGGGCAATGGTCGATTTACCGGAGCCCGATTCCCCCACCAGACCGAAGGTCTCCCCTTCGAAGATCTCGAAGCTGATGTTGTTGCAAGCGCGTACATACTGGCGGCGGCTCGGGAAGATGGAGTCCTTGGTGACGAACTTCAGATCGACGTTCTCCACCCGCAGCAGCGCCCCTTCATAGGCACGCTCGTCCTGACTCTGGCCGAGCCAGTGGGTCTTGAGGTCGATATTGGTATCCGGCGCACTGGCATCCTCGATATAGGAGACCAGCGGGAAACGCACCAGCTTCACATCGGAGCGGGGCACCGCCGAGATGAGGCTGCGGGTATAGGGGTGATTGGGGCTGCCCAGCACCTGTTCGGTCAGGCCGAACTCCACCAGATCACCGCGATACATCACCGCCACCTTGTCGGTGACGTTGGAGACCACCCCCATGTCGTGGGTCACCAACATGCAGCCCACCTGACGCTCTTTGCAGAGGGCGCGGATAAGCTGGAGGATCTGATCCTGAATGGAGACGTCAAGCGCCGTGGTCGGCTCATCGGCGATGATCAGCTCCGGATCGCAGGAGAGCGCGATGGCGATAACCACCCGCTGACGCATGCCACCGGAAAACTGGTGTGGGTACTGCTTGATGCGCAGCTCCGGACTCGGGATCCCCACTGCCCCCATCAGCTCCAATGCCTTGGCAAAAGCGGCTTCGCGAGAGAGGTCGGTATTGGCCAGAATGGTCTCCACCAGCTGATGCTCAACGGTGAACAGCGGGTTGAGGGAGGTCATGGGGTCCTGGAATATGAACCCGATACGGGAGCCACGGATGGCCCGCATCTCATTCTGGCTCTTGCCGGAGATGAGCTCGCCATTGAGATAGATATCGCCACGGGCAATGCGACCCGGCGGGCTCAGCAGATCGATAACGGCGTTGCCGATGGTGGACTTGCCGGCGCCGGATTCACCGACAACCCCGACAATCTCACCCTTTTCGATAGAGAAAGAGAGATCCTTCACCGCGGCCAGCACCCCGTAGCGGGAGGGGTACTCGATCCGCAAGTTCTTTACTTCGAGCAAGGACATGTTTACCTCTGCGGGGGACATCCGTCCCAAATAATTCGTCCGTAAATCAGCCGCAGATGCCGGTTGTTACCTTGGGCAATATTTGCTCAATCCATGAGGCAGCGAAACCAGCGATCCGGGCGGGTTTTTTGCATTTTTTTGGAATAACCCGCGAGTAACTTAGACGGTTTGACCACGGGTGTAAATGATTGAGTTATACAATTCCGCAATGTTTTGTGCAGATAACCACCAATTCGGCAGAGATAAATGATGATTTTCATCACACAAATGGCCGGTGCGTCCGTACATCTATTGGTATCATTACTTTAATTTCAACAACAACGCAACAAGCAGCATTTATCACTATTTCCAAAACAATCACGAGCCCCGAATGAGTAGTGAATATTTATGTGAAATGGATGATAAACGGCAGCATATGCCGATGAATGAAAATTAAGCAGATATAAATCGGGGGATGCCAGAGCGGTCATCCCCCGGAAGATGGCTCTCAACCGAGCCAGAATGCCAGTAATTGCATACAAAACAGGGCGAACAGGCCGGCGATCAGATCGTCCAGCATGATGCCCAGGCCACCGTGGATCCGGCGATCAAACCAGGAGATGGGCCAGGGCTTGAGCACATCAAACAACCGGAACAGCGCGAAGCCCGCCACCACCCACTCCCAACCGCCTGGCGCGGCGATCATGGTGACGCCAAAACCGATCACCTCGTCCCAGACGATGGCGCCGTGATCCGGCATGCCGATGGCATCGGTGGCGCTCTGGCAGATACGAATACCGACCACAAACCCAACCGCCAGCAGGGCGATGAACCAGTGGGTCGGCAGCCCGCTCACCAGCAGATAGAGCGGAATGGCCGCCAGGGTGCCCATGGTGCCTGGCGCCTTGGGGGAGAGACCGGAACCAAACCCCACCGCCAAAAAATGAAGCGGATTTTTCAGATCCAGTCGTGTCAGCTCGGGCTTTATCCTGAACAAACTCATGCGAAGTGATCCCACCCTTTCAGTTGCAGCTCGACCGCTTGGTCGCCACGCAGGTAGTCGATGCCCGGCTCTCCCGCCACGATGCGGCCGATGCGGCTGAACTTGACCCCGCTGTGAGCCAGCGCCGTATCGAGCGCGCCGCGGTGCTCCTCCGGTACGGTAAAGCAGAGCTCGTAGTCATCGCCACCGGCCAGCGCCAGTTGCCACGCCTCATGCTCGCTCACCGCATCCTGCAGCACCGGCGAGAGCGGTAGCAGATCGAGATCGATCTGGGCCCGTACACCGGAGGCCTTGAGGATATGGCCGAGATCCGATGCCAGCCCGTCGGAGAGATCCAGCGCACTGCCCGCCAGCCCGCGCAGCGCCTGACCGGCCAGAATGCGGGGATGGGGGTGGTCGAGCCGTGGCAGCACCGCAGCCAGCTGGTTCTCGTTGAGGGTGCGTTTGCCCAGCAGGTGGGAAAGCGCCAGCGCGGCATCCCCCAAAGTGCCGGTCACATAGATGCCGTCACCCGCTTTGGCACCGCTGCGCATCAGGGCGCGCCCGGCAGGCACCGATCCCTTCACCGAAATGGTGATGGAGAGGGGCCCGCGGGTCATGTCTCCGCCCACCAGCGCCACATTGTAGTACTCGGCCAGCTCCAGGAACCCTTCGGCAAAACCGGCGACCCAACCTTCGTTAATGGCAGGCAAGGTCAGCGCCAGCGACACCCAGCGCGGCTCGGCCCCCATGGCGGCGAGATCGGAGAGATTGACCGCCAGCGCCTTGTAGCCGAGATCCACCGGATCCATGTCGGGAAAGAAGTGTACGCCGCTCACCAGAGTGTCGGTGCTCACCGCCAGCTGGGTATCGGGGGGCAGGGTCAGCAGGGCACAGTCATCTCCAGGGCCCATCACCACGTCCTTGCGGGCGTGGGGAACCTTGAAGTACTTATCAATCAGCTCAAATTCACCCATACAGTAAAAAGCCAGCAATAAGCTGGCTCCTCTCTTAGATGCTGACGGACAGCAGGATCAACGCTTGTTCAGCGATTTGATCACCTTGTCCAGTACACCGTTGACAAACTTGTGGCTGTCATCGGCAGCAAAAGCTTTGGCCAGCTCGATCGCTTCGTTGATGACCACGCGCGGCGGTACATCATCACGACGGGTCAGCTCGTAGGTCGCCAGACGCAGGATCGCCTTGTCCACCATGTCCACTTCTTCCAGCGGACGGGAGAGGAAAGGTGCAAACACCTTGTCCAGCTCGCTGCAGTGGAGGGCTACCCCGAACAGCAGATCGCGGAAATAGTTCAGGTCTACACCCTTGGTGTCCTGATCGATCTTGAACTGCTCTTCGATGTCACCCACGTTAGCCTTGGTCATCTGCCACTGGTAGATGGCCTGGGTGGCGCAATGGCGGGCTTTACGGCGCTCAGACGGTTTCAATGTACTTCTCCTCGTTACACGTCCAGTTCTTTCAGGACGTTGATCATTTCGAGCGCTGCCAGTGCAGCCTCTGCACCCTTGTTACCCGCCTTGGTACCTGCACGCTCGATGGCTTGTTCAATGTTTTCAGTGGTCAACACACCGAAGGCAACGGGAATTTCATATTCCATCATTACCTGGGCCATGCCCTTGCTGTTCTCGTTTGCCACCAGGTCGAAGTGATAGGTGCCGCCACGGATGACAGTACCGACCGCCACGATGGCGTCGTATTGACCACTCTTGGCCAGCTTCTTGATGACCAATGGCATTTCAACCGCGCCCGGCACTTTTACCAGTGTCAGGTTGCTGTCCTGCACTTGACCTTGACGCTTCAGTACGTCCACCGCGCCGTTCACCAGACTGTCGTTGATGAAGCTGTTGAAACGGGCAACAACAATAGCAACGCGCGCCTCAGGAGCGGCGATATTTCCTTCGATAACCTTCATTGGAAATCCTGTATCTGTGCAATCAAAAGGGCCGGAGTCAAAAGTGCGCACATTCTAGCACAACAGACCCACGACAAAAACCATGGCCGCAATAGACGGCCATGATCGCGATTTAACCAGTCCGGCGCGCTTACTCGCCGGTAAATTCCACGACTTCCAGACCGAAACCGCCCGGAAGGGGATGGTACTTCTCTGGTAGTACGTTACTCGCCAACGTACTCAACCACTTCCAAACCGAAACCACCCGGAAGGGGATGGTACTTCTCTGGTGGAGCTTTACTCGCCGACGTACTCAACCACTTCCAGACCGAAACCACCGAGGGCATGGTACTTCTTCGGCGAGCTCAACAGGCGCATCTTGCTCACGCCGAGCGCCTTGAGGATCTGGGAACCCACACCAACGCGGCGAGAAGTGCCTTGCCACTTGGCTCCTTCCGGCGCCAACCCCTTGTCGGCGGCTTCAAAACCCTTGACCCTAGCCAGCAGCTCGGCGCCATGGGATTCCGCCCCCAAAATCACCAGCACCCCGCCTTCGTCAGCGATGCGGGCCATGGATTTGGGCAGCGGCCAGCTGCGGGCGGCGTGGCGATCGGTCAGCAGCAGATCGCTCAACACGTCGTGCAGATGGACGCGAACCAGGGTCGGCTGATCGGCCTGCACCTCACCCTTTTTCAGGGCAAAGTGCACCTGATTGTCGATGGTGTCGCGGAAGGTGATGAGGTCGAACTCGCCAAACTCGGTGGGCAGCTTGCACTCGGCCACCTTCTCGACCGTGGTCTCGTGCTGGTTGCGGTACTCGATAAGGTCGGCGATGGTGCCAAGCTTGATGCCGTGCTCCTCGGCGAAGATCTCCAGGTCAGGACGGCGCGCCATGGTGCCATCTTCATTGAGGATCTCGACGATGACGGCGGCAGGCTCGAAACCGGCCAGACGGGCCAGATCGCAGCCCGCTTCGGTGTGACCGGCACGGGTCAGCACGCCGCCATCCTGCGCCATCAGCGGGAAGATGTGGCCCGGCTGCACCAGATCGGCCGCCTTGGCATTGGCCGCCACAGCCGCCTGCACGGTCACCGCGCGATCAGCGGCGGAGATACCTGTGGTCACCCCTTCTGCCGCCTCGATGGAGACGGTAAAGGCGGTGGAGAACTGGGCATTGTTGCGATCCACCATCAGCGGCAGCGCCAATTGCTTGCAGCGATCCCGGGTCAGGGTCAGGCAGATGAGGCCACGGCCGTAGCGGGCCATGAAGTTGATATCCTCCGGACGGACGCAGGAGGCGGCCATGATGAGGTCCCCTTCGTTCTCCCTGTCTTCGTCATCCATCAGGATCACCATCTTGCCAGCCTTGATATCGGCAATGACTTCCTGGGTTGTGCTCAGCGCCATGGGCTACTCCATCAGTGTGCTTGGGGGTTGAGCCCGCAGGCTCAACGCAAATGCGAGTGTATGTTGCTCTAGATTGGGGCTAGCGGCTCCATTTCAATCAGAGCGGGATCACAGAAAATCGTTTTGGGGGCCAGATTCAGCGCTCACCGTCAGAGAAAACCTGCCTTGGCCAGCGTCCCCATGGTCAGGGTCGAGGCGTTGCTCTCCTGACTTTTTCCCATCATCAGCCGCTCCAGATAGCGGGCGATCTGATCCACCTCGAGGTTGACCTTGTGGCCCGGCTTCCAGCTGGCGATGGTGGTCTCCTGCGCGGTATGAGGCACGATGGTCAGGCGAAACAGGTCCCCCTGCACCGCGTTGACGGTGAGGCTGATGCCATCCACCGCAATGGAGCCTTTCTCGGCGATATAGCGGGAGAGCTCCCCCGGCGCCTTGATCCAGTACTCGATGGCGCGGCCGCTGCTGGAGACGCTTTTCACTTCCCCTACCCCATCCACGTGGCCGGAGACCAGATGGCCGCCGAGGCGGGAGGTGGGCATCAGCGCCTTCTCGAGGTTGACCCGATCGCCCACTCTGGCGGCGGCAAAACCGGTACGGGAGAGGGTTTCCAGCGACACATCGGCGGTATAGCTCTTGTCGCCCAGCGCCACCACGGTGAGGCAGACGCCGTTGGTGGCGATGGAGTCGCCCAGTTTGACGTCGCTAAAATCCAGACCTGGTGCATGGACGGTGAGGGCCATGTCATCGCCCTGACGGCGCAGTTCGGCCAGGGTTCCCACCGCTTCGATAATTCCGGTAAACATGCAGATCACCTTGCTGATGACGGAGGCTGATTATGCCCCCTTGAACATTGATAAATCAGGCTATTTTGGCGGTAATACGAATATCTTGGCCGACCATGCGCACATCCTTGATGGCGAGCTTGGGCGCCTGGAACAGCCGGGTCAGGCCCGGCAGATGGAACAGGCCGCGCCCTTCGTCACCCATCAGTTTGGGCGCCTGATAGAGCACCAGCTCATCCACCAGCCCCTTCTCCAGCAGAGCGCCGCAGAGCCGCGGGCCCGCCTCGACCAGTACCGAGTTGACGTTCTGCTTGGCCAGCAGCATGAAGAGGCTGACCAGATCCAGCTTGCCATCCAGCAGCGGCAGCTCCAGCTGCTGCACCCATGCGGGCCACTCGCCGGATGCCTTGTGACGGGCCAGCAGCACCGGACTCTCGCTCTGGAACAGCGGCAAGTCGGGTGTGAGGCGGTTTTGCGAATCGACGATGACTCGCAGCGGCTGGCGCAGGGTCTCTTTGGGGTAGCTCGCCTTGACCGAGGGGGGCAGCTCGTCCCAGCGCACGGTCAGGGAAGCGCCATCGGCCAGCACGGTTTCAGCGCTGGAGAGCACCGCATCGTGGCGGGCACGCAGTCGTTGCACGTCACGGCGCGCATCCGGGGAGGTGATCCACTGGCTCTCGCCGCTCGCCATGGCGGTGCGGCCATCGAGGCTGGCCCCCAGCTTGACGGTCACCCGCGGGAAGGCGGTACGCATCCGCTTGAAAAAGCCCGGGTTGAGCGCCTCGGCTTCGCTCGCCAGCAGGCCGAAATCGGTCTTGATGCCCGCTTCGGAGAGCATACGCAGGCCACGCCCACCCACCTGGGGATTGGGATCGACCATGGCCGCCACCACCCGGGCTACGCCAGCATTGATCAGCGCCTCGGCGCAGGGGGGAGTACGACCGTGATGGGAGCAGGGTTCGAGGGTTACATAGGCGGTAGCGCCACGGGCGTTGTCACCGGCGGCGCGCAGGGCGTAAACCTCGGCATGGGGCTCGCCCGCCTTCTGATGCCACCCTTCGCCAACCACCACACCATCTTTGACCAGCACGGCACCGACGCAGGGGTTGGGGGCCGTGGTGTAGCGGCCGCGGCGGGCCAGTTCGAGGGCCCGACTCATCCATTGGTAATCATCTTGACTAAACATCCGGGCTCCTTTGACAACACATCTCGACTTTACGCAGTATCGTAGGTTCGATTAGCGCAGCGTAATCGGACGCGGCAACATGGGTGAGAATGGCGGTTTACTTTTCCAGCTTGGCGATCTCTTCGCCAAACTCGCGAATATCTTCGTGTCCTGAGGTAGAGAGGGGCGAAGTGGATATCCACTTGCCCATCCGATACCATCATTTCTCCAATTTGGCGATCTCTTCACCGAACTCGCGAATATCTTCGAAGCTGCGATAGACGGAGGCAAAGCGGATATAGGCCACCTTGTCCAGACTCTTGAGCTCATCCATCACCAGATTGCCCACCAGCTCGGAGGCGACTTCACGCTCACCGGTGGCACGCAGGCGTGACTTGATGTGGTTGACCGCTTTTTCGATGGCCTCCATGCTCACCGGCCGCTTCTCCAGCGCCCGCAGGATGCCGGCGCGCAGCTTGTCTTCGTTGAACGGCTCGCGGGAACCGTTGGACTTGATGACGCGGGGCATCACCAGCTCGGCCATCTCGAAGGTGGTAAAACGCTCGTGACAGAGCAGACACTCACGACGGCGGCGCACCTGATGGCCTTCTGCCACCAGACGGGAATCGATCACCTTGGTATCAACCGCACTACAGAATGGGCAATGCATCGGACCTCCGGCGTTAATGGAACAGGGACCGGCCCGGCGGGCCAGGATCTAGGTCGGCCAGTGTAGCACGGCCATCCAAAACCGGTAAAAGCCAGAAAAAACAATGCCACCCGCAGGTGGCATTGATCTCAAACCGGATGGTCTGGCTTATCAGCCATAAACCGGGAAGCGGCGGCAGATATCCAGCACCTTCTCGCGTACAGTGGCCAGCACGGCATCGTTGTCGTGGTTGTCCAGTACGTCGCAGATCCAGTGGGTCAGCTCGATGGACTCGGCCTCCTTGAAACCACGGCGGGTGATGGCCGGGGTACCGATCCGCACACCGGAGGTGACGAACGGGGAGCGCGGGTCGTTCGGCACTGAGTTCTTGTTGACGGTGATGTTGGCTTTGCCCAGCGCAGCGTCAGCATCCTTACCGGTCAGCTCGCGGCCGATCAGGTCAACCAGCATCAGGTGGTTGTCGGTACCGCCGGAGACGATCTTGTAACCGCGCTCGATAAAGGTCGCAGCCATCGCCTTGGCGTTTTTCACGACCTGAGCCTGATAGGTCTTGAACTCCGGCTCCAGCGCCTCTTTGAAGGCAACGGCTTTACCGGCGATGACGTGCATCAGCGGGCCACCCTGACCACCCGGGAAGACCGCGGAATTGAGCTTCTTGTAGAGCTCCTCGTCGTCAGCGGCGGAGAGGATCAGACCACCGCGCGGACCGGCCAGGGTCTTGTGGGTGGTGGAGGTGACCACGTGAGCGTGGGGAACCGGGTTCGGGTAGACGCCTGCGGCGATCAGGCCAGCCACGTGAGCCATGTCGACGAACAGGTAAGCACCGACCTTGTCAGCGATTTCGCGCATGCGGGCCCAGTCAACGATGCCGGAGTAGGCAGAGAAGCCACCGATCATCATCTTCGGCTTGTGCTCGACAGCCTGACGTTCCATGTCGTCGTAGTCGATCTTGCCGGACTCATCGATACCGTAAGGCACGATGTTGTAAAGCTTGCCGGAGAAGTTGACCGGAGAGCCGTGGGTCAGGTGACCGCCGTGGGCCAGGTTCATGCCCAGCACGGTGTCGCCCGGCTGCAGCAGAGCCATGTAAACGGCGCTGTTGGCCTGAGAGCCGGAGTGCGGCTGCACGTTGGCGTAAGTGGCACCGAACAGCTCTTTGGCGCGCTCGATGGCCAGGGTTTCGACCACATCCACATACTCGCAACCACCGTAGTAACGCTTGGAGGGGTAACCTTCGGCGTACTTGTTGGTCAGCTGGGAGCCCTGGGCTTCCATGACACGGGGGCTGGTGTAGTTCTCAGACGCAATCAGCTCGATATGCTCTTCCTGACGACGGGTTTCGTCTGTGATGGCCTGCCACAATTGCGGATCATAATTGGCGATGGTCATGTCACGTTTCAACATCCGTTTCTCTCCTGAAAATCGTTTGCGCGTTAGGTGAAGTGGGCGCGGGCATTGTAACGTGAGCTGGATCAAAGAGACAGTCCAACCACCTAAAAAAATGTTGAATTTATGTTGTAAAAAGCAAGATTCCCTCCCCGTTCAATACCCTGGCCGCTCCGCCAAACGGCACATTTTTCATCCCGCTGCGGGCGGGCAAAACCCGAAGGGGATCACAACGCCCTCTTTATCCATCCTGTAACATATTCATTCGAAACAAATTTAATGATGATGGAGCTGATTGCAGCCATGCATCCGAGGGGCTGCACCTAACCGGAGGAGTTCAAGATGGACCATCTGCTGACATTCGTGATCCTGGCGGTCTTTTTTCTGTTCTACTGGGTCTACTACACCAGCCAACGCAAACATGTCCCCACCACCTCGTGGGAGCAGCTCCCCACCAAAGCCGACTATCTGGCGGCCCACCCTGAATCAGTCGATGGCGACATCATCTTCTGTTATCACTGCGGCCACCACGAGTTGCTGGAGGTAGGCATGGTGCACCTGACCGATTTTCGCAGGGAATGGGTCTGTGCCAAGTGCAAGCAGGTGCTGTTTCGGGAGATCGAATAACGGCGCAGGGGCTGGCCCCCTCTGAACGTTGTGCATCGCCAGCAGGGATCAGAACTGCGCATCCCTGTTGGCCACCAGCCACTGCTGCAACCCGCTCACCGCCTCGTCAAATTGCGCCCCGATTGCCGCAGGCTCCCCGCCTCCCGCCTCAAGAGACGCACAGTGGCTGGCCAATTCGGTCAACCCCAGCGCCAGGGCACTCCCCTTGAGCTTGTGCGCCAGCTGACGTTGCTCTTTCCCCTCCCCCTGAGCCAACTTATCTACCAACACCCGCCCTTGCGACTCAAACAGCGCGACCAGCTGGCGGATCCGCGCCATGCCGAGCAGGGGCAGATCGGCGTCCAGCACCGGATTGGCCCACTCTGGCCGGTTAGTTGGGGGCACGGCTACTGATAACTGCACCCGCGGCTCGATAGAGGCCCCTTCTTGCCGAAACAGCTGATCGATGGCATTGGCCAGCACCGCCAGCCGCACCGGCTTGCCGACAAAATCGACAAACCCGGCGGCAAGGCAGTGGCGGATATCCTCCGGATACATCTGGGCCGAGATGGCGATGGCGGGCAGCGGCCGCTCATGCATCTCCTCGCTGATGGCGGCCAGATCCTCGCGCAGGGTCATACCGTCCATATCGGGCAGATTGATATCGAGCAGCGCCAGCTCAAAGGGGCGCTCGGTCACCAGCGCCAGCGCGCTGCGACCATCCTCCGCCAGGGTGACGCGATGGCCGAGGCGGGTCAGCATGCCGTGCGCCACCAACCGGTTGATCTCGTTATCCTCCACCAGCAGGATGTCGCGGGACTGACCAAGGTGCAGCGGTTGCGCCTCGGCAGGCAACTGGGCGCTCGAACGCTGCAACGGCAAACTGAAGCTGAATTCACACCCCTTGCCCGGTTCGCTGGCAAGGATCAGCTCGCCCCCCATGGCGGCCACCAGCTTGCGGCTGATCGCCAGTCCCAGCCCGGTGCCGCCCTGATGGCCTATATCACGCTTGCGCTGGCGAAACGCCTCGAACACCGCCTCCTGCTCATCGGCCGGAATGCCGGGGCCTGTATCGCGCACCACGAAGCGGATGCAGGGCTCGGCGCAAGGGCCTTGGCAGACAAGGGGCGCCACCGTCAGGGTAATCTGGCCACGGGCGGTAAACTTGACCGCATTGCCGAGCAAGTTGCCGAGCACTTGCCGCAGCTTGCCCAGATCCCCCTCGACCACAGGCGCCAGCCCAGGCGCATATTCCAGCGCCAGAGTGACCCCCTTGGCCGCTGCCTTTGGCCGAAACAACGCGCAGAGCTCATCCACCAGCAGGAACAGGGGGAAGGGCTCACGGCGCGCCTCCACATGGCCCGCTTCTATCTTGGAGTAGTCGAGAATGTCGTTGAGGATCTCCAGCAGGGATTCGCCACTGTGCTCGATGGCGGCCAGATAGCGCTGCTGGGTATCGCTCAGGTGGGTATCTTCCAGCAGCGTCAGGCCCCCGAGAATGCCGTTCATGGGGGTGCGGATCTCGTGGCTCATGGTGGCGAGAAACACCGACTTGGCGCGGTTGGCCTGTTCGGCCTCGGCGCGGGCTTGCCGCTGCTTCTCCACCTCCTCATTGAGCCGCTCGTTGGCGTGGCTGAGCTGGCCAGTGCGCTCCTCGACCCGCGACTCCAGCTCTCGCTGATAGCGGCCCAGTTCTACCGCATTGTCACGAAACACCTGCAGGGCCCGCCCCAACTCCGCCAGCTCATCGCGCCCGGTACTGGCGATCGGCTCAAGGGGGGCCAGATCCCCGCGCGCCAACCGGCTCATCCCCGCCACCGCCCGTTGCAGCGGCCAGACGATCCGGCCGTAGACCATGCGCCACATCAGCAGCATCAGCAGTAGCAGGGTGAGCAGGCCAATGGCCATCAACGCCTGCTCCAGCAGCCTGAGGCGCTGGCTTAGCGCCTGCTGGCTCTGCCCCAGCGAATCGCGGGCACGGCTGACCAGCTCACCGACCTGCTGGTTGAGGCTGCTCATCAGGGCCTCATTGGCATTGGCCAGCACCCGCAGCGCCTCCCCCTTGCCGAGCCAGTCACTGCGCAGTTGCACCAGCTTGTCGCTTTGCGCCAGCACAGTCAGCGCCTGCTCCATCGCCTGCCGGCGAGCCGGATCGGTCACCGCCCCGGCCCGCAGTTGCAAGATGGCCAGCTCCCGCTGCCCCTCTTGCAATAGCGTTTGCAACTGTTCCTGCCGTTCGCTGCGCCACATCTCCTCGATGCGCTGCTGTTGCATCAGGGTGCGATGACGCAGCTCGGTCATCTGCTCCAGCCAGTCGAGATCCTGCTCCAGCAGGCGGTCCAGCGTCCGGGTCGCCTGCGCACCTTGCTGTTGGTAGAGGGAACCCAATCCCGCCACCATCACGGTTTCGGCGTTCTCCATCTGACTGCGCGCCAGCTCGGCAATCTGCCCGGCCGCCGCCACCAGACGGGCCCGCTGCGCTTCACCCTGAGCCATCAGGGTCAACCTTTCACCCACCAGCCAGCCCTGCTGGCCCAGATTGCCGATGATGCTCTGACTGAGCTGATCGAGGCTTGTTGAACCCTGGCCACGACCAAGTTGCGCCAGCACCTGTTGCAGCTGTTGCCCCTGCAGGGTGAGCAAGCGTCCCTGATGCTCCCGCTCCTGCTCGCTGGTTGCGGTGGCCAGCAGCCGGGACGCGCTCTGGATCTCGCCGCTGAGACGAGAGAGCGTGCGGGCCAGCTCCTGATCGGCCAGAGTCTGCTGCACCCCTTGCTCCAGCTGGCGCAGATGGCTAAGCCCCACCCAGCCCAGCAGGGAGGCACTCAGGGTCAACAACGCCATCAGGGAGAAGGCCAGCAGCAACTTGCCACCCAGGCCGGAAAAGATTCTCACGGGAAGTCCCTTGGTTGTGGTCGGCTTTGACCGGATAATATGGCCCAACACTTTAACAAAACCCCTGACCATGCGAAGCGTCTATCTCTCCCCGTTGTTGCTGATCTGGTTGCTAATGCTTCCCCGCGCCGCCCTCGCCTTTGCGGTCGATATCTGGCCCGGCGGCGAATTCAGCGGCCAGCCGCTGCACCAGCAGTGGCAGGAACCCGCCGCCGCAACCAAGCCGCTGACCCTCTGTGCCCTCTACCCCCATCTGCGCGACGCCTACTGGCTTTCGGTCAATCAGGGCATGGTGGACGAAGCGAAGCGGCTGGGAGTCAAGTTGCAGATCCACGAAGCGGGGGGTTACGGAGCCCTCGCCGAGCAGCGCCAGCAGTTGCAGCGCTGCGTGCAGGAAGGGAGCGACGCCATCTTGCTCGGCGCGGTGAGCTATCAGGGCTTGCGCGAGGCCATCAAGGCCACGCCGCTGCCGCTCTTTGGTCTGGTCAACGATCTGCCCAGCGGTCTGGTGCAGGCCAAGGTGGGGGTCTCCTGGTACCAGATGGGCTGGCAAATCGGCCACTGGCTGGCGCAGCGTCACCCCGCTGGCAGCAAACCGGTCTCGGTTGCCCTCTTCCCCGGCCCGCAGGCGAGTGGCGGCAACAACTTCGTCGAGCCGGGCTTTGCCGACGCCATCAAGGGGAGCGCCATCAAGCTGGTCACCACCGAGCGCGGCGACAACAGCCGGGAAATCCAGCGCACGCTGGTGCAGCAGACGCTGGCCCGCTATCCCGACCTCGACTATCTGGTGGGGGGCGCCATCGCCGCCGAAGTGGCGGTCAACGAGCTGGCGCAGCGCCATCTCGACAGACCACGGGTGCTGAGCACCTACTTCAGCCACGGGATACAGCGGGGCCTGCGCCGGGGCAAGATCCTGGCAGCCAACAGCGATCAGATGCGGCTGCAGGGGCGCCTTGCGGTCGCTCAGGCGGTCTGCCTGCTACAACACCCTGATGCCAATGCCGAGCAGTGTCCGCGGGTGATGGGGCCACCCATTCTGACGCTGTCTGCGCCACTGACCGACCCCGCCGATTCCCTCTCGGATGGCGCTTTTCGTCCCGTCTATCGGGTCGAATAGCCGTTCCAAATCCGATTAGCACACTCAAGGAGAAGAGATGAAAGAGTTACATGCCAACTGCCTGTGCGGCGCCGTCGCCCTGACCCTGCCGGATCAGTTTGACTATATGGGGAACTGCCACTGCAGCGAATGCCGCAAGTTTTCAGGGGGAGATTACGCCTCGGTCGGCGGACTGGATGGCAACAAGGTCACCATAGTGAAGGGGGAAGAGGCCATCGGCCGCTACCGGAAATCGGCAGAGACCACCCTGGCCTTCTGTCGTCACTGCGGCTCCAGCCTGTTCAGCCAGAAGAGCAGCAGCGGCAAGATCAATCTGCGCCTCGGAGTACTGGACGACGTGCCGAGCCAGCGGCCCGCGTTTCACATCTTCGTTGGCTCCAAGGCGCCCTGGCACCAGATTGGCGACGACTGCCCGCAATTTGATACCCGCCCGCCGGTCTGATACCCGGTCAAACAGGCCAGGGCCACCGCAACGGAGTCAGGAGGCTATCTCGCCGGCAAACAGATAGCCTTCACCATGGACGGTGACAAACAGCTGGGGATCCCGTGGATCCGCTTCCATCTTGCCGCGCAGCCGCCGGATCAACACATCTATGGTGCGATCGCTCGGGCCATCGCCGCGATGGCTGATGAGGGTCAGGATCCGCTCCCGACTGAGCACCCGCCCGGCATGGGCGACAAAGGCCACCAGCACTTCATATTCGGCCTTGGTCAGGCGCACCGGCACTCCGTCCTTGCTGAGCTGGCGACGGGGGATGTCAAAACGCCAGGGGCCAAAGCGCACCGCATCGTCAGCCACCGCAGGCTCGCTCGACGCAGCGGCCGCCAGCGAGATCCGCCACAGCAGATTCTTGACCCGCACCAGCAACTCCCGTAGCTCGAACGGCTTGGTGACATAGTCGTCGGCCCCCATCTCGAGGCCGACAATCCGGTCCACCGCATCGCTGCGGCCGGTGACCAGAATGATCCCCACCGTGCTGCGCGCCCGCAGTTCACGGGTCAGCAGCAGACCATCTTCCCCCGG
Organism: Aeromonas sp. 602658; assembly: GCF_049173005.1. Classification (NCBI taxonomy): domain Bacteria; kingdom Pseudomonadati; phylum Pseudomonadota; class Gammaproteobacteria; order Aeromonadales; family Aeromonadaceae; genus Aeromonas; species Aeromonas sp. 602658. Next base: position 57,153 of record NZ_JAAKRF010000008.1, on the reverse strand, counting down.
CAGGTTGATATCCAGCATCACCAGATCGACCGGCTGCTCCGCCAGCACGGCGCGCATCTCCTGGCCGTTTTCGACCGCCGTCACCCGATAGCCCTCCCGCTCGAAATAGCCGGTCAGCTTCTCGCGGGTAACCGCATCATCTTCAACAACCAGAATGTGGTAGCTCATGGGCAGGGTTCACGATGGTCGACAAGGGAGGATTATTCTATTCACATTTTGTCATAAATACCCCTATTTCATTAATTTGTGGCGGCAGCCCTATTCACAACGCCTCCCTATCATGGCTCCCATCAAAAAAGTGATGTGAGAGAGCATGATGAAAAAACTGTGGCACTTCCTGCGCACCCCCAGCCGTCGCTGGTCGGTACTGGCGCTGCTTCTGGTGGGCGTCGGCGTCACCCTCGCGGGCACCGTCGGCCTGCACTACGGCTTTGAGAAAACCAGCAGCCTCGAATTCTGTATCTCCTGCCACTCCATGAAAGACACCGTCTATCCGGAGTACAAGGAGTCCATCCACTTCAAGAATGCCTCAGGGGTACAGGCGGTCTGTACCGACTGTCACCAGCCGAAGGATTTCGTCGGCAAGGTGGCCCGCAAGATGGAGGCGGCCAACGACCTCTATCAGGAGTACATAGGCCACAGCATCGACACCCAGGAGAAGTTCGAGGACCGGCGCCTGCATCTGGCCGAGAAGGTGTGGGCGCGGATGAGCAGCCAGAACTCCAAGACCTGCAAGTCCTGCCACAGCTACGACAACATGGATCACGCCAAACAGTCCCCGGCGGCTGCGCTGGCGATGAAAGATGCGGCGGCGAAGAACATGAACTGCATCGAGTGCCACAAAGGCATCGCCCACGAACTGCCCAACATGGCGGGCGGCTTCCGGGCCACTTACGCCACCCTGGTCAACGACGCGCAAGAGGCGCCAGCCGCCGAGACCCTCTACAACCTGGGTGAAAAAGATCTCTACGCCAGCGAACAGAGCAGCGACCCGGTCGGCAAACTGCTGCCCGCCTCCCGCATCGACGTCGTAGACCGCAGCGGCGATCGCCTCAAGGTGACCATCGAAGGGTGGCGCGAGAGCGATGGCAAGGGCCGGGTGCTGAGCGAATACATGGGCAAGCGGGTCTTCGTCGCCACCATCCGTGACGAACTGAAAGCGAGCGAGAAAGTGCTCAAACAGGAGACCGACAGCGCCACCCATATCAAGTGGGAACAGGTTCAGGTGCAGGCCTGGGTCGATGGCAAGGGCTTTGAGTCCTCGCTCAAGCCAATCTGGGATTACGCCGGCGAAATGTACAAATCCACCTGTAACTCCTGCCACGGCGCGCCGGATCCCGCTCACTTCACTGCCAACGGCTGGATCTCGGGGCTCAAAGCGATGTCTGCCTACTATCGCCTGAGCAAGGAAGAGGAGCGCACCCTGCTCAAATACCTGCAAAACCATGCCGCCGATACCGGTGGTCAGGGCAGCCACTAAGTCCGGATTCGAAAGAGGAATAACAAGATGATCAATATTTCCCGTCGTGGTTTTCTGGGTGGCTTGCTGGCCAGCGGTGCCTCTGCCCTGATCGGCCCCTCCCTGCTCGGTCGCGCCGTAATGGCCGCCGAGTCTGGCGACAAGCTGGTGCAGTCCGGCTCCCACTGGGGCGCCTTCCGTGCCCGGGTGGTCGATGGCCGCTGGGTCGAGACCCTGCCGTTCGAGCATGACAAGCACCCCACCGACATGCTCAAGGCCTTGAGTGAGGTGGTCTACAACCCCTCCCGCATCCGCTACCCCATGGTGCGACTGGACTGGCTGCGCAAGGGGCACCAGTCCGACACCAGCGAACGCGGCCAGAACCGCTTCGTGCGGGTCACCTGGTCACAAGCGCTGGACTTCTTCTATCACGAGCTGGAGCGGGTGCAGGAGACCTATGGCCCGAGCGCCCTCTATGCCGGCCACTCCGGCTGGCAGTCGGTGGGCAAGTTGCACTCCGCTGGCGCCATGCTGGGACGCGCCATGAACCTACACGGCACCTATCTGGCCAAGGCCGGTGACTACTCCACCGGTGCCGCCCAGGTGATCCTGCCCCACGTGGCGGGCGCCATGGAGGTGTATGAACAGCAGACTTCCTGGCCGCTGGTGCTGGAGCACAGCAAAACCATCGTTATCTGGGGCTCAGATCCCATCAAGAACCTGCAGGTGGGCTGGCTGGTGCCGGATCACAGCGTCTACGACTACTGGGCACAGCTGAAAGAGAAGGTGGCCAAAGGCGAGATCCGGGTGATCAGTGTCGACCCGGTCAAATCCAAGACCCAGAAGTACCTCAATTGCGATCAGGTGACCCTGAATCCGCAAACCGACGTACCGCTGATGCTGGGCATCGCCCACACCCTCTACAGCGAGAAGCGCCACGACGAGGCGTTCCTGAAGAACTACACCACCGGCTTTGACAAGTTCCTGCCCTACCTGCTGGGCACCAGCGATGGTCAGGTGAAGGATGCCGAGTGGGCCGCCGCCATCTGTGGCGTCCCTGCCGAGACTATCCGCGAGCTGGCCCGCGCCATGAGCAGCGGCCGCACCCAGCTTATCGGCGGCTGGTGTGTACAGCGCATGCACCACGGCGAACAGTACGCCTGGATGCTGGTGGTACTGGCCTCGATGATTGGCCAGATCGGCCTGCCGGGGGGCGGTTACGGCTTTGGCTGGCACTACAACGGGGCGGGCACCATCACCTCCAGCGGCCCCATCATGTCAGGTTTCAGCTCGGTCATTCCCGGGGTCAAGCCGCTCCATGATGGCGACTGGAAGGGCTACTCCAAATTCATTCCGGTGGCCCGTTTCGTCGACTGCATCCTCAATCCGGGCAAGCAGATCGCCTTCAACGGCCAGACCATCACCTACCCCCACATGAAGATGGCAGTGTTCTGCGGTAACAACCCGTTCCACCACCAGCAGGATCGCAACAAGATGGTCGCCGCCTGGCGCAAGCTGGAAACCGTGGTCAGCATCGATCACCAGTGGACGGCCAGCTGCCGTTTCGCCGATATCGTGCTGCCCGCCACCACCACTTATGAGCGGGATGACATCGAGCAGTGGGGTTCCCACTCCAACGCGGGCATTCTGGCCATGTACAAGGTGGTAGAGCCGCTGTTCGAGGCGCGGGATGACTACGACATCTTCGCCGATCTCTGCCGTCGCTTCGGTCGTGAGGCCGAGTTCACCGGCGGCAAGAGCAAGCTGGAGTGGATCCAGAGCATCTATGACGACGCCCGCCTGCAGGGCCGCGGCATCGGCATTCGTCTGCCCCGCTTCAGCCAGTTCTGGCACGGCGAAGGCTTCGTCACCTTCCCGGCGGGCCAACCCTGGGTGCGCCACGAGTCGTTCCGTCAGGAGCCGGATCTGGAGCCACTGGGCACCCCTTCCGGCCTTATCGAGATCTACTCCAAGACCATCGCCGACTACGGCTATGGGGATTGCCCGGGCCACCCGGTCTGGATTGAACCCTACGAGCGCTCTCACGGCGGGCCGGGCAGCAAACAGTACCCGCTGCACCTGCAATCCTGCCACCCGGACAAGCGGCTGCACAGCCAGCTCTGCTCCTCCGACAACTACCGCGCCACCTACACGGTGCAGGGTCGCGAACCTGTCTACATGAATCCGCAGGATGCCAAATCCCGTGGCCTCAAGGACGGCGATCTGGTGCGGGTGTTCAACGGTCGCGGTCAGGTATTGGCCGGGCTGGTGGTGAGCGATGACTACGCCCCTGGGGTGGTGCGCATTCAGGAAGGGGCTTGGTATGGCCCGCAAGAGGGCGGCAAGGTAGGGACGCTCTGTACCTACGGCGATCCCAACGTGCTGACCGCCGACATCGGCTCCTCCAGCCTGGCGCAGGCTACCACGGCCCATACCGCGCTGGTGGAGATCGAGAAGTTCCGCGGACAGGCGCCCGCCGTCACCGCCTTCGGCGCGCCTGAATCGGCCAAGGGCATCGACCCCATGTTCCCGGCACTCTGACCACGGAGGGACGAAAACGCCCCCTTGAGTTTCCTTTATTTTTAAAGTCGTTAGAATCGGGAGCCATCAAGGCTCCCGATTGCCATCCACGGAGGAAAAATGCAGGAATTTATGGCTACCAGCGAACGCCGGGCCGAACTCTACTGGTGGTTCTCCACCCTGTTCGCCGCCGAACTCAGTGATGAGCAGATCGCCGAATATGACACCTATGATGTGCGAAGCTTCCTGAAAAGCCTCTCCACCCTGGATCCGATGCGCGAAGCCGTGGCCGAGCTCAACGATGCTATCGCCCGCCTGCTGGTGCGCCCGGATCGCCAGCTGGAACTGGCCGCCGACTTCGCCGGCCTGTTTCTGGTGGATCCCAAACAGGGCGCCCTGCCCTACGAATCGCTCTACCGCGGCGAGGCCAAGCTGCTGATGCAGGCCCCGATGGCCGAGATGCAGGCCCGCCTCGATCGCCTTGGTATCAATGTCAGCGACAAATACAAAGAGCCTGCGGATCATCTGGCCATCGAGCTGGATCTGATGGGCAATCTCATCATCCGTGCGGCGGAAGCCAAGAGTGCAGCCGAGCGGGAACGCTGGCTCGACGAGCAGGAAGCACTGCTGCACGGTCATCTGCTGGGCTGGTTTGACAAGTTCGAAAGCGCCTGTCGCGCCGCCGACCGGTTTGGCTTCTACGGCGCCAGTGCCCGTCTGCTGGGGGTCTTCCTCAAGATGGATGCCAACTACCTCTCTCTGGTCAAACCGGCACCGTCTGCCGACTGAGGCCGCGATGAAGACAGCCCTGCTTCTGATTGCATGCTGGCTGCTGGCCCTGATCCCGCTGGATCAGGGCATTACTCCCCTGATCGCGCTGCTGTTCAACCCGGATCGCGAGCTCTACGGCACCGCCCAGCTCACCGGCTTTGCCGGCATCCTGCTCACCCTCTACCTTGCCAATCTCGGCGTCGAGGTGGTGTTGCGCCGCCGCTTCCAGATTGCCGGCATGCTGGCGCTGCTGGCCGCCTGGCTCGACTTCATCAACAGCAGTGGCAGCGAGTCGCACTTCCTGCTGCTCTATCTGCTCGCCCTCCCCTTCCATCTGCTCGGCTGGCTGGTATTTGTGCGCGGTATTCAAGCATTTGGCCGAGAGAAAGGCTAAAAAACAGCCAATAATATTGCAAATCATGACAGCCAGGTCAGGCACTTCCCAGCGATTACAAGCACATCGGTACAGCACCCCGTAATATTTGCTTACATTCAGCTCCCGTTCAGTTTTACAAAAGCCGATATAGTGCCGCTCCTTTCGCCACACTACACAGGAGCAATCGTATGCCTCCACAGGATGCGCGCATCACAGGCCTCGATCTGTTGCGCGGGCTTGTCATCTTCATGGCCGTTTTTGAGCACTACACCGGTTACCTCAACTACTGGTACATCGATTTCTTCAATCGGGAACATGCCTTGTGGGACAGCTTCTATGTATCACACAAGGCAATGGCGGGACACCTGCTCCCCATGGATCAGCTGACAGCACACGCATCAGCCTGGTTAATCCCCTGGGTCAGCCAGATCTACCTGGCCTTGGCCGCATTCAACCTGAGCCGCCGCGATCAGGCCAACTTCAAACCGCAGCTGGGTAGCAAGCTGGCCCTGTTTGCCAGCATCATACTGATGCTCTATGTCGAAGGGTTGGTCATCGCCCCCAACTTCGGCGAGGCCATCTCGTTCTACCCGGTCATGCTCTGGATGTGCCTGCTGGCGCTCTTCTCCATGGTGTATGCCTGGTTCGGCATCCGCGGCATGCTCCTGCTGACCCTTCTAAGCCTGCTACTGGATCAACTCGGCGTACAGGATCTGCTCGGCCATATCGACAGCTGGATGAAGCTGCACGTTCACCCCGACTATGAGCTGGATGCCCGTCTCGACCTCTTCATGGCCAGTGGCTGTTTCGGCTTTCTCTATGGCTGGTGCTGGCATCAGCGCCCACAATGGCGAGATCGCCTCAACCGTCTGGTACTGACGCTGTCGCTGGTGGCGCTGGCCATCTATCTCATGTTCGGCGAGACAAGCACGGTCGAGCTCAACGACATCTACGCCAACGAACACGAACTGGCGCTGGACATGATCGGCCGAGCCGGGATCTGGGGTATGGAGTTTCTGGTGATCGGTACCGTGCTCTGGCTACACCAACACAATATCCGTCTCTGCTGGCGACCACTCAACTGGATCGGCATGTACTCGCTGACCGTCTTCATCTTCCACAAGAGCATCTTCGTGCACCTGTGGGGCCCCTTGCTACTGTGGTGGACCGCCCGTCAGGGCACCATACTGCCCAACAGTTTTGGCCTTATCATGTTGCTCTGCACCGCCAGCATACTGCTTATTTATGCTTTCCAGCGCTCCGGCATCATCTGTCATCTGATGGGAATGCATCAGGATCGGGACTGGGCGCGGCTATATGGCAAATAAGTATTGGCTGTCGCTGCTAATACTGGTGACGCTACCATTGCAAGCAAAGGAGTTGTTACTGGGCAGCAGCTGGCAACTGGATAGTAACCAGGCCAGTAGTAACGCAACCCAGCACAGCCAACTCTGGTGGGGTTATGAACGGGAGACCCAGGTTGGGCTCCTTTTCACTAACGGAAGCAGTGCCGGGCTGGCACTACCTCTCTATGAAAAGAGTTTTATCGCCTTGGGAGTTGGATCCATGCCAGTGGTTGATAGTACCCGTTTCAGTGCTATGTGGCGCCTGGGATGGCAGCTGGATGATGACCATCAATTGACGTTGTCCCAGCTCGTCGACCTCACTGGCCGTTATGGCCAGCTCTGGTACATGGAGCACAGCCTGCCGCTGCCGGCCGGGCTCTCCCTCAACCTCTGGCTGACCCGGGGCAGTCAGGCACACATGGCCGCTTATGATGCTCATGAAGGTTGGCGAGACTGGGGGCTAACCCTGGAGCACAGTTGGGCTTGGCAAAAGTGGCAACTCGACGCAGAAGCGGGTGCCAAGCAGTGGCTCATCAAGGATCGCGATTGGCAACCCGTCGTGAACCTGACCCTGAGCTATCGCTTCAGCTGGTAACACTCACACCACAGGCAACTTCCACGTTTACCAGCGCCCACCTATCTTGGGTCCAGCCAAATGAAAACGCACAGACAGTCAAACCCATCGCATCATTAGGCTCTACAATGCAACTGCTTCCTGCAATCAGGGGGATATCCTGTTGCTGCGCACTCCAGGTTTCCTGACCAAATGGCAACATGCCAACCATGTTGCCAAATTCCATTACAACAGAGTCAATCATCGTCAGCCCTCTTTGCCAGCAAGCCGCACAGCTCAAGCACTAACGCTCTGATCGCGCATGATAAACATCCTCTGTTAGCGACATAACGCTCTCTCGGGATGTCAAAAGGACCACGGTAGCAAGGGCTTGCAACTCAGGCTGAACATCTGTGCCCACAAGCCCTTAACAGGGGAAGAAGGGATTATCTATTGGTACGCAACGTCAGGTCGACTGCGTTCATCAAAGGATGATGATGTCATTGGTGCCGCAGGGGAAAATCCCCTGGCGATAGATATGACTATCTGCCAAACGTCAGGGTGGGAACACCACCATCATCCCGCTCATTGAGCATGCGTGTGAGCGGGGAGTCGCCCGAATAACGGGATCCAGGCTCACTGAGGGAAAATTTGGCCCCCGGTTTTTTTGCCTGCCATGCGTTGCCAAGCTCATCGGCAACCCGATCCCGCACTGTCTGTGACGGCTCCTGATGCGTAATCACAAACTCTTTGGGGGGCTTGTCTGCCAGAACAGGCACATCAAACTGCCAGAGGGATGCACAGAGCAATAGAGAGAACATAACTACCTCCATCCATCAAAGTCCTCCTTTTTACCCACTCACCACCTGAGTGTCACCCATTACCCTGTAACCAAATGTTGCTGTCTATCCAAAAGTCTAATTGCCCCCATCAGCCAAAGGTATAAGTTGTTACTTAATTATTAAAAGTATGTATTCAAAGGAGTGAGTGATGAGCGAGAGCAAGGTCTATCCGGTCAAACCCCATATCAGCAACAGCGCCCTGCTCGACAAGGGCGACTACGCCGCCATGTACCAGGCCTCCGTCGAGGATCCCGATACCTTCTGGGGTGAACAGGGCAAAATCCTCGACTGGATAAAGCCCTACACCAAGGTAAAAAACACCTCCTACGATCCGGGCCATGTCTCCATCAAGTGGTTTGAAGATGGCCAGCTCAACGTCTCCGCCAACTGCCTCGATCGCCATCTCGCCGAACGGGGTGACAAGGTCGCCATCATCTGGGAAGGGGACAACCCCGCCGAAGATCGCAAACTCACCTACCGCGAGCTGCACAGCGAAGTGTGCAAGTTTGCCAACGTCTTGAAAGCTCAGGGGGTTCATCGCGGCGACGTGGTCTGCCTCTATATGCCCATGGTGCCCGAAGCCGCCATCGCCATGCTGGCCTGTACCCGCATCGGCGCGGTGCACAGCATCGTCTTTGGCGGCTTCTCGCCGGAAGCGCTGGCCGGTCGCATCATCGACTCGGGCTCGCGCATCGTGATCACCGCCGACGAGGGACTGCGCGGTGGCCGTTCGGTGCCACTCAAGAAAAACGTGGATGAAGCGCTCACCAACCCGGATACCCAGGTTAACAAGGTGATCGTGCTCAAGCGCACCGGCGGCAATGTCGCCTGGCACAACCACCGCGACATCTGGTGGCATGAAGCGACCGCCACCGTCAGCAGCGACTGCCCGCCCGAGGCGATGAACGCCGAAGATCCGCTCTTTATCCTCTATACCTCCGGCTCCACCGGCAAACCCAAGGGGGTGCTGCACACCACCGGCGGCTATCTGGTCTATGCCACCCTCACCTTCAAATATGTGTTCGACTACCACGAAGAGGACATCTACTGGTGTACCGCCGATGTGGGCTGGGTCACTGGTCACTCCTATCTGGTCTACGGGCCGCTCGCCAACGGCGCCACCACCATCATGTTCGAAGGGGTGCCCAACTACCCGGCCACCAACCGCATGAGTCAGGTGGTGGACAAGCACCAGGTCACCATCCTCTATACCGCCCCCACTGCCATCCGCGCCCTGATGGCCAAGGGCAACGAAGCTGTCACCGGCACCTCGCGCCAGAGCCTGCGCATCATGGGCTCGGTGGGTGAACCGATCAACCCGGAAGCCTGGGAGTGGTACTACCGCACCATTGGCGATGAGCGCTGCCCCATTGTCGATACCTGGTGGCAGACCGAAACCGGCGGCATCCTGATTACGCCGCTGCCCGGCGTCACCGACCTGAAACCGGGCTCAGCCACCAAACCCTTCTTCGGGGTGCAACCTGCGCTGGTCGACAACATGGGCGAACCGCTGGAGGGGGCCACCGAGGGCAATCTGGTGATCACCGACTCCTGGCCGGGTCAGATGCGCACCGTATTCGGCGATCACGAGCGGTTCGAGCAGACCTACTTCTCCACCTTCCCCGGCCGCTACTTCACTGGCGACGGTGCCCGTCGCGATGCCGATGGCTACTACTGGATCACCGGACGGGTGGATGATGTACTGAACGTCTCCGGCCACCGCATGGGTACCGCCGAAATTGAATCGGCGCTGGTGGCCCATCCCAAGATCGCCGAAGCCGCGGTGGTGGGGGTTCCTCACGAGATCAAGGGTCAGGGCATCTATGCCTATGTCACCCTGATCGCCGGGGAAGAGCCGAGCCGTGAGCTGCACAAAGAGGTGAAGGAGTGGGTGCGCAAGGAGATCGGTGCCATCGCCACGCCAGATGTCATTCACTGGGCGGAGGGGCTGCCGAAGACCCGTTCCGGCAAGATCATGCGGCGAATTCTGCGCAAGATCGCCACCGGCGAGACCGACAGCCTGGGGGATATCTCCACCTTGGCGGATCCGGGCGTAGTAGACAAACTCATCCGCGAGAAGTCGGAAGCAGCCTGATCCCGCTTCGTTTGTTGCTCGACAAAGCCGGCCCTGTGCCGGCTTTGCTGTTTCTACAGCGGTACAAACGGCCTGAGCGGCTGAAACTGGGTGCACAGGGAGGTGGCGCTCAATAAATAGCCAGATGTAGAGATTAGACCAGTAAAATGCTGCTAATTTTCACGAAATCAATATAATTGCGAAATCTGTGTGCCAGGGCACACCGATTTGCGCAGAAAATGGCTAGATTTCAGGTAGTCCACAAGATAGCTGACAGATAGCAGCATGATCATCGAGGATGCACTCAATATGTCGCAACATCGCCGAATTCTCCTGCTCAACGGTCCAAACCTGAATCTGCTGGGCAAACGGGAACCGGGTATCTACGGCAGCAAGACGCTCGATGAGATCGTCGCCGATCTGAAGCTCAACGCCAGCGAACTCGGTGTCACTCTGGAACATCTGCAATCCAACGCCGAACATGAGTTGGTCAGCCGCATCCATCAGGCCATGGGTCAGGTGGATTTCATCATCATCAATCCGGCCGCCTTCACCCACACCAGCGTCGCCATCCGCGATGCGCTGCTGGGTGTCGCCATACCCTTTATCGAGGTTCACCTGTCAAACGTTCATGCCAGGGAGCCGTTTCGTCATCACTCCTATCTGTCTGATGTCGCCAAAGGGGTCATTTGTGGTCTGGGGGCCGATGGCTATCAATTCGCTTTAACCGCGGCCGTGCGCCATCTGCACGCGGCTTGATAATCACTGATCAGATAAAGAAGAAAGAGAATGCTAATGGATATCCGCAAAATCAAGAAGCTGATTGAACTGGTTGAAGAGTCCGGCATCGCCGAACTGGAGATCTCCGAAGGTGAAGAGTCCGTTCGCATCAGCCGCAACTTCGCAGGCCAGGTCACTGCCGCACCGCAGATGATCATGCAGCAAGCAGCCGCTCCGGTTGCCGCTCCAGCCGCCGCCCCGGTTTCCGCTGCGCCGGCCGCAGATGCCGCACCGAGCGGTCACCTGATGCGCTCTCCCATGGTTGGCTCCTTCTACCGCTCCTCCAGCCCGGAAGCCAAGCCGTTCGTGGAAGTGGGTCAGCAAGTCAATGTCGGCGATACCCTGTGCATCGTCGAAGCCATGAAAATGATGAACCAAATCGAGTCTGACAAGGCCGGTGTGATCAAAGCGATCCTGGTTGAAAATGGTCAGGCCGTCGAATTTGACGAGCCGCTGTTCATCATCGAATAAGGGAAATCGCCACCCATGTTGGACAAAGTAGTCATCGCCAACCGCGGTGAAATTGCCCTGCGGATCCTGCGCGCCTGCAAAGAGCTCGGGATCAAGACAGTGGCCGTTCACTCCACCGCCGACCGGGAGCTCAAACATGTGCTGCTGGCCGACGAATCCATCTGTATCGGCAAACCAGCCAGTACCGACTCCTACCTCAACGTTCCGGCTATCATCGCCGCCGCCGAGGTGACCGGTGCCGTGGCCATCCACCCGGGTTACGGCTTCCTCTCCGAGAACGCCGATTTTGCCGAAGTGGTCGAAAAATCCGGCTTCATCTTCATCGGCCCGCGCGCCGAGACCATCCGCCTGATGGGTGACAAAGTCTCCGCCATCGAAGCGATGAAGAAGGCAGGCGTACCGTGTGTACCGGGCTCTGACGGTCCGGTGGACAACGACACCAAGCGCAATGCCGCTATTGCCAAGCGCATCGGCTATCCGGTGATCATCAAGGCTGCCGGTGGCGGCGGTGGTCGTGGCATGCGCGTGGTACGCAGCGAGGCCGAGCTAGCCTCCGCCATTGCCCTAACCAAATCCGAAGCAGGCCAGTTCTTCAAGAACGACATGGTTTACATGGAGAAGTACCTGGAAAACCCGCGCCACATCGAAATTCAGGTGTTGGCAGACGGCCAGGGCAACGCCCTCTATCTGGGCGAGCGTGACTGCTCCATGCAGCGTCGCCACCAGAAAGTGGTGGAAGAGGCGCCGGCGCCCGGCATCACCGCCGAAATGCGCAAGTTCATCGGCGAGCGCTGTGTGCGCGCCTGTATCGAGATCGGCTACCGCGGTGCGGGTACTTTCGAGTTCCTGTACGAGAACGGCGAGTTCTATTTCATTGAAATGAACACCCGTATCCAGGTTGAGCACCCGGTCACCGAGATGGTCACCGGTATCGATCTGATCAAGGAGCAGCTGCGCATCGCCGCCGGTCAGCCCCTGTCGATCACCCAGCAGGATATCCGCATCCGTGGCCATGCCATCGAGTGCCGGATCAACGCCGAAGATCCGGCCACCTTCATGCCCTCTCCGGGTCTGGTGCAGCGCTTCCACGCGCCGGGTGGACTGGGCGTGCGTTGGGACTCCCACATCTATGCCGGTTACAAGGTACCGCCCCACTACGATTCGATGATCGGCAAGCTGATCTGCTACGGCGAGAATCGTGACATTGCTATCGCCCGCATGCGTCATGCGCTGGACGAGCTGGTGGTGGAAGGGATCAAGACCAACGTACCGCTGCAAAAAGAGATCATGAAAGACGAAAACTTCCAGCACGGTGGCACCAATATCCACTACCTGCACAAGAAGTTAGGTCTGTAAGGATCGCTGATAGAGACCCGATGACATTGCACGGTGGCAGTACCAACGCCCACTATCTGCACAAGAAGTTGGGTCTGTAAGGATCGCTGATAGTGACCGGACTTCCGGTGGAAGTCTGCTCCGCAAGGAGCCTCTGCTGAAAAAGGGCCATGGCGACATGGCCCTTTTTTGTTATCCTTGCGCCCCTCAAATTTGTCGGAGGCCAAGGTGAACCGTTTTGCTCTCGCCCGCCGGGAAGCAGCTTTCTGCCTGCTGCTGACCCTGTTCTACTTCTTTGCCTGGTATGGCACCGCCTATTTTATCCCGCTCCAGCTGGAGTTGTGGGGGCTGCCGCTATGGTTCCTGCTCAGTTGCATGGTGATGCCGCTGCTGTTCATTCTGCTCTGCGCCCTGATGGTGAACCGGCTGTTTGTGGAGATCCCCCTCGATACCCACTCCCCTTCCGGCAAGGAGTCATCCCATGAATCTTGAGTTGATGCTGCCGCTCGTCATCTATCTGGTGCTGGTGCTGGGGGTGGGTTTCTGGGCCAGCCGCCATCGCGCAGAAGGCAACTTCGTGCAGGAGTACTTCATCGGCAACCGCAGCATGGGCGGGCTGGTGCTGGCGATGACGCTAGTGGCCACCTACACCTCGGCCTCCTCCTTTATCGGTGGGCCGGGCGCGGCCTACAAGATCGGTCTGGGCTGGGTGTTGCTGGCGATGATCCAGCTGCCCACCGTCTGGCTCACTCTGGGAGTGCTTGGCAAGAAGTTCGCCATCATCGCCCGCCGGGTCAATGCGGTGACCATCAACGACATGCTGTGGGCCCGCTACCAGAGCAAGGCGGTGGTGATCCTCGGCTCCATTACTATCATCCTCGCCTTTATCGCGACCATGGTGGTGCAATTCATCGGCGGCGCCCGCCTGCTGGAGACCGCTACCGGCCTCTCCTACCAGCAGGGGTTGATGCTGTTTGCCAGCTGCGTGCTGCTCTACACCATCATCGGCGGCTTTCGCGCGGTGGTGATGACTGATGCCCTGCAGGGGATCATCATGCTGATCGGCACCGGCGCCTTGCTGGCGGGGATTTTGATTGCCGGTGACGGCCTGCCGAACCTCATCCACCAGCTCAGGGAGATCGACCCCAAGCTGGTGAGCCCGCAGGGGGCCGGCGACATGCTGACCCAGCCCTTTATGCTGAGCTTCTGGATCTTGGTCTGTGTCGGGGTGGTGGGGCTGCCCCACTCGGCGCTGCGCTGCTTTGGCTATCGCGACAGCAAGGCGCTCCATCGCGGCATTCTGATCGGTACTGTGGTCAGCGCCCTGCTGATGTTTGGCATGCATCTGGCGGGCGCCCTTGGCCGCGCCATCCTGCCCGGCATGGACAGCCCGGACAAGATCATGCCCTCCCTGATGATGGAAGTGCTGCCCCCCTGGCTGGCCGGGGTCTTTCTGGCGGCGCCGATGGCGGCCATCATGTCCACCATCGACTCCCAGCTGATCCAGGCTTCCGCCACTCTGGTGAAAGATCTCTACCTCAACTATCTCAATCCAAAGCAGGAGAAGCTGGAGGTGCGCATTCCGCGTCTCTCTCTGCTCTGTACCCTGATCTTGGGCACCCTGGTGCTGCTGGCGGCGCTGCAACCGCCTGAGATGATCATCTGGCTCAACCTGCTCGCCTTTGGCGGTCTGCAGGCGGTGTTCCTCTGGCCACTGGTGCTCGGCCTCTACTGGTCGCGGGCCAACGGCCCGGGCGCACTGGCCAGCATGGTCAGCGGCATCGTCAGCTATGGGGTACTGAGTCAGTGGGGGATCAAGCTGGCTGGCCTGCACGCCATCGTGCCAAGCCTTACACTGGCGCTGGTGGTCTTTATCACGGTGAGCCTGCTGACGGCACCGCCCTCGCGGGAAGTGCGCGAGCTTTTCGGGCAGAAATAATAAAAATATAAATTAGGGGTTCCAAAACTATCCCCAAATAGGTGTTTTCCGGTTAAACTGTGCGCCAAGTCACAGAACGTAGCCGCTGTATGCCCGTTAAAGCCACTCGACAAGTCGTTACTCAAGCCCTGCAGCGGCTCGGTTATGCCCTGCTGCTGCCCGTCTCCATCCTGCCGATGGCGGCGCTGATCTACCGGCTTGGCCAACCCGACGTGCTCGATTTGGCGGTGCTCTCCCTCACCGGTCAGGCGATCTTCAGCCAGATGCCGCTTATCTATGCGGTGGCGATCGCCTTTGGCCTGAGTCGGCAGGAGCTGGGCGGACAGACGCTGGCGGGTGCGGTCAACTTCCTGCTGCTCAGCACAGCTTTCAATACTCTGGCCCCCAACCTGCACGCAGACATGATCTGCGGCCTGCTGGCGGGACTCACCACCGCCATTATCTATCCCTGGGTTCACCAGCAAACCCTGCCCCGCTGGCTGCAGATCGCCAGGGGGGAGTTTCCCAGCCTGCTGGTGTCGGCCTTGGCCTGCCTGCTGATCGCCATCCCCCTCTCGCTGCTGTGGCCGCCACTGGAGCGCGGGCTGACCCTGCTCACCTCCGAGCTGCTCACCACGCCATTTGGCGCCTTCTGCTACGGCACCCTCAACCGGCTGCTGATCCCGCTCGGGCTGCATCAGGTATTGGGCAGCGTCATCGGCCTTGGCGAGAGCAACCTGCAGGCGCTGGCCACCGCCCAACCCCTTCATGAAGGGTATGTGGCCGGTCTCTACCCCATCATCATGTTCGGACTACCGGGCGCCTGTTTTGCCATCTGGCTGCACCGCCAGCGGATGCAGCGGCTGCCACAGGGCGGGCTGCTACTCACCCTGGCGCTCACCTCGGCACTGGTGGGTATCACAGAGCCTATCGAATTTCTGTTCGCCTTTACCGCCCCCTGGCTGTTTCTCGCCCACGCCCTGCTGACCGGGCTATCGCTCGCTGTCTGTAGCGGGCTGGGGATCAAGGTGGGCAGTTACTTCTCCGCCGGTCTGCTGGATCTGGTGCTGAGCTATCAGGCTGGGGAGCACAGCTTCTGGCTCATTCCGGTCGGTATCCTGTTTTTCGTCGCCTACACCCTGCTCTTTTACCAACTGCTGGAGCGCGCCCCCCTCAGCATGCCGAGCAAGCCCATCGCGGTGGAGCATCCGCGCCTTGCCAGCGTTGCCCCCTCAGACCCGCAGATGCTGGCGATCCAGTACCTCAAGGTGCTGGGCGGGATGGACAATCTGGTGGCGATGAGTGTCTGTATCACCCGCCTCAGCCTGCGGGTGCGCGATATTTCACTGGTGGATGAATCCCGCCTGCTGGGTCTGGGCTGCCTCTCCTGGATCCAGCTCAACGACCACCAGCTGGTGCTGGTGCTGGGCCCCAGCGCCAGCCTGATTGAAGGGCAGATCCGCATGCTGGCGGAGCGCCAGTCGGTCCCCCTCGGCCTCAAACCCAATCAGGAGTCGGCCAGCCAGAGCAGCTGGTAACTCAGGCGAACGGCAACCGCTCGGCCACGAAATCCATCAGGGTGCGCAGGGCGGGAGCCAGATGCTCCCGACTCGGATAGATAAGGTAAAACGGGTTGGCCGGAATGGGCTGATCCGGCAACACCTTCTGCAGCCGCCCCGCCGCCAAATCCCCTTCACAGACATGGTGGGGCAACAGGGCAATCCCCCCGTCATGAAGCGCCATCTCCCGCAGCGCCAGCAAGCTGTTGCTGACACAGGCCCCCTGCGGCCGCCAGCCCCCCTCCAGCAATGGCCACACCGGCATGGCCGAGTGCACCAGACAGGCATAGCGGCCCAGCTCGCTCAACTGTTGCGGCATGCCGTGGGCCGCCAGATAGGCTGGGGCCGCAACCAGATGGCGCGGCACCTGACCGATACGCCGGCAGATCAGGCTGGAGTCTTTCAGCGGCGCCGCCCGCAGCGCCAGATCGTAACCCTCGCCCACCAGATCAAGCTGCTCATCGCTCAGGGTCAGCTCCAGTACCACCTCGGGGTAAAGCGCACGAAACTCGGCCAGGATCCGGCCAAGCAGCAGGGTGCCGGTCGCCTCGGGGGCAGTGATCCGCACCCGCCCCGCCGGGGCCGAGCGCAGCCGTGCCATCGCCAGATTGGCACTGCGGGCCAGTGCCAGCAGCCCCTGACAGTGCTCCACATAGAGCTCCCCCTGCGGGGTCAGGCTCAACCTGCGAGTGGTACGCTGCAACAGCCGCACCCCGAGCTGGGATTCGAGCCGCGAGATCTTCTGGCTCACCGACGACTTGGGCATACCGAGCAGCTCGGCGGCTCGGGTAAAGCTTCCCTGCTCCACCACGGTGGCAAACAGCCCCATCAACTCCAGATCGACATTGTTCATATATTCAAACAGTCTTTACCGATTACCCATCTTAATCTTGATAATCAACCAGACTAGAGTGAGTGGCAATCCCGAACACAGCGATTTGAAAGGAAATACCATGAAAGCCATTGCCCTGACTCACTATCTGCCAAGCGACCACCCCGACTGCTTTATCGCAGCCAACCTGCCCGATCCGGTTCCGGGTCCGCGGGATCTGCTGGTCCGGGTTACTGCCACCTCCGTCAATCCGGTGGATACCAAGGTGCGCTCCCCCAAGGCCAAAATTGAAAGCTCGCCCCGGGTGCTGGGCTGGGATGCGGTGGGGGAAGTGATCGCCACCGGCAGCGAAGTCACCCTGTTCAAGGCGGGCGACCGAGTCTGGTATGCCGGCGACATCAGCCGCCCGGGCAGCAACAGCGCCCTGCAACTGGTGGATGAGCGCATCGCCGCGATCGCCCCCACCAGCTTGAGCGATGTGGAGGCCGCCGCCTTGCCGCTCACCGCCATCACCGCCTGGGAGACCCTGTTCGAGCGCTTTGCCCTCACCCGCGAGAGCCGTGGCAAACTGCTGATCATCGGCGGCGCCGGTGGCGTAGGCTCCATCGCCATCCAGCTGGCCCGCCAGCTCACCGGCATGGAGGTGATTGCTACTGCCTCCCGCCCCGAGAGCCGTGAGTGGTGCCTCGAGATGGGCGCCCATCAGGTCGTAAACCACCACAAGTTGCAGGAGGAGCTGACCGCCCTTGGCATCACTCAGGTCGATGCCATCTTCTGCACCAACGCCACCGCCGAGCACTGGGCTACCATGGCAGGGCTGATCCGCCCATTTGGCCATATCTGCACCATCGCTGAATCGAGCGAGCCGTGGGATCTCTCCCTGCTCAAGAGCAAGAGCGTCACCTTCAGCCAGGAGTTCATGTTCACCCGCTCCCTGTTCCAGACCCCGGACATGATCGAACAGCACCGCTTGCTCGGCCGGGTGGCGGCACTGGTCGATGAAGGGGTATTGCAGACCACCCTGACCAGAACCATCCCGTCACTGACCCCGGTCACGCTGGCTCAGGCCCATGCCGAGGTGGAAGCAGGCCGCATGGTAGGCAAGCTGGTGATCGACATGAGCGGCTTTGCCAACTAAGCCCTCCAACGCACCATGATGGGATAAGTTCACCAAGGAGATGCCCCAAACGGGCACAATCAGCGGCACTCATGACAGCCTGTGGCAGACCAACGTCCGACAATCAGCCAAAAAAGAGGCCATTTCGCGAGAAATGGCCTGAATACCTGAACATTGGGGTAACAATCACACACATATCCTTATGCAGGACATATTAGTCTTTGCATCTGGCGTGCCAACAGCAGCATGAATGCGCCAAAACGGCGTCAGCCCGTCCTTGAGCAAGGAGCCGACCTTGCTCTTTTTTTATCTGGCAGACTGTTTACTAGGCAAACAAGTGCAGATAAAAAAATGCCACCCGAGGGTGGCAGTGAAAGATGACGGAACTTGAGCAAAGCGTTCAGCGAAAACCGGTCGTCTTCGCCTGCATAGAGCAATACAGGAACCGTGCCAATCCGGCAAAAGCCCCCTAATCCCTCCACGTCATGGGCAAACCACGACAGCACTGCCCCATGATGGTAGAATCTCGCGGTTTCACATTTATGAAGAGTCGACGCCATGCCCTGGATACAAATTCGAATCAACGCCACTGCCAAGACCGCAGACAAGGTGAGCAACATGCTGCTGGGGCGTGGAGCCCAGGCGGTGACCTTTATGGATGCCAAGGATGTGCCCGTCTATGAACCCATGCCCGGTGAAACCCCGCTCTGGGGCGAGACCGAAGTGATGGGGCTGTTCGATGCCGAAACCGATCCGGCCCCCACTATCGCCTTCTTCCAGCAGATCTTCGGCGAAAATGTCGGCTACAAGGTCGAGCAGCTGGAAGACAAGGACTGGGTGCGCGAGTGGATGGATCACTTCCACCCCATGCAGTTTGGCGAGCGCCTCTGGATCTGCCCGAGCTGGCGCGATGTGCCGAACCCCGATGCAGTCAACGTCATGCTGGATCCGGGTCTGGCCTTCGGTACCGGTACCCACCCCACCACCGCCCTTTGCCTGCAGTGGCTGGACGGGCTGGATCTGGCCGGTAAAACCGTGGTCGACTTTGGCTGTGGCTCCGGCATTCTCGGCATCGCCGCCCTGAAACTGGGTGCTGCCCGCGTCATCGGCATCGACATCGACCCGCAGGCCATTCAGGCCAGCCGCGACAACGCCGCGCGCAACGGCGTCGCCGACCAGATTGAGCTCTACCTGCCGGCCGACCAGCCGCAAGATGTCGAAGCGGACGTGGTGGTCGCCAATATCCTGGCAGGCCCGCTGCGCGAACTGGCTCCGCTGATCGCCGGCCACGGCAAGCCGGGCAGCCTGATGGCCCTCTCCGGCGTGCTGGAGAGCCAGGCCCCGGAACTGGAAACTATCTACGGCCAGTGGTTCGAGATGGACCCGACCGCAGTCAAGGAGGAGTGGTGCCGCCTCTCCGGCCGCAAGCACGGCTAAACATAGCTCCCACTCTCAAGGCGGCAAGTCAGCATCTTTATTAAACAAGAGCACCCACGGGTGCTCTTGTTGTTTCTCCCCCCTTTCCTACTCTGGGGGACGGTTCACGCTTCTCTGGCCAATAAGGGATTAACATCGTTCTTCCACATCATTGAGGCCCTGCCATGAGCGAATACCAGAAGATGATTAGCAGCCAACCGTACAACTGCATGGCACCCGAGCTGGCCCAGTTGCGCCGGGAGGCGGCACGGCGCTATCGCCGTTTCAATCAGGCGGAAGAGGAGACAGAGCAGCGGGCACTACTGGCGGAGCTGATTGGCGAACTGGCAGAGAATGCCTTTATCTGCCCGCCCCTCTACTGCACCTATGGCTGCCACATCCACCTTGGCGAGCGCAGCTACATCAATATGGGGGCTACCCTGCTGGACAACGCCCCCATTCGCATCGGCGCCCATGTGATGATTGGGCCAAACGTGCAGATCTATACCGCAGCCCATGCGCTGGAGGCCGACAAACGAATTCAGGGAACAGAGACAGCGCTGCCGGTCACCATTGAAGACAAGGTCTGGATTGGTGGAGGCGCCATCTTGCTGCCCGGCGTCACCATAGGGCGGGAGGCGATCGTCGGCGCGGGCGCCGTAGTCACCAGAGATGTACCGGCCGGTGCTCGGGTAGTCGGCAACCCGGCCCGGATCCTGCCAGCCAAAAACAGAGCATAAGGCAGCCAACCGCGTTGTATGCCGATACCGCCATCAACTCACAACAGCCCCGACACCCCATAAAAAAATAAAGCCCAATGTCACGAAGACGTTGGGCTGTTAAAAGGTGCTACGGAATTGCGACTCTCATCGCAGAAAAATTAGAAGGAGTGCCCTTCTAAACTGGCAGGGAGATATTAGCGAATACGCAAACGTTTTACATAGTGAAATACCACAGGATTGCGAGGTACATCGCACTATTTAAATAATTACCTGCTATGGCGCGCGAAGCCTCTTTGAGCCATTTATTTTCCCCAATTTCTCTGGTTACTATTCACGGTTAAACAGAAAAGCCCCGACTTCTCGAGGCTTTGCTTCTCTCAACCGCAACGTTGCCGAGGTGTCAGAAACGGCGGACAAACTCATCGAGCGGCAGCTCGCGCAGTTTGCGTGCTTCCAGCATGGGGGTGCCGAGGTAGAGGAAACCCACCAGCTGATCCTCTGCCGCCAGTCCCAATCCCTTGTTGATCTGCTCATCGAAGATAAACCAGCCGGAGCGCCAGATACCGTTGAAGCCCTGTGCCTGCGCCGCCATCTGCATCGCCATCAGGGCACAACCTGCAGAGAGCTCCTGCTCCAGTTTCGGCACCTTGGGGTGATCCTGATAACGGGTTGCCACGGCGACGACCAAGGGCGCCCGCAGTGGCGCTTCGCTGCACTTCTTGATGCTCTCTTCATCTTCGCCACGGGCACGGGCCGCCTCGGCCAGCAGCTTGCCCAGCCGCTCACGCCCCTCCCCTTCAAACAGAATGAACTGCCAGGGGGTCAGGGTGCCGTGATCCGGCGCACGCAGGCCCGCCTTGAGGATATTGTCGAGCACCTCACCGCTCGGGGCGGGATCGGCGAGACGGCCACAGGAGTGGCGATTGAGCAACAGGGTGAGGGCATCCATGGGCAATTCCTTCTCTGGGGCAATGATGGCGCTACCTTAGCACAGCACCGAATGAAGAAAACCCCTGAGGCTCAGGGGTTTATCGCACGATAAAGGGCAGGATGGCACAGCTGGCTAGATGATCGCAGCCAGCTCGGCCCCTTGCCGGATGGCGCGCTTGGCATCCAGCTCGGCTGCCACGTCGGCACCACCGATGATATGCACCGGCTTGCCTGCTGCCTGCAAACCCGCCTGCAGCTCCTTGAGGGGCTCCTGCCCGGCGCAGACTATCACCTGATCCACCGGCAGACACTGCTTGCTCTCGCCCACCTGAATGTGCAAGCCCTCGTCATCGATCCCCAGATATTGCACCCCGGAGAGCATCTGCACCTTGCGGTTCTTGAGCACGGTACGGTGGATCCAGCCGGTGGTCTTGCCAAGTCCGTCACCCACCTTGCTCTCCTTGCGCTGGAGCAGCCAGATCTGGCGCTCGGGGGCGTCGATTTCAGGAGCCGTGAGGCCACCGCGCTCGCCAAGCTGTTTGTCGATGCCCCACTCCTTGAGCCAGTGATCACGGTGCCCATCGGCATCCGTCTCCACCTTCTTCTCTACCCTTTTCTCCACAAGGAATTCGGCCACATCGAAGCCGATGCCGCCTGCACCGATCACCGCCACCTTCTGGCCGACCGGTTTGTGATCCCGCAATACGTCGAGATAACTCATCACCTTGGGATGTTCGATGCCTGGAATATTGGGGGTGCGCGGACGAATACCGGTAGCGAGGATCACCTCGTCAAAACCGCCGCCGAGCAGGCTCTCGGCACTCTGGCGCTGGCCGAGATAGAGCTCGACGCCGCACTTCTCTAGCCGTTTGGCGAAATAGCGCAGGGTTTCGTGAAACTCCTCCTTGCCGGGGATCTGCTTGGCGAAGTTGAACTGGCCGCCGATTTCGCTGGCCTGATCGAACAGGCTCACCTGATGACCGCGCTCGGCAGCGTAGCAGGCAAACGCCAGCCCGGCCGGGCCCGCCCCCACCACCGCCAGCTTCTTGGGCTGGGGCACGCGGCCAAACGTCAATTCGGTCTCGAAACAGGCGCGGGGATTGACCAGACAGGAGGCCCGCTTCTGCTTGAACACATGGTCAAGGCAGGCCTGGTTGCAGGCGATGCAGGTATTGATCTCATCCGCCCGGTTCTCGGCCGCCTTGATGACAAATTCGGGATCAGCCAGGAAAGGGCGCGCCATGGAGACCATATCCGCCTCGCCCCCCGCCAGAATCCGCTCTGCCACCTCTGGGGTGTTAATCCGGTTGGTAGTGATAAGCGGCACCTTGAGATGCTTTTTCAGCTCGGCGGTCACCCAGCTGAAGGCGCCGCGCGGCACGCTGGTGGCAATGGTGGGAATGCGCGCTTCGTGCCAACCGATGCCGGTGTTGATCAGGGTCACCCCCACCGCTTCCAGCGCTTTGCCGAGCGCAATCACCTCTTCCAGGGTCGAGCCCTGCTCCACCAGATCCAACATGGAGAGGCGGAAGATAATGATGAAGTTGGTGCCGACCCGCTCGCGGATGGCGCGGACAATCTCCACCGGGAAGCGCATCCGGTTTTCGCTGCTGCCACCCCAGCCATCGGTGCGCTTGTTGGTGCGCTCGCAGATGAACTGGTTGATGAGATAACCTTCCGAGCCCATCACCTCGACGCCGTCATAACCGGCCGCCTTGGCCAACGCTGCTGTAGCCGCGAAGTCGCGAATAGTGCCGCGGATCTGCCGCTCGCTCATGGCGCGTGGCTTGAACGGGGAGATGGGGGCCTTGAGGGCGCTCGGCGCCAGACTGAACGGATGATAGGCATAACGACCGGCATGGAGGATCTGCAGCGCAATCTTGCCCCCCTCCTGATGCACGGCGCTGGTCACCTTCTTGTGCTTGCTCACCTGCCAGGGGAAGCTCAGCTGCGAGCCGTGAGGCACTAGCCGACCGCGCAGGTTGGGGGCAATGCCGCCGGTGACGATAAGGCCAACACCACCACGGGCGCGCTCGGCATAAAAGGCGGCCAGCTTGTCAAAACCGCCCTTCTCCTCTTCGAGGCCGGTATGCATGGAGCCCATCAACACACGGTTGCGCAGCTGGGTAAAACCGAGGTCAAGGGGCGTCAGCAGATGGGGATAGCGACTCATGATGCCTTCCTCTTTAAGGCCAGGGTGCATGGAACAACGCTCAACACCCGGTTGCGCAGCTGGGTAAAGCCAAGGTCGAGCGGGGTCAGCAGGGTCGGATAGCGGCTCACGATGCCTCCAGTTAATTTTTTGTTATCAAACTGAAGCTAGAGTAAAGAATCGAAAATTCTTTTTCAAACAAATGTTTGGACAATTTTTCAGCGAACAGCCGTGCCCTGAACGAAGATAAACGGGATCCGCCAGTCGGAAATGGCAATTTCGCCCGCAACTGGTTAATAATGGCTCTTCTCTACCCATTAACAGGGCGATAACGCGACTATGTCTATTTTCAAAGGTCTGGGTTGGTTGTTCCGCAGCCTGTGGCGCCTGCTCAATTTCACCCGGCTGATGCTGGTCAATCTGCTGTTTCTCATCGTAGTGCTGGTCATCGTCTTCAGCGTCAGCCAGAAAGAGGCTCCCAAGGCGCCTATCGAAGGCGCGCTGACTCTCAATCTCAACGGCGTGCTGGTGGAGCAACGCTCCCAGACAGATCCCACCGTACAACTGCTGCGTCAGATGGACAGCAGCGATGAGCAGCCGAGCGAGATCGTCCTCTCCGACCTGCTATGGGCCATCAAGAGTGCCAAGGATGACGAGCGCATCAAGGCGCTGGTGATCAAGCCGCAAGGGCTGCAGGGAGCCAACTTCACCAAACTGCAGGAGGTGGCGAGTGCCATCGACTCCTTCCGGGAGAGCGGCAAACCGGTGATCGCCATGGCCGACTTCTACACTCAGGGGCAATACCTGCTGGCGGCCCACGCCGATCACGTGCTGCTCAACCAGAGTGGCGCCGTGGTGATCGAGGGGCTTGGGGTCTACCAGACCTACTTCAAGTCGGCGCTGGAGAAGCTCAACATCACCCCGCATGTATTCAAGGTCGGCACCTACAAATCCTTCGTCGAGCCCTATACCCGCGACGAGATGTCTCCCGAGAGCAAAGAAGCGAACCAGCGCTGGCTGGATCAGCTGTGGCAATCCTATGTGGCTGACGTAGCCGAGCTGCGGGAGATCGAACCCGATGCGGTCGCGCCGGGCAAGGAGCGCTTCCTCGAGCTGCTGCGCAAAGCCGGTGGCAATGCCGCCAACTACGCCCTCGACAACGGGCTGGTGGATCAGCTGGCCACCCGCGACGAGATGACCCAGGCGGTCATTAAAGAGGTGGGTGAAGCGGACGACCACGGCTGGAAAGGGGTCGGCCTGAAAGAGTATCTGGCTGCCATTCCGGAACAATATCCCCAGAGCGGCAAGGATGAGGTGGGTCTGGTGGTCGCAAGCGGCGCCATCATGGATGGCGTCCAGCCTGCCGGTACCATAGGCGGTGATAGCCTCTCCGACCTGCTGGCCGATGCCCGCCGCGATGACAAGGTCAAAGCCGTGGTCCTGCGGGTCGACAGCCCCGGCGGCAGCGCCTTCGCAGCCGAGCAGATCCGCGCCGAGCTGCTGGCCCTGAAACAGGCAGGCAAACCGGTAGTGGTCTCCATGGGCAGCTATGCCGCCTCCGGGGGCTACTGGATCTCCGCCGATGCGGACAAAATCTTCGCTTCCCCGACCACCCTCACCGGCTCCATCGGGGTATTCGGCATGTTCGCCACCATCGACAAGGCGTTGGCCCAGTTCGGCGTGCATACCGACGGGGTCGGCACCACAGATTACGTCGGCGTCGGCCCGACCCGCGCCCTGCCGGATCACGTCGGTCAGGCCATACAGCTGAGCGTGGAAGATACCTACCAGCGCTTCATCGGTCTGGTCAGCAAGGGCCGTGGTCTGAGCCCGGAAGAGGCCGAAAAAGCGGCCGAAGGCCGAGTCTGGACCGGCGAAGATGCCAAGGCCCTGGGGCTGGTGGACGAGTTCGGCAATCTGGATGACGCCATCAAGGCAGCCGCCGAACTGGCCAACCTCAAAGAGTGGCAGGTGACCCCCATCGAGCAGGAGGAGTCCACCAAGGACAAGTTCCTGCGCCAGCTGTTTGACAGCAGTGCTCAAGTGCTGGCCCCCCAGTTGCAAAGCTGGCTGCCGGCTGGATTTGGCAAGGCATTGGTGGAAGTGAACCGCAGTATCGACCCGCTCACCCGCTTCAACGATCCGCAAGGCACCTACGCCTTCTGCCCGGTCTGCGTGCAGTGAGCAAGCGGTGACTCACCCATGAAAAACGGCGACCATCTGGTCGCCGTTTTCTTTATTCAGCCAGTGCGCGCGGCACCGCCAACTTGCTCAATCAGGGATTAAGGCGGGTCGGCATACCGGTACGCTGTTCCAGCACCTGCTTGACCACGTTGGAGTCAGACTCGGCGTGGGCGATGAAGCGGGTGATAGCCGGTGTCATCGGGAGCGGCACGGAGGCGGTGGAGTTGAACTCCTCCTCGGTGCGCGACAGCGGCTCGTGTACTTCCATGTAGCGACCGCCATCCGGCTCGACCGTGGTCTTGACCGGCTGGTTGACGAACTGGACGCGGGTGCCGACCGGCACGTTGTCGAACAGATACTTGATGTCGTCAGCGCGCAGACGCACGCAGCCACTGCTCACCCGCAGACCGATGCCGAAGGTGGCATTGGTGCCGTGGATGGCATAGAGGTTGCCGATATAGAGGGCGTGCAGACCCATGGGGTTATCCGGACCGGCTGGCCATACTGCCGGCAGGGTCTTGCCCTGGGCGGCATAGCGACGACGGATGTTCTCGGTCGGGGTCCAGGTCGGGTTGGCGCGTTTGCGCTCTACCTTGGTGATCCAGTTCTCCGGGGTGTTTACCCCCAGCTGACCGATGCCGATGGGCAGTACTTCCACCACATTCTTCCCTTTCGGGTAGTAGTAGAGACGCATCTCGGCAACGTTGATGACGATCCCTTCGCGGGGCGCGTTGGGCAGGATCAGCTGGTGGGGGATGATCAGGGTGCTACCCGCTTTCGGCAGATAGGGATCAACGCCCGGGTTGGCTTCCATGATGTTAGTCAGACCCAGCTGGAAGTCAGCAGCGATCTGCTCCAGCGGACGGTTGTCCGCAGGCACCACGTATTCCTGATTTTCACCGATCAGGCGGCTGTTGGCCGCAGGCAGACGGTACTCGACGGCGGCAGCCTGCTGGCTGACCAGCGCAAATGTGCATAAAAGGGCCGAAGCGGCAGTGCGAAGGGGATTCATAAAATTCCTGTGTGGTTTCCTATACCAAATGGGCCGGGGGCCGTCTCATCCTCGGTCTGCCGGTGGCGGGTTAACCTGCCCCACGACGCCAATAACCGAGCGCGCATTCTTTCCTGAGTCGGCCAAAATTTCAACTTCCATATGTTGCTTTTCTTGTTAAAAGTAGCCGTTTTCGATGTGACGCTTATCAACAGGGCAAAAGCCACACAGGCAAGTCGCAGCAAAGAGAAAGATGAATGGCACGGCCCGCCTGGCAGCGAGCCACCCGAGCTCCCGTCAGCCACAGCGCTGCGCCACCTTGTGTCACGGTTGCAGCCCTAGCTAAAACGTTTGTCGCATCCGGGGAGATAGGCCAATGTCGAGGGAGGCTCTGTATTGGCATGAAGAGGGATAAAACCGCGCATCGGCCACCCGCCGGTGCTGGCCGCCACCATAAAAAAACCGCTCCGAAGAGCGGTTAATGGAGCCACCAGGCAACCATAAAAGGGACTACAGGTAGTTGTCATTGGAATTACTGGACGGCTGCCTCTCCGGTGCCACTCTGCTCTTTGAGGAAGCTGATCCACGGAGATGCCCGACCGCTGACGTTGCCATTCTGAGCCGCCTGGGTGAAGGCGTTGAGGGCCTCCTTCGGCTTTTGTTGCTCAAAATAGGCGACCCCGGTCAGGAACTTGAGATCCGCACGCTGTTCACCATTGGCATTGGCGGCCGGTTTGGCGGCCAGCGCCACCAGATCCTGATAGCGTTTGCTCTGGATCATCATGCGCGCCATTTTCAGCTGCAATTCGGCGCTCGGAGCCAGCTGGTAAGATTTGGCCAGGGTGTCGATGGCCGGATCCAGCTCCTTGGCCTGATGCCAGTAGTTGGCCAGGGTCTTGTAGTTGCTGGCGCTCTGCTCAATCACCCCGTCCTTCATCCCCTTCTCCATCACCCGTGCGGCGCGATGGGGAATGCCGGTGAAGGCGAGGTAGTTGGCGAGGCGCTGCAGCTCGGCGGCCTCGGTCAACATGCCGAGGTTATAGGCCGACTCCAGCGCCGCCAGTGCCTTGGCATCGTTGCCTGCCTGCATATGCATGGCCGACAGCTGGGTCCAGTACTTCTTCTTCTCCGGGAACATGTTGACCAGAGAGGTCAGCACCTCGGTCGCCGGTTTGTACTGTTTCAGCTCGTAGTGAGCGCCCATCTTCAGCAGATACCAGGACTCCGGCGCTTTACCTGCCGACAGCTTGATCGCCTGATCCACTGCCGGGATCGCGTCACGGTACTGCTTGAGCTGCACGTGGGCGTTGGCCAGCGTGATATAGGCATGGGAGTTGGGCTTGTCATCCTTGCCCTGGTTGGCAAACCACTCCTTCATGGTCTTGATCGACCCCTGATAATTACCCTCAGCCATATAGAGCTGGGCCAGGTTGTAGCGCACCTGCTGGGCCACCGGTGGTGGCAGGCCGCCTGTCGCGATGGCATCGGCAAAGTACTTGGTCGCCTGACCGTATTTCTCCTGCTGGGCGGCCACGAAACCGAGAGTCTGCAATATGACCCCCTTGTCGTAGACCCGTTCGCCCGCGCCGGAGAGGGCATCTTGCAGCTTGGCATTGGCCTCGCCGTATTTCTTCTCGGTGATCAGCTCCTGCGCCTTGTTGACCGCCCGATAGGCCCGATCCGACAGGGCCGGCTGCTCGGCGGCCCAACTGGCGGTGCTGAGCAGCACCGCCATGGCGACCGGGGCGAGGATCATCTTGTGTAACTTGTTCATCGCCACCTTCCTTAGTTGACCGCAAACTCGATCTCTTGCTGCATACGGCTCGCCTGCGGCTTGCCATCCACCATGGCCGGTTTGAACGTCCACTTGGCGATGGTTTTGCGCGCCTCTTTGCCGAGGTCATAGCTGCGCGGCTCTTCCTTGACGATCCGCACGTTGCTGACAGTGCCGCGCTCGGTGACGGTGAACTCCACCAGCACCTTGCCGGAGGCCAGCCCCGCCAGTGCCGCCTTGCGGGGCATCATGGGCTCGAAGGTTGCCAGCGGAATGGCGCCGTTGTTGCCACCGACTCCGCCACCACCGCCGCCGGTACTGTAGGCACCCAGCGCGTTGCCACCACCGATGTTGACCGGGATGTCGAGCTTGGGCATGTCCATCGGCGCACTCTCCATCTTCGGCCGATCCGTGCTAGCCACTTCCATCTCGGGAGGCGGCGGCGGACGCTTGGGCGGCGGCGGTTTGGGCAGCTCCCGCTGTTTCTCTTGCAGGGTCTCCTGGGGCTTGAGGCGGATGAAATCGGTCATGGTGACGTCATCCTTCTCCACCAGCTCCCGGTGATCCGGTGTGATCAGCTTGTTCATTCCCAGAAACAGAAAGAACACCACCACACAGGAGACCGCCAACGATATCAGGTATCTCATAGGTCTCTCTCCGGCATCAGCTGCTCTTGTCTGCCGCGATGGAGATGTTCTGGACACCGGCCATGCGGATCTGATCCATGACCTGCACCACCAGACCGGAACGGGATTCGTTATCGGCCTGGATCACCACGGCACTCTCCGGGTTCTCGGCCCGCAGCCGCTCGATGTTGGCGCGCACCGCACCGACCTCGACCACCCGCTTGTCGACCCAGACCTGACCGTTTTCGCGCACCGCGACCATGATATTGCCCTTCTTCACCGTCTCGGCCGTGCTGGCACTGGGACGGTTGATCTCGACACCGGACTCCTTGACGAAGGAGGTGGTGACGATGAAGAAGATCAGCATGATGAACACTATGTCCAGCATGGGGGTCAAATCGATAGCCGCCTCGTCAGCACCGCTGTCGCTGTAACGTTTTCTCATAGCAGAAACTCCTTGCTTGTTCTGTGCCCCCGGCAGGCCATGCCTCGCCGGGGGTATGCATCCTGCATCAACCGTGTTTCAGGTTGTCTTCCAGCTTTTGCACCGCCAGTTTGGCCTTGTGATCGAGCTGGTTGACAAAAAACAGGCCGGAAAGGGCGGCGATCATGCCCGCCATGGTCGGTACCGTTGCCTTGGAGATCCCCGATGCCATCGCCCGCGGCGAACCGGTGCCGGTGATGGCCAAAGTGTCAAACACCTGCACCATCCCCACCACGGTGCCGAGCAGCCCCATCAACGGGCAGAGAGCGATCAGCACCTTGATGACCGGCATCCCCTTGTCCACCGCCATGGCAACCCGTGAGACCAGCTCGCGCCGGATCTGCTTGGCAGACCAGGAGAGATGATCGGTGCGAGCCAGCCAGGTGGCCTTGGTCTGCTTCACCTGCTTGGGGTAGACCGCCATGAAGTAGAACCAGCGCTCCAGCAACAGGGCCCACATCATCAGGGTCAGGAAGAACAGGGCGACCAGTACATCGCCCCCCAATCCCAAAAACCGGCGGACCGACTCGACTTCTTCAATCAACCAGAACCACATGGGTGACTCCTTACGCTGCGGCTTTGGAGGCGTGCAGACGTTCCTGATAACGGGCAACGAAACCGGCGCTCTGCTCTTCCAGCACCTGGATCAGACGACGGCTCTGGGTCTGCACAATGGTGTAGAGGAACAGCATGGGCACCGCGACGACCAGACCCTGCATGGTGGTCACCAGCGCCTCCGAGATACCGCCCGCCATCAGCTTGGGATCGCCGGTACCGAACAATGTGATGGCCTGGAAGGTGGCGATCATCCCCACTACAGTACCGAGCAGGCCCAGCAGCGGCGCGACGGAAGCGATCAGCTTGATGATGCTGATGCCCTTCTCGAACTTGGGCACGTTGCGCAGGATGATCTCGTCGAGCTTGGACTCCAGATCCTCGATGTTGTCACCGCGATGGCTCTGGTAGGCCCCCAGCATGTCACCAATGGGGTTGCCCTTGATGATCTGATCAGATTTCAGCTGCTTGCGCATGGACGAGCCGATCAGCGACAGGCGGATACCGCAGAAGATGGCCAGCAGGGTACCGAGCACGCCGAGCACCATGATGACGTAACCCACTTCACCACCCTGATCGATCCGCTCCTTGAGAGTCGGTGACTGCACCAGCAGAGAGAGGATCACGCCGCGAGACGGGTCGATAAAGATGGGCTTGACCCCGTCACCGCCCTGTTCAAACTCGGCGATCGGTGCCAGCACCCCCTTGTCAGGTTGACGGGAAAGCTGCTCGAACTTGCCGGTCTCCGGCACGAAGGTGAGGTACTTGCCTTCGGAGACAGTGTTGAACTCACCGATCTGGGTGACCGTCTTCTCGGCCTGGTTGCCTTCGCCGTAGACCACAGTCGCCGGGATCTGGCTCACCTTGCCACCGTCCACCATGCGGCTGAGGGTGGTGGTCCAGAACGCTTCCAGATCGTCGCTGGAGGGGAGCTCTTTACTCTCGGCCAGACGGGTCAGCAGCGCGGTCTGTTCCGGATGCTCGACCCGACGGGCGGAGGCGTTGAAGATCCCCTTGAACTCACCGGCGAACTGACGCAGTACGCCGAACATCTCACCCATGTTGCCGGAACGCTGGCGCAGGGTTTCAGTCAGCTCGGTCAGCTGCTTGTCATTGGCATCGAAGGTCGCCTTGAGCTGCTCGCCCTTGGCGGTTTCGGCAGCCAGCTCGGCCTTGGCCTTGGCCAGCAGCGCCCCCTGCTCGTTCTTGTCAGCCAGGAAGCGGGCTTCCCGCTCCTTGTTGAGTTGGGATTCGCTCAGGCTGGAGGCCTTGACCTGATTCAGCAGCGCATTGAGATCCACCGGTTTTTCGGCGGCGGTCACCGGCAGGGTGACCAGGGTTGCTCCCGCAATCAGGGAGGCAATCGCAAGTTTGATTCCTTTCATGATGCTTTCTCCGCAGTTTGAACCGGCAGCTTGATCAGAGCGGGAGGCGCCTGCTTCTTGGCGATGCGAAGGCCCTGTTCAACCGCACTGCGATACTCCTGGGGCAACTCTTCCCACTGGCGAGTCTTCTTGTTCCACATCCCGGTCTCATTGCCATCCGGGGATTGATAGAGCAGCGCGATGCGGCCAACCCGCAGGAACTCGTAGGTCTTCTCGCTACCATCCTTGTCCAGGCTCGCCTTGTAGGATTCGATGGTGCGGCTGAAGCCCTCCTCGATCTGGTAGGCCTCTAGGATCTTGCGGTACTTCTCGGAGATGGTGACATCGGCACGGTTCATCAGGTCGGTCAGGGCTGCTACGCGGTCCTCGCGCTCGACCTTCTGGAACGGCAGATCCAGCGCCACAAACTGCTCGAGGGAGTCGATCATCTTGAGCATCAGGGGGACAACTTCGGTGCTGGTCTGATCAATCTGGGCGATCTGCTTTTGCATCGACGCCAGCTCGGCACTCTGGGACTCGACCATCTTGCTCACCTGCTCGTTGTAGGTGCGCAGACTGTCGACCTGACGCAGGGCTGCCTTGTACTGGGCCAGTGCGGATTCGGCAGATTCGGCATAGCTGTCGATCTTCTGCTGGGAAACTTTGGATGCGTTGTCGGTGGCGGCTTGAGCGTCCACGGCCTGACCGGCAGTGGCGGCACTCAGATTGAAGCTGGTCAACAAGGCGGCCGAAACCAGGCTGCCAAGGAGCGCTTTCTTCATTGTAATGGTCCTTGTCTTCATAGGATTACCCTATCTCCGTAACTTCCTTGGACGTTGGGCACAGCCGGCCCGACCGGGCCGGCTGAGGTTGTATATCAACGGGGTTGATTAGAACTTCTGGGTGTAGTCGATGTAGTAGACCCGTCCGTCAATGCTGTAGAGGTATTCATCGTAGGTGTAACCATCATTTGACAGGGAGGGGCCACGGTTGAACATGTTCTTCACACCGGTCTGGATCTTGCCATTCCAGCTGGTATCGACCGCCACGTTCAGGTTCCAGACGGTGTTGGAAGCAATATGGCCCTCTTCCTTGTCATCCACATAGTCCTGGCTCTGGGAGTCGATATAGTTGGTACTCAGGTAGGTATCCAGATTCCACAGCTGTGGGAAGTTGGCACCGATCCCGGAGTTGAAACGGAAATCGGGTTTGCCATTCCAGCCCTTCTTGTCAACCATTGGGCCACCAGCAAACAGACCTTCCTCATATTTCAGGATGTAGCTGCTGCCAAAGTCGTAACGCAGGGTGAAGGAGTTGAAGTCGTACTTGTAGTCCGCCTTGAAGTCGATACCACTGGTCTTGAGTTGCCCCAAGTTGACCATGCCGGCATAGACCTTCTCGACATCGCCGTTGGCGTCACGAATGACGTTCGGGTTGCTGCCGGTATTGAGCTCCTGATAGAACTGGGTCTGGGTGGTAGCCAACTGGATCACGTCATCAATCTTGATGTAGTAGTAATCGAGCGACAGGTTCAGATTGTCCAGCGGGTTGTAAGCAGCACCAATGGTAAAGGTGTCAGCCGTCTCTTCCTTCAGGTTCTTGTTGGATTGGCGCGTTGTCTCGTACTGCTCTTCGGAACAGTTGGCAATACCATTGGCCTGGCAGTAGACATAGTCCTTGGCAAAGTCCGCTGACTGGGCATCCGCCGCATAGAGATCATTCAGACCCGGCGCGCGGAAAGACTGGGACCAGGAGGTACGGAACATCAGCTGGTCGAGTGGCTGATAACGCAGACTCGCTTTGGGCGAGAAGGCGCTGCCAAAGTCGCTGTACTTGTCGTAACGACCCGCCAGGTTCAGCTCGATCTGCTCGGTGATGGGGATCAGGCTCTCGATGTAGGTGGCAAACACATCGCGCACACCGCTACCGGAGTTGCCGGATGAACCCAGTACGTTACCCGCTTCGGACTGGCTGTCGTAGGTGTCGGAGTAAACCCAATCGTTATACTCGGCACCCAGATACCAGCTGACCGGTCCAGCAGGCAGTTCGCCCATCTCCCAACCCAGACCGCCATACCACTGGAAGAAATCCATCTTGGAGTTGCGGCTGGTGGTATAAGAGAGATCCTTGGTGGCATCAGCGGAGAAGCTGCCGTTGACGAAGTTTCCACTGTTTACCTGAGTCTGAACCGCCGGCTCCAATACATAGCCATTACCAATACTCTGGTTATCTGTCTTGGAGTACATGTAACCGGCGTTCCACTCCAGATCGCCAACCGCCTCGGTCGGAACCACCCCTTCAAAACCCAGGTTCAGAGTACCGGTCAAGTCGGTCACTTCGTTGTCACGGGGACCGACGTTGTTGAAGCGGTAGTAAACCGTCGCAGCCTTGGCGGTGCTGAAGTTGTTGGCAGCCAGGACTGCAGCGCTTTCAGGGGTGGAGCCATCCACGGTGAAGGCACCTGCAGCAGGGGCGAAACGACCAAAACTGGTGACCCGGGAACCAATCATCTGTGGCACGAAATCCACATTGTCGTTGATATGGTAGCGGCCGTTGACATAGACGGTGTCGCGAGTACGCGAGGCGGTCTTGGCTGCGACCTGGGCAAAGTCGAAGCGGCAAGCCGTACCCTTGGTGACAAAACCGGCGCCGGTGCTTTCACAGTCGACCCCATTCAGAGTACGGGTTACGGTCTTGCCAGTTGCCGCGTCTACTCCCTTGATATTGCGACCATAGAGGCTAGGAGACTCAGCCCCCTGCTTGGCCAGATAGTCACGATCCTTGTAATAGATTTCGTCTTTGACATCATGTTCGTAGACCATCATCAGGGAACCTTTCTCACCCGAAATACCGCTGACGATGGAACCACTCTGTTCGTCACCACCTTCCTCGGTCGGTGAACCGACGCGCCCCTGGAATGACAAGCCTTCAAAACCCTCTTTGAGGATCACGTTGATAACGCCACCGATGGCATCAGAACCATACAGGGCAGAGCCACCGTCCAGGTTCACTTCCACCCGCTCAACGGCCGCCATGGGGATGGTGTTGAGGTTGATGGCGGTGCCCCCCATGGAGGGAGAACCGGCGATACGCTTGCCATTGAGCAGCACCAGCGTGCGATCTTCACCAAGGCCACGCAGCCCTACGGTGGCTTGTGACTGGGCTGAGCTACCGGAGGATGGAGAGAAACCACCAAAGGAGTTGTAGGAGGCCTGTTTCAGATAATCAGCCACAGTCTGCTGGCCAGACTGTTCAATTTGGGCCTTGCTGACAGAGACAACCGGAGTCGCCCCCTCAACATCAACACGAGAGATACGGGAGCCAGTGACTTTGATTTTCTGCAGTTTTTCGACGTTCTGCCCTTCTTCGGCAGATACGGATGGGGCCGCCGCAAGGCTCGCCAAGGCGAACGCAATCGCAGCAGAGATTCTGCTCTTCCTAAGCATCGCTTATATCCTTCCTGGTTGTTTATTGTTTGCTTCCTGATACCGCCCTCTTTGGAGCGATGCGTAAGGCTTATCAATCTTTGACTGGCGACGTCAATGGAGTGGGGGGATCGGGAGGGTGAGATGTGGAATAAGCGGAGTGTATTAATTTTGACCGGCATAATTAGTGAATAATTCTGCCAAAAACATCCCGCGCAATGTGAAATCGTTGTTAAAACATGTAAAAGACGCTGAATTAAAAGTTGATGAACTTATTTGTTTACGTGCTGTCTCTTTATATCTTATTTCGATTTATTGGCAAAAATAAGAATAAAACTCTATTTTAATTATTATTGTGACTGACCACTCCGATGGGGGAGATAGATAAATTTGTCGAGATGATATCGTTTTCCCTTCTTTGACAGCAGAAATAAAAGCACTTAAAATTCAATCACATAAACAAAAAAAAGATTCAAACAAACAGCTGTTTATATTTTTTAAAATAATGTTGAGCAGTAGCGTTTTGTTTTGATTTTCACTTTTCAGATAAAAAACGTCATTTTTCGGTGCTTTTGGTCTCAGCGGGTCATTTGTCCCAGTTTTCCATTTCCTTGTACTTGATTTTTGTTGCAGAGCTTTTACAGTGGCCAAGCGGATTGTCTGCTGTTTGGCAACCAATCCAGCGCGTAATGCCAGGAAGGACAGGCCCGTCACCGGATTTGACTGGCCGCAAAAAAGAACAACAAGGACGAGGTTCCACCATGCTGTCGTATTTCCTACGCCGGATGCTTTTGATCATCCCGACGTTTCTCGGTATCACCCTGCTCGTCTTCACCATCACCCGTTTCGTGCCGGGCGGACCGGTCGAACGCATGCTGCTGCAAGCCCAGGTTTCCCAGAATGAATCCGGCCGTTCCAGCGGCAGCAAGGGGGCGCAAGCCCTCTCAGATGAGCAGATCGAGGAGCTCAAGGCCTTCTATGGTCTCGACAAGCCGATGCTGGTCGCCTACTGGGAGTGGCTGCAGAAGCTGGCGGTGCTGGATCTGGGCGAATCGACCCGCTACTACGAGCCGGTGTGGGATCTCATCAAGGAGCGGCTCCCCGTTACCGCCTTCTTTGGACTGGCGACCTTTCTGCTGAGCTATGCGGTCTCCATTCCGCTGGGGGTGGCCAAGGCGCTCAGGCACAACAGCCGCTTCGACTCGTTAAGCTCCATGCTTATCTACATGGCCTATGCCCTGCCCGCCTACGTGGTGGGGATCTTCCTCATCACCGTCTTCGCCTTCCATCTGGAGTGGCTGCCAATGGGCGGTTTTCCGGGGGACGACTTTGAGTACATGGAGAGCAGCTGGGATCAGATCCGCACTGTCTTTGCCCACGCTCTGCTGCCGCTTATCGCCTACGCCATCGGCGATTTCGCCATCCTCACCATGACCATGAAAAACAGCCTGATGGAGAACCTGTCGGCCGATTATGTGCGTACTGCGGTGGCCAAGGGGTTACCGTTTCGCAAGGCGGTCACCGACCATGCCATGCGCAACAGCCTGATCCCCATCGCCAGTCACCTGGGGTCTGTGCTCACCGTTTTCTTTGGCGGCTCCTTCCTCATCGAGACCATCTTCAACATCGACGGCATCGGCCTGCTCGGTTACGAGGCGATCGTCGAGCGGGATTACCCCACCGTCATGGGCATTCTGGCCATCACCTCCATGCTGATGCTGATTGGCAATATCGTCTCCGATATCTGCGTTGCCCTGGTTGATCCGCGTGTGCGGTTTGGAGATTGACCATGAACCAGACCTCTATTGCCATGCCGATGCTGATATCACGCCATATCGTCTCCGATATCTGTGTTGCCCTGGTTGATCCCCGCGTGCGGTTTGGAGACTGACCATGAAGCTCAATCCGGTTACCTTGAAAAAACTCAAGCGCTTCAAATCGATCAAGCGCGGTTACTACTCCTTCATCATCTTCACCACCCTGGTGCTGCTCTCCCTGCTGGCGGAGCTGCTGGTCAACAGCCGGGCACTGATGGTGAGCTATCAGGGCCAGCTGCATTTCCCCACCTATGGCGATGTGATCCCCGGTCAGCAGTTCGGGCTCGATTACGAGTACGAAACCAACTACCGCCAGCTCAAGGCCAAATTTGCCGCAGAGGGCCAGGGCGACTGGGTGCTGCTGCCGCCGGTACCCTGGAACCCCTACGAGCAGGATTTCAAGGAGGATGCCTACCCGCCTTACGCCCCCAGCGCGGCCGAGCGCCACTTCCTCGGCACCGACACCAGCGGCCGCGACGTGCTGGCGCGACTGGTTTACGGCTTTCGCATCGCCATCGGCTTTGCCTTTATCGCGCTGGCGGCCAGTTACGCCATCGGGGTCACCATCGGCTGTCTGATGGGCTTTCTCGGCGGCCGCTTTGACCTCATTCTGCAACGCTTTATAGAGATCTGGTCCCAGGTGCCGTTTCTCTACGTCATCATGATCCTGGTGTCGCTGGCCAAGCCCAACTTCGGCCTGTTTGTCGCCATCAACGTGCTGTTCGGCTGGATGGGGATCACCTGGTATATGCGCACCCTCACCTACAAGGAGCGGGCGCGAGACTATGTGATGGCGGCGCGAGCGCAAGGGGCGACCACCGGGCGGATCATCTTCAACCACATCCTGCCCAACACCCTGATGATGATCGTCACCCTGGCGCCATTCGCCGTGGTGGGCAATATCTCCACCCTGACGGCCCTCGACTATCTGGGCTTCGGGCTGGCACCACCGACCCCGAGCTGGGGGGAGCTGCTCTCCCAGGGCATCAACAATCTGGATGCCATCTGGATCGTCAGCTCGGTGGTGGCCGCGGTGAGTCTGGTGCTGATCATGGTCTCCTTTATCGGTGAGGCGATCCGCGAGGCGTTCGATCCGCGCAAATTTACCCGTTACCAATAAGCCAGCCGATGCCAGCGCATCGGCTGGCGTCGGGTAACGAACAGTGATTAATGAAGGACGGGCCGCCGCCATCGGCGGTCCCGGGAGCAAGGGATAATCCCGTTATCAATCAAGACCCCCAGTGTAGGGGCCAGACCTGGAAGTCAAACATGAAAAATAAAATCAAATGGATAGGTGCTCTCTTTGTGCTGGTAAACGGATCCTGGGTCTGGGCGGCCAGCCTGCCCGCGGATCTCAAATGGGAGACCAACGACACGGATCCTGTGTTCGCCTCCCCCAAGGCGCAGCCGGGCGGCAGCCTCAATATGTTTGTGGAGAGCTTTCCGCTGACGTTCCGCACCGTGGGGCCTGACTCCAACGGATCGTTCCGCTCCTTTATTCTCGATAACCAGTTGCGACTCATCAGCTTCCATCCCAATACCGGCAACCCCATCCCCTCGCTCGCGACCCACTGGGCCATCGCGCCAGACAGCCAGACCGTCTACTTCAAGCTGGATCCCCGCGCCAAATGGTCGGATGGCAAGCCGGTCAATGCTGACGACTACACCTTCGGCTACGAGATGATGCGCTCCAAACACATCAAGGGGCCCTGGTTCAACAACTACTACACCACTGAAGTGGTCGCGGTAGAGAAGATCGATGATCACACCATTATGGTCAAAGCGGGCAACCGCAAGGCCAAGATGGACCTGCTCAACACCACCGAGCTGTGGCCCCAGCCCAAGCACTACTACAAGCTGACCCCCAACTGGGTGAAGCAGTACAACTGGGCCGTGGTTCCCACCACAGGCCCCTACGTGATCAGCGACGTCAAGAAGGGCAAGTCGGTCACCTTCAGCAAGCAGAAGGATTGGTGGGCAAAAGACGATCGCTACAACCAGCACAGATTCAACATCGACACCATCAAGGTGCAGGTGATCCGCGACCACAACATCGCCTTCCGCCACTTCCTGAAAGGGGAGATCGATACCTTCGAGATGATCCTGCCCAACTGGTGGCATGAAAAAGCGGTCACCCCGGAGTACAAAAAAGGCTACGTGCAGAAGGTAATGGCCATGACCGACACCAAACAGGGCGGTCAGGGGGTGCACCTCAATGTGGCCAACCCCAAGCTGGCGGACGTGAACGTGCGCCTCGGCATCCAGCACGCCTTCAACATCGACAAGATGATCGAGACCGTGCTGCGCGGCGACTATGACAGAGCCACCACCTTCGGCTCGGGTTTTGGCGAGTTCACCGACATGACGCTGCCGGAGCGGGCTTATGACATCGGCAAGGCGCGGGAGTACTTTGCCAAGGGCGGTTACAACAAGCCGGGGCCGGACGGCATCCTGCAAAATGAGAAGGGGGAGCGGCTGACGCTGGCACTCACCTACACCAGTCAGGAGCACTCCAAGCGCCTGACCGTGTTGAAAGAGGAGGCCAAGAAAGCGGGTCTCGATCTGGAGCTTAACCTAGTGGATGGCGCCACCGGCTTCAAGGTGATGCTGGAGAAGAAACACGAGGCGGCCTGGCTTGGCTGGGGCGGCGGCGGTCTCTATCCACAATATTGGGAGTCGTTCCACTCCGCCAATGCCAACAAACCGCAGACCAACAACCTGTTCAACGTGGCTGACAAGGAGCTGGACGCACTGATCGACGCCTACAACGTCGAATTCGACATGGCCAAACGGGCCGAGATCTCCCGCCAGATCCAGCAGCGCATCTATGATCTCGCCATCTTCGTGCCCGGGGTGCAGCTCAACTATGTGCGGGCCAGCAGCTGGCGTTATGTGATGCTGCCGGACGTACCTGCCACCAAGAACACGCCGGATCTGCTCTACTGGCCGATGGATGGTTATCCTCACAGTAGTGGTGGTCTGCTCTGGCTCGATCCCAAGGTGAAGGAAGAGACCCGCAACGCCAAGGAGGCAGGGGAGGCGCTGGCGCCCATCAACCTGCTCGACAAGACCTATGCACGTCATTGATATTCAGGCCATTGCGAAGGGAGCAGCCGTTATGCCCAACACTCAGGCCCTCATTCTTGACGTACCGGATAACGGGGGGGAGTTCGCCGCTGATAACGGCCAGCACCAGGCCCCAATCCTCGAAGTACGCGATCTTGAGGTGGAGTTCGCCGTCGATGACGGCAAAATCAAGGTGCTCGACGGGGTCAGCTTCAAGGTGGCCCCGGGTCAGACGCTGGGGATCGTCGGCGAGTCCGGCTGTGGCAAGAGCGTTACCTCGCTCGCCATCATGGGGCTCTTGCCCAAACCCCACGGTCAGGTGGTAGCCGGTTCTATCCGCTTTCAGGGGGAGGAGCTGCTGTCGCTTGCGCCGGATCAGATGTACAAGGTGCGCGGCAACCGCATCTCGATGATCTTTCAGGAGCCGATGACGGCCCTCAACCCGGTGCAGACGGTCGGTGAGCAGCTGATGGAGGTGTTTCGTCTCCATCGCCCCGAGTATGACAAGGCCCAGCGTAAAGCCGCGGCCATCGCCATGCTGCAGAAGGTGGGGATCCCGGAACCAGCCCAACGCTTTGCGGTCTATCCCCACAACCTCTCCGGCGGTATGCGCCAGCGGGTGATGATCGCCATGGCGCTCTCCTGCGAGCCAGACTTGCTTATCTGCGACGAGCCGACCACGGCGCTGGATGTTACCATTCAGGCCCAGATCCTCGAACTGATGAAAGAGCTGCAGGCCCAGACCGGGATGGCCATCATCTTTATCACCCACGATCTGGGGGTGGTTGCAGAGCTGTGCGACGAAGTGGTGGTGATGTACGCCGGGCGGGCGGTGGAGCAGGCCGATGTGTTCGAACTGTTTGACCATCCCCGTCACCCCTATACCCACGGCCTGATGAGCTCGATCCCGCGCCTGGAGGATGAGCCCAAGAGCCTGCTCAAGACCATCAAGGGACAGGTGCCAGCCCTGCACGAGATGCCCGCTGGCTGCCGCTTCTCCAACCGCTGCCCCCATGCGACCGATCTCTGCATCAGCGCCATTCCGGCGGTGGAGCAACTCAATCCGCGCCACCATGTCGCCTGTCACTACTGGAAGGAGTTGACCCCATGAGCACTCTGTTATCGGTCAGGGATCTGAAACAGCACTTCCGGCTGGGAGGCGGCTTCCTGCGCAAGCAATATACGGTTCATGCGGTGGATGGCATCAGCTTCGATCTCAAGCAGGGGGAGACGCTGGGGCTGGTGGGTGAGTCGGGCTGCGGCAAGTCCACCCTCGGGCGCAGCCTGCTCAAGCTGTTCGAGCCGACCGCAGGCACCATCACCTTCGAGGGGCGCGACATCACCGCCCTCAGCCCGAAGGAGATGCGCTCCCTGCGTCAGGAGATGCAGATGGTGTTTCAGGACCCTGCAGAATCCCTCAACAGCCGCCACACCGTGGGCCAGATCCTGGAGGAGCCCTTTATCATCCACGGTAAAGGCAACACTGAGCAGCGGCGCGGCTGGGTGCAAGAGCTGCTGGCAAAAGTGGGCCTGCCGGGAAGTGCGGTGGATCGCTACCCCCACGAGTTTTCCGGCGGTCAGCGCCAGCGGATCGGCATCGCCCGCGCCATCGCCCTCAAGCCCAAGCTGCTGGTGTGCGACGAGGCAGTCTCGGCCCTCGATGTCTCGGTGCAGTCGCAGATCGTCAACCTGCTGCTCAGCCTGCAGCGAGAGATGAACCTCTCCATCATCTTCATCGCCCACGATCTGTCGGTGGTCAAACACATCTCGGATCGCATCGCGGTGATGTATCTGGGACGGATCGTCGAGCTGGCGGATGCCCAGTCGCTCTATCTGGCGCCGCGCCACCCCTATACCCAGGCGCTGATCTCCGCCATTCCGGTGCCGGACCCGCGCAGGCGCAGCCAGCGCATTCTGCTGACCGGCGATGTGCCCTCCCCCATCTCGCCGCCAAGCGGCTGCCACTTCCACCAGCGCTGCCCCCATGCGACCGAGCTGTGCAAAAGCAAGGCGCCCAAGCTTGAGGCGTGTGATGAGGCCCATCATCAGGTGGCCTGCCACACCCCGCTCGCCGTCAGTGGTCACGCTATCAGCGGCAGCGCCATCAGTGGCAACGCCATGAGCGGTGACAGCAGGCTGGAGCAGGCAAGCTAGGCGCAGCGAACAAACACCAGGGTAGAAACAGACGAGGCGGCCATCAGGCCGCCTCGTGCTATCGGGTCACTCTTGCAATATCGAGCCACTGCCGCAGCTTGTCAGGCAATCTGGTAACGGCCCGGCTTGTGGTTGAGTGTCAACACCAGATTACAGATAACCGCCGCCACGATGGAAAGCGCCAGGATCCAGGGCTGCACCACGAAAAACGAGGCGACAACAATGGCGCAATCGAGCCCCATCTGCAGCTTGCCCGCCCGGATGCCAAAGCGATCCTGAATAAAGAGCGCCAGAATGTTGAACCCCCCCAGACTCGACTTGTGACGGAACATGATGAGCAGACCCATGCCAATCAGGGTGCCGCCGATCAGCGCCGCATAGAGGGGCTCTATCTTGCCGATCTGCAACACCCCGTTAAGGTGATCTGTCATGTAGGAGACTGCTGCCACTGAGACAAAGGTGTTGAAGGTAAAACGTGGCCCCATCCGCAGCCATGCCAGCGCATAGAAGGGCAGGTTGATGCCGAAAAACAGCAGGCCGAAGCTGATGCCGGTCACCTTTTGCAGCAGCAGCGCCAGCCCGGCAGTCCCGCCGGTGAGCAGGCCAACCTGATGAAACAGAAAGATGCCGAGGGAAACAAAGCCGGCCGCCGTCAGCAGGGCTAGCACATCCTCATAAATAGGATGGGCAGTGCGAATCGAGGTGTTGTCCATAACCTGTATCCAAGCGAAGTAAAGAGAGAGTGTCTGTCGCCTGCCGTTGCGGGCGGGCTGCGAGCCCTGTCCACAGGGCTTCGTTATGGGGTCCAGTCTATTTTTTGTGAAAAGGATCACAACAGTCAGGCTGAACGCCCCATTCTGGTGCCTGTCATCTGGCATTGACACTCGCTGCACCAAGATGCAGCATGCCGCGCCGTCAGAGGCGGTTTGCCATGGCACAAACGCGCCGGCTCTGCTACAAAGCGCAGCCCCCTTTTCCCATCACCGTAAGGAGCCCCATGATCTGCACAGGACCCCAACCATGACGTATCTGGTCACCGGCGTCGCCGGTTTTATCGGTTTTCATGTGGCCAGCAAGCTGTGCGCCGCAGGCCATCGGGTGGTGGGGATCGATAACCTTAACGACTACTACGAGGTGATTCTGAAAGAGGCACGGCTGGCCCAACTGGCCAGTTTCCCCAATTTTCGCTTCGAGCGGCTGGATCTGGCGGATCGTGAAGCCATGGCGGCCCTCTTTGCCAGCCACGGTTTCGAGCGGGTGATCCATCTGGGGGCACAGGCGGGGGTGCGCTACTCCATCGACAATCCGTTCGCCTATGCCGACAGCAACCTTACCGGCATGCTGACGGTGCTGGAGGGGTGTCGTCACCACGGGATTCAGCACCTCATCTACGCCTCCTCCAGCTCGGTCTATGGCATGGGGGATCAGATGCCCTACTCCACCGCGCAGCAGGTGGATCACCCGGTCTCCCTCTACGCTGCGACCAAAAAGAGCGGCGAGCTGATGGCCCACGCCTATTCGGCGCTCTATGGCCTGCCCACCACAGGGCTGCGCTTCTTTACCGTCTACGGCCCCTGGGGCCGGCCTGACATGGCCATCATCAAGTTCACCCGCGCCATCCTCGCGGGCGAGCCTATCGACGTATACAACCACGGCGATCTCAGCCGCGACTTCACCTACATAGACGACATCGTCGCGGGGATCCTCACCATGGCCGACCAGCCGCCCCGCCCCAATCCCGATTGGCATGCCAGCGAGCAGAGCGCGGCCGAGAGCGCCGCCCCCTACCGCATCCTCAATATCGGCAACGGCCAGCCGGTGCGGCTGCTCGATTTTATCGAGGCGCTGGAAGAGGCCATCGGCAAGCCCGCCATCAAGCGGATGCAGCCGATGCAGGCAGGCGACATGCACGCCACCTGGGCCGACAGCGAGCCGCTGCACACCCTCACCGGCCTGCGCCCCGCCACGCCCCTCAAGCAAGGTGTTGCCGAGTTTGTCCGCTGGTATCTCAACTACTACCGGCCCGTCCGCTGACGAGCACGGGCAGCCTCTCGGTCATTGATGAGTTAATCAGATACCACTGATGCCCCGCGGGTTTTAGGATGGCTGAACGCACTGTCTGCGCACCATAGCGAGGATTTGAGATGCAATCACAGGAACAGGGTCTGATCGATGGACTGTTCGACCGCCTCAAGCAAGCGCAAGCCAGGGATAGCAAACGAGACCCACAAGCGGATCAGCTGATCCGCCAGCATCTGGCAGAGCAGCCCGATGCCCCCTACTACATGGCCCAGGCGCTGCTGATCCAGCAGGCAGCCCTTACCCGCCTCAACGATCGAGTCAAGGAGCTGGAGGCCAGCCAGAACAGTTCGAGCGGCGGCAGTTTTCTCT
Source organism: Aeromonas sp. 602658 (assembly GCF_049173005.1). Classification (NCBI taxonomy): domain Bacteria; kingdom Pseudomonadati; phylum Pseudomonadota; class Gammaproteobacteria; order Aeromonadales; family Aeromonadaceae; genus Aeromonas; species Aeromonas sp. 602658. The sequence continues at coordinate 13,149 of NZ_JAAKRF010000008.1, read as the reverse complement.
CCGGCCTGTTTGGTAGCGAGAGCAGCACGCCCCCGCGCTTTACGCCGCCACCGGCAACCGCGCCTGCCCAGCCCGCGTCCCGTGCCAGCTCCTTTTTAGGGGGCGCCCTGCAAACCGCAGCCGGGGTTGCCGGTGGCGTGATGCTGGCCGACATGATCGGCGGACTGTTTCACAGCAACCGGCCCGAGGAGATCATCGACATAATAGAGCCAGCGCCCATCGCCAATCCGGTCGATGCGGAACCGGTACGCTGGGACGGCTGGGATTCACCTCCCGATGTTGGCAGCAGTTTTCTCGACGACGATAACCTGAGTGGCGGCTGGGCCGACAGTGACGATAACAACGGCGGTTTCTTCTGACCGTCAAACCATTACTGGCCCCGCATCTGGCGGGGCCCAACTCGATACGAAACCCATGACTATGGAAAGTGTGATGACACCACGGATCGGCAGCGGCATGACGCGATATACTCAGCGCGCTTCGTGCCACCCGGGAACAACTCCCGACCCCAGGCGCTCTGTCCGTGGCCACGCAACACCCCCATGACGACAAGGAGCCACCTCATGATCCGAACCCTGCTTTTGACCGGTGCCGCCATTGCGGCCTATGCCCTGACCCAGAGCCACTCTCTGCTTCCCCTGCTCAGCCTGCTGGCCCTGCTTTTGCTCTGGGTTGTCAGCGAAATTGGCAGCTTCTATCGCGCGCTTCCTCCCGCCGTGCTGGATGAGCAGGAGTATCACCACGACTTTTAACCGGATGAAAAATGGTGTGAAACTGTCGAGATGCCGTTAGTTCCATACCGTTTTGCTCTCTGAAACCAACCGGCTATAACAACAGGATCCACTGGGTTCATGGCGATAGCAGCCATGTTCCTCTATATCTTCTGTACTCAAACAGGAGATAACCCATGAGGCACATCAGCGAAAACGGACTGTTTTTGCTGCTTTTTTTGTCGTTGTTACTGGCAGGTACGCCGCGGGCGATGGCACAAGGCAGGGATTTCAGACAGGCCCCCAAGGCGCTGACGGCGATCAAGCAGGGTCAAGTGGCCCAGCAACACGGCAATCTGCAAAAGGCCATCACCCTCTACTGTGTCGCCGCCAGCACTGGCAACCCAGAGGGATATTTCCGAATCGGCCGCCTGCTCGCCACCGGCCCCGCCTCGGTACGCAGCGCCAAGCTGGCCAACAGCTACCTCGCCATGGCAATGCGCCTTGGTAACCGGCAGGCTGCCCGCTACTACAACGCTCGCATCGGCAATGCCCCCATGGGTGATCAGTGCGGCATCGGGATCCGTGGCGGTCAGGGTGGCTATCTGGCCGGGCTCCCTTCCACCCCCTTCAATGTCGACACCTGGGTGGCCCGCCAGCCTCCTGCCAAGCAAGAACTGGTCACCATGCTGCGCCACGCCGCCAAACACCATAAGGTGGATGCCCGGCTGGTGCTGGCGATTGCCATCGCCGAATCCAATCTCAACAGCCGTGCCGTTTCACCCAAGAATGCTCAGGGGCTGATGCAGCTGATCCCCGAAACCCAGCAGCGGTTTGGTGTCACTCACCCCTTTGATCCGGCACAGAACATCAAGGGAGGCGTCAGTTATCTCAAGTGGCTGGATCGCCGCTTCGATGGCGACTGGGTACTGATCTCGGCGGCCTACAATGCCGGGGAAAAAGCGGTGGAACGCTATGGCGGGATCCCACCCTATGACGAAACACAGGAGTATGTAAAACGGGTGCTCTACTTCGCTGGCCACAAGCAGCCCTGAGGCCATTCATCAGCATGTCCGTTACTGACAAAACACGCACCAACATTGCGCAACCGTTTTCCTTTCGGTAGGATCCGGCGCTTTCTCGCCAGCCCTACAGGTATCCCATGAATATCATCAAACGCTGTTCGCGCCTGCTCACCCTCTTTGCCCTCCTCTCCTCCAGCGTGATGGCGGCCACCCCGGCCCCCATCCTGATCCAGGGGGCGATGGACGTCGAAGTCGAAACTCTCGTTGCCGCACTGAAAGACAAGACGGAGCTGACTGTGGGGGCCTGGACATACTGGCAGGGTACTATCTCGGACTATCCGGTGGTCATCTCCCGCACCGAGGTGGGTCTGGCCAATGCCGCTGCCGCCACCACGTTGGCGATTGAGCGTTTCAAGCCGCGTCTCATCATCAATCAGGGTACGGCAGGAGGCCATGATCCGGCACTGCACCGGGGCGATATCGTTATCGGTACCAAAAGCTTCAACATGGGAGCCTATCGCAGTGACCTGATGCCCGCCGAGCAAGGCGTCGATCCGAGCAAATGGCACAACTTCGAGGTCACCATGCGTCTGCGCGATAACGGCAAGCTGGTGGAGCACAGCTCGTTCGCTGGCGATCCCGAGCTGATTGGCCGCGCCCTCGGTATGGCCGATCGCTATCGCCACGGCCGCGTAGTTGCCGGCATCATTGGCACCGCCGATGAGTGGAACCGACAGGTAGCGCGCATCAACTGGCTGCATCAGACCTACCAGACCGCCGCGGAAGAGATGGAAACCTCCTCCGCCGCCCTAGTGGCTGAGGCCTACAAGGTACCCTTTGTCGGCATCCGGGTACTCTCCAATACCGATCTCCACGGTGAAGAGTTTGACCCGCAGACTGCCATCCACTGCCAGCAATTTGTCATTGATTACGCAAACGCGCTGATCAACAGTTTCCACAAGGCATAAGGCCCTATAAGAGGCCGTCATGACAGGCGGCCTATCTTCCCCCCCCCCCCCATCTTTGCCCCCCCTTGCCCATTGGTTTACAATCGGAACGTTTTTTGGAACCGGGTTGACCTGTGTCGACCTGGCCCCACCACGACATCAGTCTGTTAATGCCAAGACATTAACCTGCTGAAAAGGAAGAGAATTAGCCAATGGCTCAATTTATTTACACCATGAACCGGGTCGGCAAGGTAGTGCCGCCCAAGCGTCATATTCTCAAGAACATCTCCTTGAGCTTCTTCCCGGGCGCCAAGATCGGCGTGCTGGGTCTGAACGGCGCCGGTAAATCGACTCTGCTGCGCATCATGGCGGGCATCGACACCGAGATCGAAGGGGAAGCCCGTCCACAGCCCGGCATCAAGATCGGCTACCTGCCGCAGGAGCCGAAGCTGGAGCCGGAGCAGACCGTACGCGAAGCGGTCGAAGAGGCCGTTGGCGAGGTGAAACGCGCCATGGCCCGCCTAGACGAGGTCTATGCGGCCTACGCCGACCCGGATGCCGACTTTGACAAGCTGGCCCGCGAACAGGGCGAGCTGGAAGCCATCATCCAGGCCCAGGGCGGCCACAACATGGAAAACCAGCTGGAGCGCGCGGCCGATGCCCTGCGCCTGCCGGCCTGGGATGCCAAGATCAAACACCTCTCCGGTGGTGAGCGCCGCCGTGTGGCGCTCTGCCGTCTGCTGCTGGAAAAGCCGGACATGCTGCTGCTGGACGAACCGACCAACCACCTGGATGCGGAATCCGTGGCCTGGCTGGAGCGCTTCCTGCACGACTATGAAGGCACTGTTGTGGCCATCACCCACGACCGTTACTTCCTCGACAATGTGGCAGGCTGGATCCTGGAGCTGGACCGCGGCGAGGGTATCCCGTGGGAAGGCAACTACTCCTCCTGGCTGGAGCAGAAGGACGCCCGTCTGGCGCAGGAAGCCAGTTCCGAAGCGGCCCGTCGCAAGTCCATCGAGAAAGAGCTGGAGTGGGTTCGTCAAAACCCGAAAGGGCGTCAGGCCAAGTCCAAGGCCCGTATGGCTCGCTTCGAAGAGCTCAACACCAACGACTACCAGAAGCGCAACGAGACCAACGAGCTGTTCATTCCGCCCGGACCGCGCCTCGGCGACAAGGTGGTGGAAGTGGCCAACCTGCGCAAATCCTACGGTGATCGGGTGCTGATCGACGATCTGTCGTTTGCCATTCCGAAGGGTGCCATCGTCGGCATCATCGGCCCGAACGGTGCCGGTAAGTCGACCCTGTTCCGCATGATGTCGGGTCAGGAGCAGCCGGATTCCGGCGCCATCACCCTGGGTGAAACCGTGGTGCTGGCCTCTGTCGATCAGTTCCGCGACAGCATGGATGACAAGAAGACGGTCTTCGAAGAGGTCGCTGACGGTCAGGATATCCTGCGCATCGGCAACTACGAGTTCCCGAGCCGCGCCTATATCGGCCGCTTCAACTTCAAGGGTTCCGACCAGCAGAAGCGGGTTGGCGAACTCTCCGGTGGTGAGCGCGGTCGTCTGCACCTGGCCAAGCTGCTGCAGACCGGCGGCAACGTGCTGCTGCTGGATGAACCGACCAACGATCTGGATATCGAAACCCTGCGCGCCCTCGAGAACGCCCTGCTGGAGTTCCCGGGTTGTGCCATGGTCATCTCCCACGACCGCTGGTTCCTCGACCGTATCGCCACTCACATCCTGGACTATCAGGATGAGGGCAAGATCGAGTTCTTCGAAGGTAACTTTACCGAATACGAAGAGTGGAAGAAGAAGACCTACGGCGCCGAGGCGATCCAGCCCCATCGCGCCAAGTACAAGCGCATCGCCAAATAAGGCTGACTGCGTGTTGAGGGGAGCTCCGGCTCCCCTTTCTGTTGTCTTTTGGCTTACAATCCTAGACGGATGCCTTTGCATGGATGTAGCACGATGACGACCCCCATAGAGAAAAAACTCACCATCCAGATCCGGGTTGAACCGGGTTGTCTCGGGCCGGATGGCAAGACACATATAGAGACCTTCTGTGCCGCTGCTGCCAAGATTTTTGCCGCCGTGGAGCCCGAGCTGGTGAGCTGGGTGCTGATCCCCCGCTATGACAAGCAGCTGCCGGAGCAAGAGTTCTTTATCGAGGGGCGCAAGCTGACCGAAGAGCAGGCAAGCCTGTTTCTGCGCCGCTTCGGCCGTGAACTGGGTGAAGTGCAAGACCGGCTCGACTCGGTGCTGGCCCAGCTGGTCGAGCGCTACTTCAAAACCCTTTAAGCCTCCAATTTTCGATAAAAGGTTCTCTGCTGAGAACCTTTTTTCATGCTCAAAAAGCAAACGTTTGAATTTTTACTCTATTCATTGATCTGCTTCGCAGATCCGGGGTTTGTAAACGGCGCCGCCTGTGTAAAAATGTGCGCGCTGTCACGGTATCAGGACGAGTCTGGTTACTTAACCGCCAGAAACAGGGCAATTTACCCCGCATGGATGGGATAGCCCGTTCCCCTGCTGCTTATTTCACGTCACCTATTGGAATCCAACATGAATCAACAACACCAAGCTGCCAATCAGGCCGCCGGGCAAGGATTGCTTGAGCGCCTGTTTGCCCTGCAAGGCCATGGCACTACCGCCCGCACCGAAGTGATCGCAGGTATCACCACCTTCCTGACCATGGTCTACATCGTGTTCGTCAACCCGCAGATCCTCTCTGCTGCGGGCATGGACACCCAGGCCGTGTTCGTCACCACCTGCCTCATCGCCGGTATCGGCAGCATCCTGATGGGCCTGTTGGCCAACCTGCCGATCGCGCTGGCCCCCGCCATGGGCCTCAACGCCTTCTTCGCCTTCGTGGTGGTCGCCGGCATGGGTTACTCCTGGCAAGTGGGCATGGGCACCATCTTCTGGGGTGCCATGGGTCTGTTGATCCTCACCCTGCTGCGGGTGCGCTACTGGCTGATCGGCAACATTCCGCTCACCCTGCGGGTTGGCATCACCGCCGGTATCGGTCTGCTGATCGCCCTGCTCGGCCTGCACAACGCCGGGATCGTTGTGGCCAGCCCCGCGACCATGGTGACCGTGGGCAACCTCACTTCCCTGCCCTGCCTGCTGGGTCTGCTCGGTTTCTTCCTGATCTGCATCTTCTCCGCCCGCGGCGTTCATTCCGCCGTGCTGATCGCCATCGTGGTCACCACGGGTCTGGGCTGGCTGTTTGGCGATGTCACCTTCAAGGGCTTCGTCTCCATGCCCCCCAGCATCGAGCCAGTGTTCGGCCAGCTGGATCTGATGGGTTCGCTCGACATCAGCCTGGCCGGCATCATCTTCTCCTTTATGCTGGTCAACCTGTTTGACTCTTCCGGCACCCTGATCGGCGTAACCAACCGCGCCAAGCTGGCCGATGACAAGGGCCACTTCCCGCGCATGAAACAGGCGCTGATGGTGGATAGCGTGAGCTCCGTCGGCGGCGCTTTCATGGGCACCTCCTCGGTTACCGCCTTTATCGAGAGCAGCTCCGGCGTCGCCGTCGGCGGCCGTACCGGTCTGACCGCCATCGTGGTCGGCCTGCTGTTCCTGCTGGCTATCTTCTTCTCTCCGGTCGCCGCCATGGTGCCGGCCTATGCCGCCGCTGGCGCCCTTATCTATGTGGGCGTGCTGATGTGCTCCGAGCTGACCCGGGTGAAATGGGAAGATCTGACCGAAGCAGTACCGGCCTTTATGACCGCCGTCATGATGCCGTTCAGCTTCTCCATCACCGAGGGGATCGCCGTGGGCTTTATCTCCTACTGCGTGATGAAGGCGGGCACCGGCCGCTGGCGCGAGATCAACCCCTGCGTGCTGGTGGTGGCCCTGCTGTTCGTGCTCAAGTTCGTCTGGGTCGATAGCCACTGATAATGACCAGCGCAATCCGATGGGCTCCCGACAAGGAGCCCATTTTTATTTGCCGGATCATGCTTCTCGCCCCTGCGCTGTGACGCGGGGGCCTGACAGTGCTAGATTGGCAGCCACCATTTTGAACCGGCAGCGTTGTTAACCTCGTGTCGTTAACCATCTGTCGTGAACCACAAGGACGGCAACCGTGGCCCAGCACTCTCCCTCTTTCTCCGCCCTCTCCCCCCTGCTGCAAGAACAGGCCGAGCGCCAATGGCAGCGACTGGTCGAGCTAGCCCCCGACTATGGCTCGCTGCCCGAGCCCGTTCGCCAGACCCTGCTGACCCTGCTCGGCCTCTCCGATTTTGTCGCCGACTCCCTCTTCAAACAGCCGGAGTTGCTGACCGAGCTGCTCGCCTCCGGGGATCTGGAGCGCTCCGAGCGCTGGCCCGCCTACCAGAGCGATCTGACCGCCCTGCTCGCCGAGGTGAGTGATGAAGAGGCGCTCAAGCGCATCCTGCGCCAGTTCCGCCGCAGCCGCATGCTGGTGATCGCCTGGCGCGAGCTGCTGGGCCATGCGGCGGTGGAAGAGAGCTTTATCCATCTCACCAAACTAGCGGATGCCCTCATCTGCTCCGCTCGCGACTGGCTCTACGCCAAACAGTGCAGCGAGCTGGGTACCCCGATGGATGGCAACGGCAACCCGCAGCCGCTGCTGATCCTCGGCATGGGCAAGCTCGGCGGTGGCGAACTGAATTTTTCCTCGGATATCGACCTTATCTTCACCTTCCCCGAGAACGGCTACACGGTCGGCGGGCGGCGTGAGCTCGCCAACCAGCAGTTCTTTATCAAGCTGGGCCAGCGCATCATCAACGCCCTCCACCAGCCCACCCAGGATGGTCAGGTGTTCCGGGTCGATATGCGCTTACGCCCCTTTGGCGATGCGGGCCCGCTCGCCATCTCCTTCGCCGCCATGGAGGATTATTACCAGCACCACGGCCGCAACTGGGAGCGCTACGCCATGGTCAAGGCGCGGGTGCTGGGCCCCCAATGCGAGCACGCAGTGGAGCTCGCCGAAATGCTGCGCCCCTTCGTGTTTCGCCGCTATATCGACTTCGGCGTTATCGACGGCCTGCGCCAGATGAAGGCGATGATCGCCGCCGAGGTGCGCCGCAAGGGGCTGGAGGGCAACATCAAGCTGGGGGCTGGCGGCATTCGCGAGGTGGAGTTTATCGCCCAGGCGCTGCAACTTATTCGCGGCGGTCGTGAACCGGCGCTGCGGGTGCGCCACCTGCCGGAGGCGCTGGCCGCCATCGCCCAATGTGGCGCCCTCGAATCTGCCCATTGCGATCGCCTGCTGCAGGCCTATCGCTTCCTGCGTCGGGTCGAGAACATATTGCAGGAGATCGGCGATCAGCAGACCCAGACCCTGCCCACCGAGGAGCGGGATCGCCAGCGGCTGATCGCGGCTCTGGGTTTTGCTGACTGGGGCGCCTTTATGGCTCATCTCGATGAGGAGATGGCCGCCGTCCATCAGGAGTTCGCCGCCGTGGTGGGGGAAGAGAAAGAGGCACCCGCCCATCTGGAGCAGCTCTGGCTCGATCTCTGGCGTACCGAGCTCGACGCCACCGAGCTGGAAAAACTGCTGACCGCGCAGGGGGTGGCCGAGCCCGCCCCGCTCTGCGCTGCGCTGCTGCGTTTCAAAGAGGAGTACAAACGCCGTCAGGTCGGCCCGCAGGGGCGTATCGCGCTGGATTGGCTGATGCCGGAGTTGCTGCGACTGGTGGTGGCCAGCGAGCAGCCCGCCCGCCTGTTCGAGCGGGTGTGCGAGTTGCTGACCCGCATCTTCACCCGCAGCGCCTATCTGCAACTGCTGGCGGAAAACCCGGGCGCCCTGCGCCAGCTGGTACGGCTGTGCGACGCCAGCCATCTGGTGAGTGAACAGCTGGCCCGCTACCCGATTTTGCTGGACGAGCTGCTCGATCCCCAGCACCTCTACCACCCCACCCCGCTCGATCAGTACAAGCCCCAGCTGCGCCAGTTCCTGCTGCGCATCCCCGAAGAGGACGTGGAGCAGCAGATGGAGGCGCTGCGTCAGTTCAAGCAGGTGCAGCTGCTGCGCATCGTGGCGGCCGATATCGCTGGCGCCCTGCCGCTGATGAAGGTGAGCGACCACCTCACCTGGCTGGCGGAGGCGATCACCGAAGAGGTGGTCAATCAGGCCTGGGCCCAGATGAGCGAGCGCTACGGGGTGCCGCCCGAGGTGGCGCTGAGCGGCCAGCGCGGCTTTGCGGTGGTGGCCTATGGCAAGCTGGGCGGCATCGAGCTCGGTTACGGCTCGGATCTCGATCTGGTGTTCCTGCACGGCGGCGACCCCAACAGCTACACCGACGGCCGCAAGCCCATCGACAGCCGCCAGTTCTACCTGCGTCTGGCACAGCGGATCCTGCACCTGTTCAGCACCCGCACCCCTTCCGGGATCCTCTACGAGATCGACATGCGGCTGCGCCCCTCCGGCGACTCCGGCCTGCTGGTCTCGTCGCTGTCGGCCTACGAGCAGTACCAGCAAAACGAGGCGTGGACCTGGGAGCATCAGGCGCTGGTGCGGGCCCGCCCCATCTATGGCGATGACGCCATCGTTGCCGAGTTTGCCCGCATCCGCCGCGATGTGCTGGCCAGGGAGCGGGATCTGCCGACTCTAGCCCGCGAGGTGCGCGAGATGCGCCAGAAGATGCGGGATCACCTGCTGAAAGCGGGGGCTGGCGAGTTCGACCTCAAGCAGTCCCCCGGCGGCATGGTGGATATCGAGTTTATCGCCCAGTATCTGGTGCTGGCCCACGCCTGCGGCGAGCCCGATGCCCTCACCCGCTGGTCCGATAACGTACGCATCTTCGATGAGTGCGTCATGGCGGGGGTGCTGACGCTGGATCAGGCGGAGGGGCTGAAGCAGGCCTATCTGGAGATCCGCAACCTCGGCCATCGCCTCAACCTCTCGGAGATCTCCCGCAAGGTGAGCGACGATCAGCTGCAGAGTGAGCGCAGCCATGTGCTCGCCGTCTGGCAAACCCTGCTGGGGGAGTAATTCCCGCCAGCGGCAATGAAAAAGGGCCCGCCTGAAGCAATTCAGGCGGGCCCTTCCCTATAGAGTTGCCAGGCCAATGCCTAGTCCGATACGACACTCACAGAACGGTCTCCACAATAAGAAAGAGCCCGCACGGGGCGGGCTCTGCATGGGGATAAAACGAAAGGCTGGGGCTATTTGAACAAGCCCTTGAGCAGCTGGTCAGCCACCCCTTTGACGGCCTCATTGTCGGCCTTGTCCCCCAGCAGCTTCTTGAGGCCGCGTTCGGCCTCCTTGCGGGCCTTCTCCTCCAGCAATTTGTTGTTGCTGAGCAGTGCCTTCACGTCGAGCTGATAGCTGGGGGCTGGCCAGTGGCCGCCGATCCGCACCGGAATGGTGATCTCTTTGAGCTCATCCACATCCTTGCCTCCCTGCCCCTTGCTGCTCTCGACGATGGAGGTGAGGAACAGGAAGTCGAGGCTCTCCGGCACCAGCGCCGTCTGCCCATCCCCCTTGACCCGCAAGGCGGGGGCAAAAAGCTGGATGTCGTTGCTGCGGGCGATGCCGTCGGCAATCTGGAAGCTGGCGGTGAGGGCGCTGAAGTCGGTCTTGCGCGCCTCCTTCACCTGCTCGGCCCCCTTGCCGGTGAGGGTGGCCCGCGCCTCGCGGATCATCTCCGGCAGGTTGATGCCATGCAGGGCGCCGTCGCTCAGCTTCAAGGTCACCTTGCCCTGCATTCCGTTGCGCAGTGCCAGAGGAGAGAGACCGCGCCCCTGCACCTGCACATCGAGATCGCCCTTACCCTCCAGCAGATCGCTCTGGGCCAGAGTCTGCAGCAAGGGACGAATGTTCACTCCGGCCACCTGCTTGTGCACCTTGTAGGTGGCGGGTTTCTGGCGCGCATCGAGAACTCCTTTCGCGTTTACCTGACCGCCAGCCACGGTCGCGCTGAACTGTTTGAGCGTCAGCAGTCCCTTGGCCAGAGCCACCTGCAGATCGACAGCGCCGAGATCCAGCCCTTTCAGGCGCAGGCTGCCAAGTTGCAGCCGACCATCCAGATCCACACCTTTGAGCGCGCCCAGATCCGGTTCAACCGCGGAGAGGGCTTCGCTCTTGCCGGTTACCGCTTTATTGTCACTTGCAGCGGCATTTGAAGCACCGGCTGCCGGTTTGTCCTCTTTCGCCTGCGCTGGTGTGGTCGGTACCGATTTGGCGAGCCATTTGTCGAGATCCAGCTTCTCCCCCTTGAGATCGAAGCTGATTGCGGGAACGGCACCAAGCTGCACGCTTCCATCACCACTCAGCAGCGCCTCATCGGCACTCATCACCAGCTTACTCAGGGTAATCAACTGCTTGTCGAGCTCGGCACGGGCAAACCCGGCCAGTTTCAGCTTCATCTGCGGGCGTGGCAGCGCATCACCTTCCAGCGCTGCCGTCAGCAGCACATCGGAGAGCTCGGCCAGCTTCATCTCTTTATCGAGCCGTCCCTTGAGTGTTCCTTCCAGCGAACCAGCCAGTGAAGCTTGCAGCCCCTCTACCTTGGCCCCCTTCAGCGCCAACGTGAGGTTGCTCCACTCACCAAGGGCCAGTCGGTCTCCCTTGATGGAGAAACTGTCGAGTCGCAGGGACGGATCACTCAGGCTGCCACTGAGGCTCAAGTCTTTCAGTTCACTCGCCATCACCTCCTGCGCCAGCTTGATCTGGGTCTGCCCTTTAACGTCGAAAGCGAGCTTGTCGGCACTCCCCTTGGCGGCCAGCGTCACGGGTACCCACTGACCGGTGGCCAGCTGCCCCATATCGAGATCGAGGCGATCCAGTCGCAGCGAGGTGCCGCTGCGATCATCCTGTACCAGCGCACTGGCCTGGGAGAGCGCGACACCCTGCAAGCTTATCTGCCAGGGCTTGCTATCAGCGGTTGGCGCAGGGGTTGCGGGGACGACCGGTGCGCTTGCATCAGCAGTGGCATCTTTGATGAGTCCGCTCAGATTGGAGCTGCCATCCGCCTTGGTCTGGATAAAGAGATGGGCGCCACTCAGGGTCACCTTGCCAATCTCCAGACGATGGGAGAGTAGCGGCAACAGGGCCACCGAGGCCTCCCCCTGTTCGAAACGAACCAGGTCCGGCTCGGCAAAACCGGCCAGATTGCGCAGAGCCACCTTCTCCAGCGAGAGCCCGAGACTCGGCCAGAAACGCCAGTCAATCTCCCCCGCCATCACCAGTTCCCGGCCCGTGCTCTTGCGCACCTGTTCAGCCAGTTGGGGCTTGAATTGATTGGGGTCGATAAGGCTTATCAGCGTCACTATGGCCAGCAAGGCCGCCACGGTAATGCCGAGCAAGATGAGAACTATCTTCTTCACGATATGCTCCTTGAATCCGGATCCACGGCTGACTATACCACTCACCGTCTGACGAATGGCGTCTGCGGGACAAAAGCGGACAAGGATGAGACAGGGATGGTCGCTGCCAATCCCCATCGTCATCAGCAGGGATCAGACTTGCAAAGAGGATTGCTGCAGCCGCGCCATCGCGGTGCGTGTCGACTCGAAAGCAAAGCGGGGCAAGGGGATATCGCGGATCTTCAGCCACTGACAGGCGGCCACATCGTCAGCCGGCTGGATGACCGGTTTTTCACTCAGCCTGATGGCGAAAAAGGTGTCACAGGTGTGATAGGTAATGCCATCGTAGGGATAGATATTGGGGAATGAGCCAAGATAGGTGCAAGGATGAGCGCTAACATCGAGTCCCAGCTCCTCCTGCAACTCGCGCACCAGCGCCACCTCCAGTGACTCGCCGGGATCGACAAATCCTCCTGGCAGATCCAGCAACCCCTTGCCCGGATTGCCCGCTCTCACCGCAACCAGCACCTCATCCTGCCAGCAAAGCGCCACCATCACCGCAGTCGCCACATTCTGGAAAAAATGAAAACCGCAGCCACAGAGAAACTCTTTGGGGCTGACGCTCTGCAGGGTTTGACCGCCGCATTTTGGACAAAACATGGGCTATCTCCGACGAAATAAAGCGCCATTTTACGCTTTCTGGGCCATTTTTTATGAGTGAAACAGACGGGGATGATTGGAAATTCAAGAGGAGGGGAATAAAACGGGGCAATTATCAGGCGATTTGCTGATTTTCAGGCAATAAAAAACCCCGCTCGATGAGCGGGGTTCTTAAATTGGGTGCCTGGCAGTGTCCTACTCTCGCATGGCGAATGCCACACTACCATCGGCGCTACCGCGTTTCACTTCTGAGTTCGGCATGGGATCAGGTGGTTCCACGGCGCTATGGCCGCCAGGCAAATTCTTCAATCTGAGAAAGCTGATGTAAGTAATTCGTTCGTATTTGCTACAAGCCTTAGAACACTTCTTGGGTGTTGTATGGTTAAGCCTCACGGGTAATTAGTATGGGTTAGCTCAATGCATCGCTGCACTTACACACCCCACCTATCAACGTTGTGGTCTCCAACGGCCCTTTAGGACCCTCAAGGGGTCAGGGATGACTCATCTCAGGGCTCGCTTC
>NZ_JAAKRF010000007.1:0-134071 GCF_049173005.1 Aeromonas sp. 602658 | reverse complement strand
TTGGGGTATCGCCAAGCGGTAAGGCAGCGGGTTTTGATCTCGCCATCCCTAGGTTCGAATCCTAGTACCCCAGCCATTTTTCTGTTCTCTTCCACATCAGTGGTCGATAACAAACGGCTATGTAGCTCAGTTGGTTAGAGCATCGCACTCATAATGCGGGGGTCACAGGTTCGAATCCCGTCATAGCCACCATTAATATTGCGGAAGTGGCGAAATTGGTAGACGCACCAGATTTAGGTTCTGGCGCCCTAGGCGTGAGAGTTCGAGTCTCTCCTTCCGCACCATTAATAGCAGTACCAAACAGACCAGCTCACGCTGGTTTTTTTGTATCTGAAATTTGCCTCTACCCAGTTTTTCTCTCGCTCCTCTATTAACCCAGCTCCACGTTAATTCCCGTTCACGTCACTCTTCACTGATTCCGATCACGCCTTGCCACTCTTGTCTCCCGGCCATAAAAAAGCGGCCCGCAGGCCGCTGGTGCACACATTCATCATCCCGGTTATCAGAATGGGAAGAACCAGGGGATCGCCACCACGCTCACCGCCATCACCAACAGGGTGAATGGCACCCCGATACGGATAAAATCGGCAAACTTGTAGTTGCCCGGCCCCAGCACCAGGGTATTCACCGGTGACGAGACCGGCGTCATAAAAGCGGCCGAGGCGGCGATGGCAATGGTCATGGCAAACGGATAGGGCGATACCCCCATCTGCTGGGCCGTGCCCAGCGCAATGGGCGCCATCAGCACTGCGGTGGCGGTGTTGGAGATAAAGAGCCCGATCACCGCGCAGAGGGCAAACAGGCTGGCCAGCATGACCCGCGGCCCCATCTCCCCTACCGCATTGATCAGACCACCAACGATCAGATCCACCCCGCCGGTTTTTTGCAGCGCCAGCGCAAAGGGGAGCATACCGACGATGAGGATCAGGGTCGGCCAGTGGATCGACTTGTAGGCACTCTCCATATCGATGCAGCGAAACTTGCCCATCAGCAGACAGGCGATCAGCGCGGCAATCACGTTGGGCACAGGATCGGTCACCATCAGCAGGATCATCACTCCAAGACAGAAGAGGGCATGGATCGCCTGACTGCGGGCGGGGGCCATCTCGTCCACTTCAGCGGGCAGCCCCATCAGCAAAAAGTCGCGGCTATGGGTCTGCAACTGTCTGATGTGGCTCCAGTTCCCTACCACCAGCAGGGTATCCCCCATCTGCAACGGCTCGTCCACCAGCTTGCCTGCCAGTGCCTCTCCGTCGCGGCGCAGCCCCACTACGCTCAGACCATAGCTGGAGCGGAAGGTCACCTCACGCACGCTTTTACCCAGCAGCTTGGACTCGGGGATCAGCGACACCTCGGCCATCCCCACCTCCCGCGCCTGATCGGAGAAGTACTCCCCGCGCAGGATCATGGGTTCGAGCCGTGCCTCGCTGCAAAACGCCCGCACATCCACCTCGGGGTCTGACATGTCGATCAGCAGCACATCCTTGGCCTGGAACTCACTGATCCCGGACACCGGCACCATCACCCGGCGAAACTTGCGCCAGCGCTCCACCCCGATGACATGGGCACCATAACGGGCACGCAGTTGCAGCTCATCCAGGGTGTGACCAATCAGCAGGGAGTCAGGCCGCAGCGCCAGACGACGGGCCCGACCGGCCAGTCGGTAGTCTCGGATCAGATCGCGCAGAGTGCGGCGCCCGGTCGGCTTGCCTTTGCCCTCTTCTCCCTCGCCCACCAAAGAGCCGCGCACCAGCAGCATGTAGAGGATGCCCAGCCCCAGGATCAGCACGCCCATGGGGGTGAAATCGAAGAACCCGAAACCGTGAATGCCGTGACGCATCAGCTCGCTGTTGACCACCATGTTGGGGGGCGTGGCCACCAGCGTCATCATGCCGCTGATCAGCCCGGCAAAGCCGAGCGGCATCATCAGGCGACCGGCCGGGATCCCCATCCGGTTCGCCACGCTCAGCACCACCGGGATAAAGATGGCCACCACCCCGGTGCTGCTCATCACAGCCCCCAGACTCGCCACCGCCACCATCAGCAACACCAGCAGCTTGGTCTCGCTGCTGCCCGCTACCTTCACCAATGCATCCCCCACCTGATAAGCGATGCCGGTGCGCACCAGCCCCTCACCCACCACAAACAGGGCGGCTATCAGAATGACGTTGGGATCGCTAAAGCCCGCCAGCGCCTCCGGCAGGGTGAGGGTGCCGCTCAGCACAAAGAGGATAATGATCAACAGGGCGACCACGTCCATGCGCACCTTGTTGGTCATAAAGAGATAGATGGCGCCAGCCAGCAGACAGAGCACCCAGACAAGCTCGGAATTCAATACAACCTCCTTTTATCACGTGATTCTCCTCCCGGAGAGTGGACTCTATCAGACCACAGCCATGGCGCTATCATCTTGCTAAATATCAATAAAGTCCGGCCCGCCGAGGCCCCATAACCCATCACTGCTGGAATAACCGGGCACCAGAAGCGATTTCTTTGATATGGGCCAAGCCCGGGGCGGACAAAAGTCCTGCCCCTCCTCCCCCTCACCCCTTAGAATGGCGCCCTCGCATACTTACCCTCATGCCCAAGGATCAGAAAATGAGCATATTCGAGCTGTTCAGCATCAATAACACGCTAGTGACCATACCGCTGGGTGGCGGCTATGCCATGTCATGGATTGAAGCCATCGGCACCCTGTTCGGGCTGGCCTGCATCTGGTTCGCCAGTCAGGAGAAGACCATCAACTACCTGTTTGGTCTGATCAACGTCAGCCTGTTTGCCATCATCTTCTTCCAGATCCAGCTCTACGGGCTGTTGATGCTGCAGCTGTTCTTCTTCTGCGCCAACGTCTACGGCTGGTACGCCTGGACCCGCCCCGCCAACGATCAGGGGAATACCCTGCAGATCCGCTGGCTCAGCAAATCCAAACTGATGGTGACCGCCGCCGTGAGCGTGCTGGCCATCGCTCTGCTGACCCGCTATATCGACCCGGTCTTCGCCACCCTGGCACGCACCTCGGTCTCCCTGCTCAACCTCTTTGGTGCCAACCTTGCCATCCCCGAGCCCTCCCCCGATGCCTTCCCGTTCTGGGATGCCAGCATGACGGTGCTCTCGGTCGTCGCCCAGATCCTGATGACCCGCAAATACGTGGAGAACTGGATCCTCTGGGTCGTCATCAACATCATCAGCATCGGTGTCTATGCCGCGCAGGGCGTCTACGCCATGTCGCTGGAGTACCTGATCCTGCTGTTTATCGCCGCCAACGGCACTCGCCTCTGGGTGATTGCCGCAAAGCGCCAGCCACAAGGTCTGTAAGCCATGAGTCTGTTACCCCATCTCCAGTGCCGCCCCGACCAGATTGCCGAGCGGGTGGTACTGTGCGGCGACCCGGCCCGGGTCGATCGCATCGCCAGCCAGCTTGAAGAGTGTGAGGTGCTGGGGCAAAACCGGGAGTTTCGCCTCATCAACGGATCCTATCAGGGGCAGCCCATCACGGTTTGCAGCACCGGCATTGGCGGTGCCTCGGCCATCATAGCGCTGGAGGAGCTGGTGCAAGCCGGCGCCCGCTCGCTGATCCGGGTCGGCTCCGCCGGTGCCCTGCAGCACGACATCGGCCTTGGCGACCTTATCGTGGTGGAAGGGGCGGTTCGCAATGAGGGGGCCTCACAGGCCTATCTGCCCGCCGAGTACCCCGCCTGCGCCGATATCTGGCTGCAGGCCGCCCTGCTCAACCATGTAGCGACCGGCAGCCAGCCTCATTGGCACGGGCTGGTACGCTCCCACGACAGCTTCTATCGAGATGATGAGCAGGAGGTGTGCCGCTACTGGCATGCCCGTGGCGTGCTCGGCGCTGACATGGAGACCGCCTCCCTGCTGACCGTGGGTCGCCTGCGCAAGGTGCGGGTCGCCGCCGTGCTCTGCAACGTGGTGCTATTCGAGCAGGATGTGCAACAAGGGGTGGCGGATTACGCCAGCGCCGAACAGGCGATGATGGCCGGTGAGCAGCAAGCCATCGCCGCCGCCCTCCACGCTCTGGTGCAATAAGCCGCAAACCGTTAACTGCGGCACATCCGCTACCGTGCGGGCTGGTATCCGGCCCGCACTCTTGCTAGCCTCATGGCCCTCGTCATCCGGTGCGACAGGCAAGTCATGCAGCAACAGCCCTACCCCCTCGGCCGTTTTCACGCCGAACTCCAGCAGCTTGAACCCCGCTTTGCCGCGGCGCTCGACGCCTGCACCCTGTTTCTGCGTCGTTACCTGCCGGGCGAATTGATCATGCGGCAGGGGGAGCAGAGCGAGCAGCTCTATCTGGTCGAACGTGGCCGGGTCTCCCTCAACAGCACGGTACACTCTGGCCGCCGCTTCCAGCTCGGCGAGATTGAGTGTCACAGCCAGATCTTCGGTGAGATGGAGTTCTTCAGTGCCACCCCGGTGCAGTGGAACGTGGTGGCCGAGACCGAGCTGGACGCCCGAGTCATCTGTGCCCACAAGCTGGCCCAGCGGCTGCTGGCAGAACCTGAGTTGACCCTCTTTTTCGCCGCTGCACTTGCCAGCGACTATCTCGATACCCTGGAGATCACCACCAGCCGGCTGCTCCACCCCATCGCCTACAACATCGCCTATGAGTTGTGGCGAGAGCGCCAGCGCACTCCGATGCTGGGATCGCGCAAGCGGGCCCACGAGGCGGCCCGCTTTGGCACCACAGAGCGGGTCTACCGCCGCGCCCTCAAGGAGCTGGTCGAACAGGGCATAGTTGCCGACGGCAGCGATGGCCCTGTTATCGCCGATCTGACCAGGCTGCGCGCCTATCTCGACCTTTGATTTCCATTCACCTCATTTCGATTAACCCTGTCAGGAGAGAGCCATGTCTACCTATCCCGAATTCACCTTCTTCAGCCGCTTCGTTGCCGATATTCAGGCGGGCCGCAAGACCATCACCATCCGCGACGAGAGCGAGGCCAACTGGCAGCCCGGCCAGCGGCTGGCCCTCTTTACCAACCCGGAGCACCAGCCCTTTGGCACCATCGAGGTAATCTCCGTTAACGCAGTCGCCTTCGATGAACTGAATGACGAGCACGCCCGTCAGGAGAACATGAGCCTCCCCGAGCTCAAGCAGGTGATCCGCGATATCTACCCCGATCTGCCGCCGCTCTATGTGATTGAATTCAAAATGATTGCCTGAGCCGGATTTGGCCTTTGCCGAGCGATGTGTTAATAGTGTCCTCTTTTGAATCAGGGAGGTGACCCGAGTGTTTGAGATAGCGAGCCTGAAAGAGGGGATGATGCACGGGGTCGAGCTGTTCCAGCTGCTGCTGGAGATCATCTCCATCGCCTGTGTGGTGATAGGGCTTGGCAAGACCCTCTGGCTGGCGGCAAGAGTACGGGATCACCAACCCGGTTTTCCGCGTATTCGTCTCTGCTTTGGCAGCTGGCTCATTCTGGCGCTGGAGTTCCAGCTGGCCGCAGACATCCTGGCCACCACGGTCGCACCGAGCAAGGAGGAGCTGATCCGCCTCGCCATCATCGCGGTGATCCGCACCTTCCTGAACTACTTCCTCGGCAAGGAGCTTGAGGCACAAGCGGAACACCAGCAGGAGCAGCGCAGCGAGCAGACCAAGGCTGCTCAATAACCAGTATTCCTGCATAGCATCATCGCTGAGTGCCGTGCCATCCCGACCACCTACGTGGCTCGGGATGGCCCAGTTGTGACCCTTCCCTCACTTTTGGCAATCAGCCAACTATGGAACCCTTTTCAAGGTTTCCCCTGCCCTGTTGAGGGCCAGATCATCTGGGTAAGATAGGAATAACTCCCCCTCAACCGGCCGCACTGATGAATACGCACTCCCTTCACACGCCCGATATCGACCTTGATAGCTGTGTCATCTATCAGATCTACCCCATGAGTTTTCAGGACAGCGATGGTGACGGCATGGGCGATATCAACGGCATCCGCCAGCGCCTCGGTTATCTGGCCACCCTCGGGGTCGATATGCTGTGGCTCACCCCCATCTATCGCTCCCCCAAGCGGGACAACGGCTACGACGTGGCGGACTACCGTGCCATCGACCCCGCCTTCGGCACCCTGACCGAGATGGAGCAGCTGATAGCCGAAGCGGCCGCCCACGGCATCGGCATCATGATGGATATCGTCGCCAACCACACCTCCACCGAGCACGAGTGGTTTATGAAGGCACTGGCCGGGGATCCCCGTTATCAGAGTTATTACGTGTTTCGCGACCAGGCCTTCGTTGACGCTCACCCCATTACCTCGATTTTTGGCGGCAGCGGCTGGCAGTATGTGCCAACGCTTGATCGCTACTACCTGCACAACTTCGATCCCAGTCAGGCCGATCTGGACTGGGACAACCCGGCGGTGCGTGCCGAAATGGCAGAGGTGATCAACTTCTGGCTGGGCAAAGGGATCAAGGGGTTTCGCTTCGATGTGATCGATATGGTGAGCAAAGAGTGGGACCGACTGGCCATGAGTAACGGCCCGCACCTGCACGACTATATCCGCGAGCTCAATGCCGCGAGCTTCGGCGGCAAGGGGATCATCACGGTGGGGGAGACCTGGGGGGCCGATCTCGCCCATATGCAGAACTATTCGAACCACGATGGCAGCGAGTTCAGCATGGTGTTCAACTTCGAGCATCTGGGGCTGGGCAGTGACAAGTGGTCATCCCGCTTTGCTCCCCTCGCCTTCAAGCGAGCCATGGCCCGCCACCAGCAAGGGCTACACGGGCGTGGCTGGAACAGCCTGTTTCTCGGCAACCACGACCTGCCCCGCGCCGTCTCCCGCTTTGGCGATGACAGGCCCGAGTGGCGGGAAACCAGTGCCAGGCTGTGGGCCATGGTGCTGCACATGATGCAGGGCACTCCCTTCATCTATCAGGGGGAGGAGCTCGCCATGACCAACCGCCACTGGCAGCCGGACGAGCTGCGCGATGTGGAGGCAATCAACTACCGCGCCAGCCAGTCAGGGCTGGATCCTGCCGAGCTGAGTCGGCGGCTCGATGCCATCGGCCGCGACAACGCCCGTACCCCGATGCAGTGGGACGCTGTCCCCCACGCAGGATTCAGTACGGCCACGCCCTGGATTGCCCTCAACGCCAATCATGTCGAGATAAATGCCGCCGAGCAGATGGCCCGCCCCGACTCCCCGTTTCACTGCTATCGCCAGCTCATCGCCCTGCGCAAGGCTCACCCTGTCGTTCGCCACGGCAATTTCGATCTGCTGGATGGGGATGATCCCGAGCGCATCAGCTATCGCCGCCACTGGCAGGATCCGGCGAACGGCGAGCGGCACACCCTGCTGCTGCTCGCCAATCTCACTGCGAACCCCTTGCCGATGCCCCACTTCGACAAGGTGACAGACAAGATGCGGTTGCTGCTGGCCAATTACCCAGGCGAACCACTGCCACTCTTCGCCCCTTATCAGTGTGCCATCTGGCTGCGAGTGGATCAGGATTAACCCCGTGCTGACGGGCCAAAGCAATGGCCCATCAGCCACCTCCCGTTGGCTGTCAGCAGAAAATCATGCACCCACGCAGCGGGATTAAATTAACCACTATTACTGACTTATTAATTGATTATTTATCCCGTTTGATACGCTCTCATTGCCCCTCTTACTATGCCTGCGACCTATCCATTGCCGATGCAACTATCGGCTTTCAAACTGGCATAGCAAAGTGGAAAACAGATGATCACCACAGACGGGAATAACGCAGTCGCCTCGGTGGCGTACCGCACCAGCGAAGTCATCGCCATCTACCCCATCACCCCCAGCTCGGCCATGGCTGAGCAGTCGTCGGCCTGGTCGAGCGAGCGGGGCAAGAACCTCTGGGGGGATGTCCCCCGGGTTGTCGAGATGCAGTCGGAAGGGGGCGCCATCGCCGCCGTCCACGGAGCCCTGCAGACCGGCGCGCTGGCGACCTCGTTTACCTCGTCGCAGGGGTTACTGCTGATGATCCCCAACCTCTACAAGCTGGCGGGTCAGCTCATTCCCTTCGTGCTGCATGTGGCGGCGCGCACCGTGGCGACCCATGCGCTATCGATCTTTGGCGATCACTCGGACGTGATGGCGGTGCGCCAGACCGGCTGTGCCATGCTCTGTGCCAGCAATGTGCAGGAGGCGCAGGACTTTGCCCTGATCTCCCAGATAGCGAGCCTCAACAGCCGCCTCCCCTTTATCCACTTCTTCGACGGCTTTCGTACCTCTCACGAGATCGCCAAGATAGCGCCGCTCGCTGATGACACCCTGCGCGCCCTGCTGCCCGCAGATGCCATCCGTGCTCATCGTGACCGGGCGCTCACCCCCGACAAACCGGTCATTCGCGGCACCGCGGCCAACCCGGACACCTATTTCCAGTGCCGGGAGGCGAGCAACCCCTGGTATGACGCTGCCTATGGTCATGTGAGCGAGGCGATGCAGGCTTTTGGCAAACAGACCGGCCGCCACTACCGGCCGTTTGAATATGTCGGCCACCCGCAGGCGGAGCGGATAGTGGTGCTGATGGGCTCGGCCATCGGCACCTGTGAAGAGGTGATCGAGCGCCTGCTGGCCCAAGGAGAGAAGGTAGGTCTGGTGAAGGTGCGGCTGTTCCGTCCCTTCTCGGCAGGGCACCTGTTGGCCGCGATTCCCGAGAGTGCCCGCGCCATCGCCGTGCTGGATCGCACCAAGGAGCCGGGCGCACAGGCCGAGCCCCTCTATCTCGACGTGATGACGGCGCTGGCCGAAGCGGTCAGCCGGGGCGAGCGGGCAAGCCTGCCGCGGGTTATCGGCGGCCGCTATGGTCTATCCTCCAAAGAGTTCGGTCCCGCCTGCGCGCTGGCGGTGTTTGCTGAACTGGCGCAGGAGAACCCGCGTCCGCGCTTTACCGTTGGTATATTCGATGACATCACAGGTCTCTCGCTACCGCAGCCCGCGCTGGATTCGCAAAGCCCCATCCATCGCCCGCAACACAAACTGGAGGCGCTCTTCTACGGTCTTGGCAGCGATGGCACCGTCTCGGCGGCCAAGAACAGCATCAAGATCCTCGGCAACCACACCGACCTCTATCCGCAGGGCTATTTCGTCTACGACTCCAAGAAGGCGGGCGGCCTCACCGTCTCTCACCTGCGGGTGGGCGAGCGGCCGCTGCAATCGGCCTATCTGGTGGAAGAAGCGGACTTTATCGGCTGCCATCAGTGGCAGTTTGTCGACAAGTACCGGATGGCGGAACGCTTGAAAGCGGGCGGCATCTTCCTGCTCAACACCCCCTACAGCGAAGCGGATATCTGGCAGCGCCTCCCCAGCGAGGTACAGCATGCCCTGCGCGAGAAAGAGGCGCACTTCTACATCATCAACGCCGCCAAAATTGCCCGCGACTGCCAGCTCGGCAACCGCATCAATACCGTGATGCAGATGGCCTTCTTTCAGCTCAGCGCCATCATTCCCCCCGCAGAGGCGACCAGCCTGCTGAAGCAGGCCATCGCCACCAGCTATGGCAGCAAGGGACAGACACTGGTCGAGCGCAACTGGATGGCACTGGAGGCAACCTGCGCCGCCCTGACCCGGGTGCAACTTGGCGAGCTGGATCCCGCCAGCCGTCCCCGCCCGCCGGTGGTTTCGGCCAAGGCCCCCGATTTTGTCCAGACCGTCACCGCCGCCATGCTGGCGGGGCTGGGTGACAGCCTACCTGTATCCGCCTTCCCGCCGGATGGCACCTGGCCGGTCGGCACCACCCGCTGGGAGAAGCGCAACATCGCCAAGGAGATCCCGATCTGGGAGGCGGAGCTCTGTACCCAGTGCAACTACTGCGTCGCCGCCTGTCCCCACTCGGCCATTCGCGCCAAGGTGGTAGAACCGGATGCGCTGGCCGCAGCTCCCGCCACCCTGGATGCGCTGGATGTGAAATCCCGTGACATGCGCGGCCAGCAGTACGTGCTGCAGGTGGCGCCGGAGGATTGCACCAGCTGCAATCTCTGCGTCGAGGTGTGCCCGGCCAAGGATCGCAGCAACCCGGATCGCAAGGCGATCAATATGGCTTCACGCCTCGATCACCTCGATGAGCAGAAGGCCAACTACGACTTCTTCCTCGACCTGCCAGAGCGCAGCGCCGAGCAGCTGGAACGCATCGACATCCGCACCTCCCAGCTCATCTCGCCGCTGTTTGAATACTCGGGCGCCTGCTCCGGCTGTGGCGAGACCCCCTACATCAAGCTGCTGACCCAGCTCTATGGCGATCGGCTGCTGATTGCCAACGCCACCGGTTGCTCGTCCATTTATGGCGGCAACCTGCCTACCACCCCTTACACCACCAACGCCGACGGGCGCGGCCCAGCCTGGGCCAACTCGCTGTTTGAAGACAACGCCGAGTTCGGACTGGGCTTCCGCCTCACCGTCGATCAGCACAGGGAGCGGGTGCGCCGTCTGCTGGCGAGCCTGGGCGACACCATACCGGCAGCGCTGCGCGAGGCGCTCGGCGATGCCACCCTGCCGGTTTCCGAGCAGCGGGCCCATATCCAGCAGTTGCGAGCGCTGCTGCAGGAGAGCCAGACCCCGGCAGCCCAAGAGCTGGCTCGCGATGCGGACTATCTGGTGGAAAAATCGGTCTGGCTCATCGGCGGCGATGGCTGGGCCTACGACATCGGCTTTGGCGGGCTCGACCATGTGCTGAGTCTGGGGGAGAACATCAATGTGCTGGTGCTAGATACCCAGTGCTACTCCAACACCGGCGGCCAACAGTCGAAGGCAACCCCGCTTGGTGCCATTACCAAGTTTGGCGAGCAGGGCAAGCGCAAGGGGCGCAAGGATCTCGGGGCCAGCGTGATGATGTATGGTCACGTCTATGTGGCGCAGATCTCCCTCGGTGCCCAGATGAACCAGACCGTGAAGGCGATTCAGGAGGCGGAAGCCTACCCGGGGCCGTCGCTCATCATCGCCTACAGCCCCTGCGAGGAGCATGGCTACGACATGGCCGAGAGCCACGAGCAGATGAAACAGCTGACTGCCACCGGTTTCTGGCCTCTCTACCGCTTCGATCCGCGCCGCGCTGACGAGGGCAAGTTGCCGCTGGCACTCGACTCGCGGGCACCCAATGCCTCGCTGGCCGAGACCTTGCGCCATGAGCCCCGCTTCCAGCGGCTGGAGCGCCAGCTGCCGGAGGTGGCCAGCCAGCTCTATCAAGAGGCAGAGCAGGAGGCCAATCGCCGCTTCGCCTGGCTGAGCCAGCTGGCGGGCAAGGAGAGTCCGGCGCAGGAGTAACCTGAGAATGGCTTGATGGCAACAGCCACTCTATTCGCCAAATAACAATCAGGGCTCCCCGCGGGGAGCCCTGATGCTAGCTATGGTGAGCCTATGTCGGCGCAGGTCAAATCAGGCGCTGATAGATGCCAGCTCGTGGCGCTTCAACGCCAGCAAGGTGATGAGCAGCGCCAGTGTGGCGATCAATGCCATGCCGATATAGGTTGCGCTGAAGCCCGGGGCCAGCAGACCGGGGGCGAGTCGGCTCAGATCGCCATCGCTGCCGGCTGGCAAGCGCAAGTGGAACAGCATGGAGCAGATAGCCACGCCAACGGCACCGCCTAGCTCCCGCCCGAAGTTGAACAGCGACATACCGATGCCGCGATCCTGCCGTGGCAGGGCATTTTGCACCACCACCGAGAGGGCGGGCAGCACCAGACCCAGACCAATACCGGCAAACCCGAGGGCCAGCTTGACCCAGGCATCGAAGTGGATCTGCCAGAGCGCCACCGCGGCCAGCGCAAACCCGACCGCAACAAAGCTCTTGTAGTGACCGGTACGGCCAATCAGCTTGCCGCCGACAAAGGCCCCAGCGGTGATGCAGATCATGAAGATGACCATGATGGCGCCGCTCTCGCTGGCGCTCATCCCCTTCTGCCACTGCATCTGCAACGGCAGATAGACCAGCACGGCAAACATCAGCAACTGGGAGAGCATCACCAGCAGCACACTCACCAGATAGCCGGGCAACCGGGCCAGATGGGCGGGCAATATGGGGTCGTGGGCGCGCCGTTCAATCAGAATCAGCAGCAGCAATGCAACGCCCAGCGCCGCCGAAAGCCAGACGGCGGGCAGCGCCGCTTCCGGCGAGAGCAGCAACAGGGTGAGCGTGGTAACGGTAATCAGCAGACCCGCCCCCTTCCAGTCGAAGCGACTGTGGCGACGCACGTTGAGCTGCTTGAGGTTGCGGTTGATGAGAAAGACTGCCAGCGCCCCGAGCGGCAGATTGATCCAGAAGATCCAGCGCCAGCTGAGCTGCTCGGTGAAGTAGCCGCCGAGCAAGGGGCCGGCGATACTGGAGACCGCATAGACCGCCGAAATGTAGCCCTGATACTTGCCCACCTCCCGCGGCGGAATGGTGTCGGCAATCACGGTAAACGCGAGGGCAATCAGGCCGCCGCCCCCCAGCCCTTGCAGCACCCGCGCTGCCAACAGGGTCGGCAGATCCTGGGAGAGCGCACAGGCCACCGAGCCCGCCAGAAACAGGCCGATACCGATATTGAGCATCCGCACCCGGCCAAAGAGATCGCTCAGCTTGCCGTAGAGGGGCAGCACGGCGGTGGCCGCCAGCAGATAGGCGGTGACCACCCAGGTGAGGGCGGCCCCAGCGTGCAACTCGGCGCCAATCATGGGCAGCGGGGTGGTGACTATGCTCTTTTCCAGTGAACCGAGCGCGATCACCAGCGCCACACTGGAGAAGATGGTTTTGGGGGATATTTTCGAAGTCATAAGCGGACTCACTGATCTGATATGCCAAAGTATCCGGCAATGAACGGATTATTGTCTCACAAATCAGCAAGAGATAGAAAAAACGGCGGCCACAATCTGCCCAACCATGAGGCCGATCCCACAAAACGCCGATCGTTTCTGCTAGCCTGCTCTATTTGATTCGAGGAGCCCCCATGAGCGAGCGTGAGCAGTACGGGTTTGATCACTACGATGCCCTGATTTTCGATATGGATGGCACTTTGGTAGATTCCATGCCCCTTCATCTGGATGCCTGGGAGCTCACCTGCGCCGAATTCGGCATCCCCTTCGAGCGGGAACAGCTCTATCAGTACGGCGGCATTCCCACCCGCAAGATCATCGCCATGCTGGCCGAGCAGCAGGGGCTGACGGTGGATGTCGAGGCCTTTACCCGCCGCAAGATTGCCCTCTATATGGCACATATCGACAAGGTCAGCGTCTTTCCCAAGATGTGGGAGCTGGTCAGGCACTATCACGGCAAGGTCAAGATGGGGATTGGCACCGGCTCACCGCGCAATCAGGCGGAGGCCATCCTCAAAAGCACCGGACTCGATGCCTATATCTCTGTGGTGGTGAGCGCCGATGATGTCACCAACCACAAACCGCATCCCGACACCTTTTTGCGGGTGGCCGAGCTGCTCGGCGCCAATCCCGCCAACTGTCTGGTATTTGAAGATACCCGGATCGGGCTTGAGGCTGGCAAGGCGGCGGGGATGGATACTCTACTGGTAATGGAAGGCGAACTGCACCAGAGGTAGATCGCAAGCGGACAGCGGCATCATGGCGCCACCTCAATGGTGCCATGATGCTGTTCAACTCGCGGATAAAGGGTTCTCCTGCAAACAGGAGACGAGCGTCGGCCCGGTGGCAACTGTCAAGGAGAGTGCATCGACCATGGCTTCCTCCTTCCATGCCTGATGCTGGCGCAGCAACGCCAGTGCTTCAACCGGCGTATCTGCAAAGATGGGGGCCGCCATGGCGGCAAATCCCTGCTCAACCAGTTGACGACGCTCATCGCTATAGCGCGGGGCATTGGCATCGAGATAGGTAAGCGCCTGGCCCAGCGTGAAAAAGTGATAGTTGGGCATCGAATGACCCTCAAAAATAAAGTGCCATTCTACTCCTTTCTGCTCCATTTCCAGCCTTAAACCCTTGTCCATCCGGTGATCTCGTTCACATTTTTGTTAACAATCCCGCAGACAACCATGCCACGGCAGCTGGCCTCGCCCGCGACCCTTTCATCCCTGGCAGGCTGTAGACTACAACCGGCGCAGAGAGCCCGATCCATAGCGCTGCGTCGAGCCAAGGTCATCCTCTTGTTTGATGCCTTGACCATGCCGCACCTGGTCAGCCGATATATTGCCAACCCTAGTCACCTCGATATGGGACCACTGGGCTGTGTCACGCATATTTCACCAGATATATAAAAAGATAAAAACGCTCCGAATCTGGGCCAACCGTCAGCCTACCGATAATTAACAAGCATCCCCCATGCAAATATTTGAATTATATTCCAGCCACATCTTTAACTACTGTTACAGTAATCTCTGCTAGCATATTTTTGCGCGGCAAGATAGATGACTAAAAAAACATAAAGTACATATCTATGCACAATAAAATCGTTTGATGGCAGCTTGATGCATCGCATTAACCCTTTCTTTACACTCCTTCACTGCCAAGGTATCTGCCCCAACCCCCGCCCGGACTGGACTATTGTTCGATGCATGGCCATTGGCGGACAAACAGGTGACTATTCAGCATGAATTGAATAGCAATATGATTAAATTTGCACCCATTGAGCTATCTCATAGAAATGCAATCAGCGGTTTGCAACCCCTGATAGCCACTCATAGAATCGCAGCGTCTGAAATATCTACCCTGTCCTCTTCTCCCTTATTCCTCTCAGTAATTGAGTGGATCACAAATAATAACCGGGGATGCCGTCGCTGGCGCAGTGGCCATGGCGCACAACAAGATGGGGTAAACCTGTACCTGAATAAACAACAAATATTAAAAAGAGGCATATCTATGAGTGGCACCATCATCAAGTCGGCAAGAAATACCCCCCATGCACCCCAGGACCTGGGCCCCAGCACCCAAACGGTGGCGTTTTCTCATTACAACAATATCTCCGCCCAGCTGCCGGTCGATCCCGCCACCGGCAAGATGGTGAGTGGCGATGTCACCGCGCAGGCCAGACAGTGCCTGAGCAACCTCAAGGCAATCATCGAGAGCATCGGCCATGTGATGGACGATATGGTCAAAGCGACCATCTTCCTGAAAGAGATGGCGGATCTTGAGGCGGTCAACGCCGTCTATCGCGAATTCTTCCCGGGCTATCTGCCGACCCGCACCACCCTCGCCGTCGCCGCCCTGCCGCTGGGCGCGCTGGTGCAGATCGATGCCATCATCTCCAACGGCGAAGGTACCTTCCCGCAAGATCCTTGCCCGCTGGTGAAGCTCGCCCGCAACAGTGACAAGGCGCCGCACAATCCGCTCTCCACTCATACCGTGGCCTTCTCCCACTACAACAATATCGGCGCCCAGCTGCCGGTCGATGCCGCCTCGGGCCAGCTGGTTGCCGGTGGCATCAAGGAGCAGGCGGGCCAGTGCCTGCGCAATATCAAGGCGGTGCTGGAGAGCATCGACGTGCCGTTTGACGATATCGTCAAGGTCACCGTCTATCTGACCGATCTGGCCGACCTGGAGGCCGTCAACGAGGTCTACACCACCTTCTTCCCCGACTCCGCCATTGCCCGCGCCGTGGCCTATCTGCCCGCCCGCTCTGTGGTCAGTGCCGCCGCCCTGCCCATGGGGGCGCGGGTGCAGATGGATGCGGTCATCTCCCACGGTGACGGCACCCCGCCACAACTGGTGGAAGACCGTCACAATCTGGTGATCCGCGCCCGCAATACCGACAAGGCACCGCGCAGCCCGCTCCATTGCCAGACTGTCGCCTTCTCCCACTACAACCATCTCTCTGCGCAGTTACCGATAGACCCCGCCACTGGCAAGATCCTGGCTGGCTGCATCAAGGAGCAGACCGCCCAGAGCCTGAGCAATATCAAGGCGATTGTGGAGAGCATCGGCCATGTGATGGACGATATCGTCAAGGTCAATATCCAGCTCGGCAATATCGCGGATCTGGATGCGGTCAACGCCGTCTACACCAAATACTTCCCGGGCTACCTGCCTGCCCGCACCGTAATCGGGGTAAGTGAACTTCCCGCCGGTGCTCTGGTACAAATCGATGCAGTGATGTCCAACGCCGAAAGCACCCCGCCACAGGCGTAAAGGTTGCGGAAATAAAAAAGAGACCGGCTATATGCCGGTCTCTTTTTACATGCCAGACAAAGGGGTAGCCCCTCAGCCCTCAATATCGCGGTTCCTGATCGCCACTCTGACCGCCTCTGCCGTGGTGGCCACACCGAGTCGACGGCGGGCACTGCGCAGATGGTTCTCGACCGTGCGCACCGAGAGTTTCAGGGTGGTGGCGATATCGGCATGGCGCCAACCCCGGGAGACCCACTCCAGCACTTCGCGCTCGCGCCCAGTGAGACCACGCTCGTGACCCGCCACCGGCATCTCCATCAATCCACGAGCAGCATGAAAAGCCGCCGCCGCGATCAGCGCAAGGCCAACCCGAGCGGGAGCGCTGGCATCGATCTGATCGCCGCCAAAGCTCATCGCCCCTTCCAGTCCCAACGGCCCATAGACGGGTACCTGCAAGCCATGTCGGCCCGGCCCCTCAGGATGGCGAACGATACGGTACTGCTCGCCAGCAGCGCCAACCGTTTTGCTCCAGAAGAAGGGCTGGTCTCGCTCCCTGATATGCATCGCCATCGGGCACTCGCGCATATAGGCATGCAGGTCGACCGCCTCGCCGCTCTCCAACCACTCCCCCTCCAGCCAGTAGAGATGCTCGACCACCCCCTCCTCGCTGGCACTGATGGAGAAGAGCGCAAAGCGGTGATACCCCAGCGGGGTGGCAAAAGCGCGCACCAGCTGCTGGATCTCCTCCAGCCGCTGACACCCTTCCAGCGCCACCGCGACCTGCAGCGCATTCGCTGGCGACGACGACAACCTCATCGCTTGGCAACCGCCTCCAGTAAGGTGGTAGCAGCCAGCTTGCCGAGGTTATTGCCCGCCAGCGGGCTGTCACCGGTCAGCAGATTGCGATCCCGGCACACCTCTCCCGAGATGCCGTTGTTGACGATCTCGAAGCCAATCTCTTTGAGCTTCTCGCCAAACTTCCAGGTGAGGTGGCCCGGCATATAGCCAATTGCCGGGGTCTGGGCATCCAGCTCATCGGGGAAGGTGCAGATCTTGTAGCCCGCGAAGGTCTCTGGATTGGCCACCGCCAGCAACGCAGCAGGCCCGTGACAGAGGGAAATGATGAAGCGATCGTTGGCCATCGCCCACTCCAGCAGCGCTTTCACCTCGGCACTCTCCGGCAGCCCCATCAGGGCGCCGTGGCCGCCGGGAATAAAGACGCCGATATAGTCCGAGTCGGCGGCCAGCGCCTCTTTCAGCAGATCGGCCAGCTTGGCCGGTTGGCGGAACTGCGCCTGATATTTGGCATAGAGCCCCAGCACCTCTTCGTCTTCGCCGGGCATGGCCCACCACTCGAACTTGACCGGATTGCCGGAAAGGGTGGCCACGTCAAAGGCAAAGCCCGCCTTGTCGAGGTGATACATGGGCAGCAGGGTTTCGACCGGATGGTTGCCGGTGGAAAACAGGGTGCCGTTGTCGGTGGGCAGATAACGCTCATCGGCACCGATCAGCAGGATCTTCCAGCGCCCCTCCCGATAGGGAGCGGGATAGTCGGCCCCGGCAAGGTCAGATTTGCGCGAGGTGAACTGGCTCAGGGAGTAGGGCGATGGGAAGAAGGCATTCTGCTCTGCCGGATCCGGGGTCGGTTGTTTATCGTCAACAAGCATATCGGTCATGGGTCAGGCTCCAGTAGTGGTGGACTCGGTCTCACAGTATTGACTGTCAGAGACCAAGTAAATGAGGGTTTTCCCTCAACCGCCATGACTATGGCAAGAGGTGTGACCGCGCTGCGACAAAACCTGAACAGAATCCCCGCCAGACTTAGGCCATCGCGGCAAATGCCCTGACGATGACATCCATGACCGCTCTGACCCGCGCGGCATGCTGCACATCCTGATGGGTCACCAGCCACACATCGTAGGATTGCTGTAACTGCCGCTCGGGCCAGACCCGCACCAACCCGGCTTGCTCGGCGAGCGGAACCGCCACCTCGCCAAGCCCCAGCCCCATCAACAGGGCCTGACGCAGCATCAGGCTGGTATTGACCCCCGCGGCGACAGTGGCCCCCTCGGCCGCCTCTTCGAGCATCATTGGCGAGCGAGCGCTCTGCCAGCGGGGCTCATACACCACCAGCGAATGGCCCGCAAAACCGGTGCCCGCTTCGGGAATGCCATGGCGAACCAGATAGTCGGCGGAGGCATACAACCCGACCGGCCAGGAGGCCAGCTTGCGGATAATCAGGTCGGGATTGTCCGGCTTCACCGTCCGGATCGCGATATCCGCTTCCCGCAGGGACAGATTGACCACCTGGGTCGAGGTATTGAGGATGACCCTGATATCGGGATAACGCTGATGCAGCTCGGTCAGGGCCGGTATCAGAAAATCCATCCCCAGGGTGTCTGTGGTCGCCACGCTGACCTCACCGACCAGACGGTTGTCGACCCCTTGCGCCGCCCGCACGAAATCAATGGCAGCCAGCTCCATCTGCTGGGCGCTGGCCAGCACTATCTCTCCGACATTAGTCAGCACATACCCCTTGGATGTACGGAGAAACAGCGTGGCCGCCAGACGATGCTCCAGTGCGGCAATCCGCCTGCCAATGGTGGCCTGATCGACCCCGACCACACGGGCGGCGCCCCTCAGGCTCCCCTCCCGATGCAACGCCAGAAAAATTTTCGCATCATCCCAGTTCATCACGACTCCCGATTGAAATGCATTTTTGCATTACAGATAAGGGATAATACTGCGTTTATTCATCAGTAATCTCCACTATCTTGGTGCTCATCCCACTCGGGGAACCCCATATCACCTCGTTACAAGGAGCCGCTGATGCATAACGCCTATTCCATTCCCGCCACCATGAGCGCGGTAGATATTACCCAGCCAGGTGGCCCCGATGTCTTGCAACTGACCACCCGCGCCACACCTGCGCCCAAGCCAGATGAGGTCTTGATCAGGCACTATGCGACCGGCATCAATGGGCCGGATGTGATGCAGCGCAAGGGGCTCTACCCGCCTCCGGCAGGGGCATCGGATATTCCCGGGCTGGAGGTCGCCGGGGTCGTGGTCGCCAAGGGGGAGCAGGTGGACCATCTCAAGGTTGGCGACAAGGTCGCCGCACTGATTTCGGGTGGCGGCTATGCCGAGTACAGCGTCGCCCACCAGAACAATGTCCTGCCTCTGCCGCCCGGATTGAGCTTTGTCGAAGCCGCGGCGCTGCCGGAAACCTTTATGACGGTCTGGTCAAATATGTTTGAACGGGGTCAGTTTAAAAAAGGGGACATTATCTTGATCCATGGCGGAGCCTCCGGCATCGGCACGACCGCCACCATGCTGGCCAAGGCATTTGGCGCCGCCAAAATCATCACCACTGTCGGCTCACCCGAGCAGCAGGCCGCCAGCATCAAGCTGGGCGCGGATGTGGCCGTACTCTACAAGGAGGAGGATTTTGTCGAGGCCGTGCATGCAGCCACCGATGGCCATGGCGCCGACATCATTCTCGATATCATTGGCGGGGAGTATGTCGCGCGCAACTATGCGGCGGCCGCCATCAATGGCCGCATAGTCCAGATCGGCATTATTGCGGGCGCCGCCCCCAATCTGGATCTGTTTCCCATGCTGCAAAAGCGGCTGACCCATATCGGCTCGACCCTGCGCTCGCGTACTCCGCAGGAAAAAGCCGAACTGATTGCCCAGCTGCAAACTCATGTCTGGCCATTTATCGAACGCGGCGAGGTCAAACCGCAGGTTTACCAGACCTTCCCGCTGCATGAGGCCGCCGCCGCCCACCATTTGCTGGATTCAGGCCGTCATATCGGCAAGCTGGTATTAACTATGGCGCCGTTGTCGTCAGATTGATAAAGCCCATAGTGGAGCAGGCCGAGGTGGATGCGGTGATGTCCAATGCGGACAGTACCCCGCCGCAGGCATAAGGGTTGCGATAAATAAAAAGAGACCGGCTGATAGCCGGTCTCTTTTTATTTAACATGTGGGGCATTATTTTTATGGCATCGTCTTAAAGAACGCGAACGTCCGATTACGCTTCGCTAATCGAACCTACGAGCTGTACATGAATCGAACCTACGGACTTTTAATTAACTTTATCCAAGTAGGGGCTAAACTCATAGTTGAAGCTACAAGTTTCATGTGACCGAGAAAAATGAAGATTATCTAAAGCCACACAAATTTCTATACTAAGTAATGCAATAAGCTTCTGTTTAGATGACGATAATGTCATTTTGAATTGAGCAGAATCAACAGCAGTTAAACCGATTAAAATATGATAAATTGCAGACCACATATCTATCGATTTAGGTATTATTCGATGAATATCGATAGCAATCTCTTTCATCTCTTCAGAAGATAACGTTTCAGTGTTACATAACATAAACCTCTCATGAAGCACCGCACGCAATGACACGTCACCAACCAAGGGGTCATCGAGGATAGTCGATAATTGTGACGCATAAAACTCGATATCCTCTCTTGCCTGCTGTAAATAATACTGGTCGTTTACCTGTTCCTGCAAACCAACCTGACGGAGTAAAACAAATAACGTGAGCCCCCCAACTATTGGGGCATAGATCCCACCAATAGCTGAACCAAACTCAGCCCAGCGAGAGTGTTCATGTGATATCCCACCATTAAAAATATTAACATAAATAAATATTGGGATACAACTATGGTAATGAGTGATGCTATTAGAATACTATTCTTATAATTAGTACTTAATAGTTTTTTTGTTATCAACCGAAAACGGTCCATATTGTTCCTTTTATGCATCGTCGTGAATTATTTTTCTATATCTGAACTTACATAATCAAGGATAAAAGCTTTTGATATAACAAATCAACACTAATAAAAATCTCTAATGTGAATAAAAAACGCCCCCCATCTTGCGATGGAGGGCGTTTTATTTTCCGGCTATTGGGCCTGAGTGGCCCAATGGTCAGCTATTACAGGGACTCTGCGGTAGCAACCACGTTTTCCACGGTAAAGCCGAATTCCTTGAACAGCAGCTCGGCCGGTGCAGACTCACCAAAGGTGGTCATACCGATGATCTTGCCGCCGAAACCGACGTACTTGTACCAGTAGTCAGCGATGCCGGCTTCGATGGCCACACGCTTGGTGACGGAGGACGGCAGGACGGACTCTTTGTACTCGGCAGACTGGGCGTCGAACACGTCGGTAGACGGCAGAGAGACCACGCGCACGGCACGGCCCTTGGCAGTCAGCTGCTCATAGGCGGCAACGGCCAGTTCCACTTCGGAACCGGTGGCGATCAGGATCAGCTCCGGAGTACCGGCGCAATCCTTCAGCACGTAGCCACCCTTGGCGGTGTCGGCCAGCTGCTGGGCAGTACGGTCCATCTGGGCCAGGTTCTGACGAGAGAAGATCAGAGAGGTCGGGCCGTCGGTACGCTCGATGGCGTGTTTCCAGGCGATGG
Source organism: Aeromonas sp. 602658 (assembly GCF_049173005.1). NCBI lineage: Bacteria > Pseudomonadati > Pseudomonadota > Gammaproteobacteria > Aeromonadales > Aeromonadaceae > Aeromonas > Aeromonas sp. 602658. Next base: position 112,601 of record NZ_JAAKRF010000007.1, on the reverse strand, counting down.
CGGATTCAACCTGGTCGCACGGACGCCAGGTGCTCATGTTCGGAGTCAGACGCAGGGAGGCGATCTGCTCAACCGGCTGGTGAGTCGGGCCATCTTCACCCAGACCGATTGAGTCGTGGGTGTAAACGAAGATAGCGCGCTGCTTCATCAGGGCGGCCATGCGCAGGGCGTTGCGGGCATACTCCATAAACATCAGGAAGGTGGCGCCGTAGGGGATGAAACCACCGTGCAGGGCGATACCGTTCATGATGGCGGACATGCCGAACTCGCGTACACCGTAGTGGATGTAGTTGCCGGAGGCATCGTCGTTGGTCAGGGACTTGGAGCCGGACCACATGGTCAGGTTGGACGGAGCCAGGTCAGCAGAGCCGCCCATGAACTCCGGCAGCAGCTTGCCGAAGGCTTCCAGAGAGTTCTGGGACGCTTTACGGGTCGCAATCTTGGCCGGGTTGGCTTGCAGGGTTTCGATGATCTTGGCGGATTCGGCAGCCCAGTTGGCCGGCAGTTCGCCAGCGGTGCGGCGCTTGAATTCGGCAGCCAGCGTCGGGTGAGCGGCTTCATAGGCGGCGAACTTGGCAGCCCAGTCGGCTTCCAGTGCAGCGCCCTTCTCCTGAGCGTTCCACTCGGCAGCGATATCGGCCGGGATAACGAACGGCGCGTGGTCCCACTTCAGGAAGGCACGAGCAGCGGCGATCTCGTCGTTGCCCAGCGGTGAGCCGTGGCAGTCGTGAGAACCGGATTTGTTCGGGGAGCCGTAACCGATGATGGTGCGGCAGCAGATCAGGGTCGGCTTGCCGGTCTCGGCCTTGGCGGCTTCGATGGCGGCATTGATGGCTTCCGGGCTGTGACCGTCAACAGCCGGGATAACGTGCCAGCCGTAAGCTTCGAAACGCTTGACGGTGTCGTCGGTGAACCAGCCTTCTACGTGACCGTCGATGGAGATACCGTTGTCATCCCAGAACGCGATCAGTTTGCCCAGTTGCAGGGTACCTGCCAGGGAGCACGCTTCGTGGGAGATACCTTCCATCAGGCAGCCGTCGCCCATAAAGGCGTAGGTGTAGTGGTCAACGATGTCGTGGCCCGGCTGGTTGAACTGCTCAGCCATGGCTTTCTCGGCGATCGCCATACCAACGGCGTTGGTGATGCCCTGACCCAGCGGGCCAGTGGTGGTTTCCACGCCCGGTGCATAGCCGTACTCCGGGTGACCCGGGGTGCGAGAGTGCAGTTGGCGGAAGTTTTTCAGATCGTCGATGGAGAGGTCATAACCGGAGAGGTGCAGCAGGGAGTACAGCAGCATGGAGCCGTGGCCGTTGGAGAGAATGAAACGGTCGCGGTCGGCCCACTTGGGGTTGTTCGGGTTATGTCTGAGGTGGCTACGCCACAGCACTTCGGCGATATCCGCCATTCCCATGGGGGCGCCCGGGTGACCGGAGTTGGCTTTTTGAACGGCATCCATACTCAATGCACGAATGGCATTGGCAAGCTCTTTACGAGAAGGCATCTGAATCTCCTGCGATTGCTTCATTTGATGGCCAAGATTAAGGCGCGTTATTGTCCCAGCAGGGCGCGCGGCGTGCAAATATTATCTGGATGAATAAAGTGGCTTTGGGAGGACAATCGCTTTTCTTGCCCTCTATTGGCCAAAGCAACCAGAGAAAAACGTTTGATTTCCATCCCTTTCGGGATAGGAGAGCACCGCTTGTGACCCATTGGACACTGCGCGACAAAATAGTGCTGGCAATCGCGGGGGGCGCTAATTAATATAGACGTCCAGATGTAGATACCTCTACACCATCCCATTCACCCGGTTATTGCTGTGGCGATAACCCAGACAAGCTGAGATTCATATCATGGCAAAGCTGTTTACTTCCGAGTCGGTCTCCGAAGGCCATCCAGACAAGATTGCGGACCAGATCTCCGATGCGGTACTGGACGCCATCCTCAAGCAAGATACCAAGGCCCGTGTCGCCTGCGAGACCCTGGTCAAGACCGGTATGGTCATGGTGGCCGGCGAAGTAACCACCTCTGCCTGGGTTGATATCGAAGAGATCGTGCGTGATACCGTGCGTGAAATCGGCTACACCCACTCCGACATGGGCTTCGACGCTGACTCCTGCGCCGTGCTGAACGCCATCGGCAAGCAGTCCCCGGACATCAACCAAGGTGTTGACCGCAGCGATCCGCTGGAGCAGGGCGCTGGCGACCAGGGCCTGATGTTCGGCTACGCCACCAACGAAACCGACGTGCTGATGCCGGCCCCCATCACCTACTCTCACCTGCTGGTGAAGCGTCAGGCTGAAGTGCGCAAGAACGGCACCCTGCCGTGGCTGCGTCCGGATGCCAAGAGCCAGCTGACCTTTGCCTACGACGACGCAGGCAAGATCATCGGTGTCGATGCCGTTGTACTGTCTACCCAGCACGCTGAATCCATCAGCCACAAGGATCTGGTTGAAGCGGTACGCGAAGAGATCATCAAGCCGGTGCTGCCGGCCGAGTGGGTCAACAAGGACACCAAATACTTCATCAACCCGACCGGCCGTTTCGTTATCGGCGGCCCGATGGGTGACTGCGGTCTTACCGGTCGCAAGATCATCGTCGACACCTACGGCGGCATGGCTCGTCACGGTGGTGGCGCCTTCTCCGGTAAGGATCCGTCCAAGGTTGACCGCTCCGCTGCCTACGCCGCCCGCTACGTTGCCAAAAACATCGTGGCCGCCGGTCTGGCCGATCGCTGTGAAATCCAGATCTCCTACGCCATCGGTGTGGCCGAGCCGACCTCCATCAGCGTCGAGACCTTCGGTACTGCCAAGGTTGCCGAGGATCTGCTGGTCAAGCTGGTACGCGAGCACTTCGAACTGCGCCCGTATGGTCTGATCGAAATGCTGGATCTGAAGCGCCCAATCTATCAGGCCACCGCTGCCTACGGTCACTTCGGTCGCGACGAGTTCCCGTGGGAGCAGACTGACAAGGCCGAACTGCTGCGTTCCGCCGCTGGCCTGTAAGGCTCGCTGTTGTGATAAAAGGGGAGCCTGGCTCCCCTTTTGCTTATCCGCCATTTGACGAGATGTTGATGTCTGCCACCCCTGCCCAGCTTGTCGCCCTGCTGCAACAACGCGTAGAAGCCTGCTTTGTGCAAGCCGAGGCGCGCCTTGGCCGCACCTTCCCCCGCCCGCGGATCTACTGCAATATGCGGGGCCGGGCGGCAGGATCGGCGCGGCTGCAAACCTGGGAGCTGCGCTTCAATCCTGCCCTCTATCAGGCCAACCAGCAGGCGTTTCTGGATGAGGTGGTGCCCCACGAGGTGGCCCATCTGCTGGTCTATGCCCTATGGGGTGACGGGCACGGCAAAAACCGGGTGCTACCCCACGGCCGCCAGTGGCAGTCGGTGATGCGGGAGGTATTCGGCCTTGAGCCCAGAACCACCCACAGCTTCGATCTGGCGGTATTGGCCCAGCGCACCGTGCCCTATCGCTGTCACTGCCAGCAGCATCAACTCTCTATTCGCCGTCACAACAAGGTGGTGCGTGGCGAGGCCCGCTACCACTGCCGCCGCTGCAAGCAGCCGCTGGAGCGGGAACGGCCGGAGCCAGAGCAGTAAGCCAGCTTGTGTCGCGCCCCTGTGGTAGGGTGCCCGCCATCGTTCGTCAATCACCCCGTTTGCAAGGAATCCCATGCGTTTCATCTCCTCCCTCGCCCTGACCCTGCTGGCCGGTTTACCGCTGCTCAGCTCCCCCCTGCACGCCCAGACCTTTCGCGAAGCCAAGCAAGATCTGGTGAAGCTCTATCGCAGCCAACCTGCGGTCACCACCTTCTACTGCGGCTGTGACATCGACTATCAGGGCAAGAAAATGAGCCCGGATCTCGCCAGTTGCGGCTATGAGCCGCGCAAGCAGGCCAAGCGCGCCGCCCGCATCGAGTGGGAACACGTGGTCCCCGCCTGGGAGTTCGGCCACCAGCTGCAGTGCTGGCAGGATGGCGGTCGCAAGAACTGCGAAAAAGCGAGCCCCGAGTTCAACAAGATGGAGGGGGACATGCACAACCTCTTCCCCGCCATTGGCGAAGTGAACGGCGATCGGGCCAACTACCGCTTCTCCGACTGGAACGGCAAGCCGGATCAGTACGGCCAGTGTCAGATGCTGGTGGATTTCAAGGATCGTCGGGTGCAGCCGCCCAAGGGGCCGGTACGGGGCCAGATTGCCCGCGCCTACCTCTACATGAGCCAGCAGTATGGGCTGCGTCTGGCAGCGCAACAGCGTAAACTGTTTGAAGCTTGGGACAGGCAGTACCCGGCAGAGGGCTGGGAGTGCGAGCGCAACCGCCGCATCGGCAAGCTGCAGGGCAACACTAATCCCTTTATTGAAAAGCAGTGCCAATAACCCCATTTGACCAGGGAGGGGATCACCCCTCCTATCATGAAGCCCTTCCCTTCTGCCGCGTGAGCCTTGCTCACCGCCTCGCAGCAGGATATGAAGGGTTTCCAAGCAAGAGACTGACAAGCAGCCATGCGCATTCCACGTATCTATGAACCGGCCACCCTGCAAGTTGGCCAGACCATCGCCCTGTCGGAAGACGGCGCCAACCATATCGGCCGGGTACTGCGCATGCAGCCGGCCCAGCAGCTCGAGCTGTTCAATGGCGATGGCAATCAATATCCCGCCACCATCGCCAACGTCGGCAAGAAGTCGGTGGACGTGACCATCGACAGTTGTGACGCCCAATCGGTGGAGTCACCGCTGGCCATCCACCTCGGTCAGGTGATCAGCCGTGGCGACAAGATGGACTTCACCATCCAGAAATCGGTGGAGCTGGGCGTCACCTGTATCACCCCGCTCTTCTCCGAGCGCTGCGGCGTCAAGCTGCCAGCCGATCGACTGGAGAAGAAGCGCGAGCAGTGGCAGAAGGTGGTGATCAGCGCCTGCGAACAGTGCGGCCGCAACGTGGTGCCCGAAGTGCGTATGCCAATGGAGCTGGACGCCTGGCTGGCGGAAGAGACCAAAGAGCTCAAGCTCAACCTGCACCCGCGCGCCGAGTACAGCATCAACACCCTGCCCGTTCCCGAGCATGGCGTGCGCCTGCTGATTGGCCCGGAAGGGGGATTGTCGAGCGACGAGATCGCCCGTACCGTGCAGGAAGATTTCAAAGAGATGCTGCTGGGGCCGCGGGTGCTGCGCACCGAAACCGCCGCCCTGACTGCGATAACTGCGCTGCAGTGCCGCTTTGGCGATCTCGCTTGATACTATCGGCCGCATCAATCAGCCCCATGGCTGCATCGACGCAGCCGCAAGCGGCCGATTACGCTGCGCTAATCGACCCTACAACCCTATCGAGCCATTAAAAAGGAACAGCGGATGACCATTAAACTCGGCATCGTGATGGACCCCATCTCGGCCATCAACATCAAGAAAGATTCCAGCTTTGCCATGCTCGAAGAGGCGCAAAAGCGCGGCTATGAGCTCTTCTATCTGGAGATGAAGGATCTCTACATGGAAGCCGGTCGCGCCTTTGGCACCATGCGCCCGCTCACCGTCAAATATGACTATGCCGACTGGTACAAGCTGGGCGAGGTGGTGGATCAGCCCCTCTCCAACCTCGATGTGATCCTGATGCGCAAGGATCCGCCGTTCGACACCGAATTTATCTACGCCACCTACATGCTGGAGCGGGCCGAGGATGAGGGTTGCCTTATCGTCAACAAGCCGCAGAGCCTGCGTGACGCCAACGAGAAGCTCTACACCGCCTGGTTTGCCGAGCATACCCCAACCACGTTGGTGACCCGCCGCGCTGACAAGCTGCGCGCCTTCCACGCCAAGCACAAAGACGTGATCCTCAAACCGCTGGACGGCATGGGTGGCGCCTCCATCTTCCGCATGAAAGAGGATGATGCCAACGTCGGCGTGATTATCGAGACCCTGACCGCCCACGGCAGCCAATACTGCATGGCGCAGACCTATCTGCCCGCCATCAAGGATGGCGACAAGCGGGTACTGGTGGTGGACGGTGAACCGGTGCCTTACTGCCTCGCGCGCATTCCGGCGCAAGGTGAGACCCGTGGCAATCTGGCGGCCGGTGGCCGTGGTGAAGCCCGTCCCCTGAGCGAAGCCGACTGGGCCATCGCCCGTGCGGTGGGCCCCACCCTGAGGGAGAAGGGGCTTATCTTCGTCGGTCTCGATATCATCGGCGATCGGCTGACCGAGATTAACGTCACCAGCCCGACCTGCATTCGCGAGATTGAAGCAGCCTTCGACGTGCACATCACCGGCATGCTGATGGATGCCATCGAGCGTCGGCTGGGCAAATAATCACCAGGAAGGCTAACCGCTCTGTTCAGGGGTAACCCGCCCCTGACAAGCCCGGAAACAGAGAGGGTGGTCCAGTGCCCTCCTTTCTGTTTCAAGGCAATCCGGAAAGGGACGGGAGCGAGCCCAGCCCAAAAAGCGGTTTTTCCCATGGGGATCAACTGCCATAATTGACCTCAAATACCTTTGCACTATTTGGCCTCTATGCAAACACTGCAAAATCACTTCCTGCTTGCCATGCCAAGCCTGACGGATCCCTACTTCGAGCGCTCGCTGGTCTATCTGTGCGAGCACAACGAAGAGGGCGCCATGGGGCTGGTCGTCAACATTCCGGTGGAGATGTCGCTGGAAACCATGCTGACCCAGCTCAAGCTCAACCCGCCCAACAACCCGGAGCTCAAGCAGCCGGTGCTGCAAGGGGGACCGGTTCACGCCGATCGCGGCTTCGTGCTGCACAGCTTCCGCCCCGGTTTCAACTCCACCCTGCAGGTGGGAGATGAGATGATGGTGACCACCTCCAAGGATATTCTGGAAACTCTGGGTACGAGCGAGGCCCCTGCCCATTGGCTGGTGGCCCTTGGCTATGCCGGCTGGAGCGCCGGGCAGCTGGAGCAGGAGCTGGTGGATGGCGCCTGGCTGGTGATCCCCCCCAATCCGGCTCTGGTGTTCAAGACCCCCATTCACAAACGTTGGCAGCAAGCTGCCGCCAGCATAGGGGTGAACCCGGTTCACCTCTCCAGCGACGTCGGCCACAGCTGATCGGCTGGCCCGCTCCGCTCTCTATTTCGAGGATTTATCAGTTATGTCATCACGCAGCATCATGGGCTTTGACTATGGCACCAAGAGCATTGGCGTCGCCATCGGTCAGGAGCTGACTGGCACAGCCCAGCCTCTGCGCGCCCTCAAGGCCAACGACGGCATCCCCAACTGGGACGAGATTGAGAAGCTGCTCAAGGAGTGGCAACCGGACCTGCTGGTGGTCGGTCTGCCGCTGAACATGGATGGCACCGATCAGGAGATCACGGTACGAGCCCGCAAATTCGGCAACCGGCTGCATGGCCGTTTCGGCAAGCCGGTGGAGTTCAAGGATGAGCGACTCACCACCACAGATGCCCGCGCCCGGCTGTTTGAGCGAGGCGGCTATCGCGCACTGGAAAAAGGCAGCGTGGACGGGGTCTCGGCGCAGCTGATCGTCGAAGCCTGGATGGAAGAGCAGTACAACTAAGCCATCAACAGCAAGGCAAGGGTCGCCGCCCTTGCCTTGTCTCGCACTATCCTCCCCTCATTACGCCCGTGATTGACCCGCGACCAGCTCCTCGGCCTCTGTAGGCGTCGCACTCATCATCCGGTTGAGCCAAGGCACCATCAGCCCCATCACTACCGCAATCAGCAGGGTCGCCATCCCAATCTTGCCAAATACGCCGGTGTAAATGGGCAAAGTTTGCAGCGGATCCGTCATCCCTTGCGGCACGGCGGTAAAAGTCGCCACATAGCCCCCCAGCAGGGACGCCATCGCTTGAGTCAGGAACCACATTCCGAGAATGAAGCCCATCAGGCGTTGTGGCACCAGCGCGGCGACCATCGCCAGTCCCAGCGCGCTGATCATCAGCTCGCCCAGACTCTGGAACAGGTAGATAAGCACCATAAACCAGGGGGAGGTAAGCCCCTGCTCATCGGCAAACCACCAGCCGGATGCTGCCGCCGTCAGAAAGCCCAGCGAGCAGAAGAACATCCCGAGGGTGAACTTGAGCGGCATGGTGAGATCCCGCCCCTTGCTGCCCATCCGGGTATAGATCATCGCGAGTACCGGGCTACCCACCACCACCCAGAAGGGGTTGAGCGCCTGGAAGCTGATTGGGTTGACGCTCACGCCCAGCATCTCATGGTGCATGTTGTTGATGGCAAAGAAGTTCAGAGACGTCGGCATCTGGGCATACAGCACATAGAAGAGCACTGCCTCCAGCATCAGCACGAAGGCCACATACATCTTGTTGCGGCCCACTGTGTCAAGCCTGAATGCCTCGCGGAAGAAGAAGATCACCACGGCGATGGTCACCGTCATCAGCACCATGTTGGCGATCACCACGTGGTGCATCAGCCAGGCGCAAAAGAAGACCATGGCTACCGAGCCCAATATAACCAGCAGCAGCTTGCTGTAATCGAGCGGCAGGTGATCCGGCTCGGAGCCAATATCCTTGACCATATTGCGGCAGGCAAAGAAGGTGAGCAGCGCAATAATCAGCCCCACCCCGCACAGGTTATAGGTCACGGTATAGCCGTAGTGATCGGCAATCACCGGAGCGAGCGAGAGGGAAATAAGGGAGCCAATATTGATCGACATATAGAACAGGGTAAACGCCCCATCCAGCCGCGGATCTTTTGGCTGGTAGCATTTTGACAGCAGGCTGGCCGGATTGGCCTTGAACAGGCAGTTACCGACCGCGATGGTGCCCAGCGCATAGAAAATCAGGTCGGGATTGTAGATAGAGAGGCCGGTCATAAAATAACCGACCACCAACACGATAGCCCCGAGCACCATGGTGCGCTTGGTGCCGAGCACATGGTCACCGACATAGCCACCGACCGAGATCAGGCCATATACCAGCGCCGAGAAGGCACCGAAGGTAATAAAGGATTGCTCTTGGGAAAATCCCAGTTGCTGCACAAAGAAAACCGCCAGGATCCCCTGCACGCCGTAATAACCGAAGCGCTCCCAGAGTTCGACGAAAAATATCATAAAGAAGGGTTTGGGTTGTTGTAACAACCCTGTGGGTGCTGTTGCTGGACGCATATCAACCTGCCTTTACTGAGATTTATTTTTATTAATCTGGTGGTGGCTGCCGCACTATTTTTTTGCCCCGCCATTGCCATAACGGGGAGCACAGTCAGCCTGCAAATCTGGCTATTTTCGGGTGCACGGGCCCCGTTCGATGAAAGGTGTTTTTCATCTAGCCGGTTTCAATTACGGGTTATCGGGGAATGGTGAGTGGCGTCTCCCAGTACAGTTGCCGGCTCCGGGTTCTACCTTTGCTGCATCCCTTCACTCAAGCCGGTTTATCAACCTTGATGCTTATTCCCCTCCGCTCCGTCACTCATGGCTGGTGGCCAGATAGCCCGGGCATGGCACGGCCACAGACGACCTGTGGGGCTGGCTCACGCCGCGCTCTACTGGCAGTCACCTACGCAGGCGCTATCTAACCCCGCCATTCCAAGGGGAGTCATGCTATATCACTGCAAATACAGGAACTTAATGGTCGATCACACTTCAAAAGTGACCATCAGTGAAGTTTTCTAATGAAACAACATGAATTTTTTTCGTGAAAAGAGCTTCACTCGAGACGTGCAACCAAGGCCAATCTGTGCATAAAGAGAGTTGAATGGCACACAGCTGAACCCGAGCTCGGCACTTAAGTCGTGCCAAAGCCCACTCATCCGGACGATGCGACAACAAAAAGCCGGAGCAGATGGCTCCGGCTGATCGATGGGCACCGTCACGCTCACATTAGCGTGGCGATTCGTCGTTGTAGAGTCGCCGGATCTCGTTGCGCAGCCACATCACCTTGGCATCCTGATTGTGCCGTTTGTGCCACAGCAGGATGAAGGCGATCTCCAGCTGTGCGTAGAGCTTCTCGGGCAGCGGCAGCGGCATGGCGATCAGATTGCCGTGATGCCGACTGGCATAACCACCGCAGTAGGAAGGGGCCACCGCAATCAGCTCGTGACTCGACTGGGAGGCAATATGCAGCGCCTGCTCGAAGCTTGAGACCATGATGGGCACCTCCCGCTTCAGCCCCTCGTCCTCCAGCAGACTGTCGAGGGCCCAGGTATCGTTCGCTTCCCACACCATGCTGATCTGGGGGCAGGCCAGAAAGTTCTCCAGCGACCACTTCTGCTGGAGCAAGGGGTGATCCTTGCGCAGAAAAACCACCGGGCGATCGGTGAACAGCACCTCGTGATCGATGTAGTAGGGCAAGCGGTTGACCTTGGCCCGGGAACGGCCATGGGTCTCGCGGGCACAAAAGCCGAGATCCGCATCGCCATTGACGATATCGTTGAGGGAGTGGTGATCCCACCCCAGCATCCTGACCACCGAGTTGGGGTACTTCTGGTAGATGGTCATGGGCAGATCGCTCAGGAAGCTGATGTAGAAGGGGGACTCCATCACCAGCGTGAAGCGGGCACCGTCGGGGATCGCCTCGCTATTGAGCGAGGTGATGCTGTCGGTGAGCTGGAACCAGACCTTCAGCTCCTCCTCCAGGGTCAGGGAGAGGTTGGTGGGCTGCAACCCCTGCCGCACCCGCACAAACAGGGGATCGTCAAACCACTCCCGCAATTTGGCCAGAGACTTGCTCACCGCCGACGGAGTGACACAGAGCTTTTTGGCCGCCCCTGCCACACTGCGCTCCTGCATCAGGTACTTGAACACCACCAGCAGGTTTAAATCGAGTTCACCCAGATTGCGCATATTCCCTCTCATCTTCCATCAGCCCTGCGACCGCGCTTCACGAAGCACGAGCCATGGTAACAGCCCTTTGACAGCCAGGTAACTGAACAGAGCCAGCATCAGGGCATAGATCAGCATCTCGGACGGAGTAAAGCCGAGCAGGCCAAGCAACCAGATATAGAGGCCGGAGAGGCTGATCTGCATGATGCAGAGCACGGCGCTGGCAAACGCTACATTGTGCTGGCAACCATCGAGCGCCTCCCCCATCGCCACCCCGAAGCCACAGGAGAACCCGACACAGACCAGCGCAAACCCCGGCAGCAACAGATGGATATCGCCCCCCGCCTGCCAGCTGCCGAACAGTGAGCACGCCGCCAGCAGATAGGAGAGATGAGACACAGCCAGCACTTTCTGTTTGCCCAACCAGCGCAACAGCAGGGGCGTCAGGAAGGAGGTGGACATACTCACGCCGGCCATCACCATCATCACGATGGAGTACTGCTCGGTAGTGAAGCCAAACTCCTTCATCAGGATCAGCGGCGAGACGCTGACATAGACCAGAATGGCGGTCACACTGGCACTGGTCAGCAGGGAGAGCAGCATAAAGCGCGGCGAGCGCAGCAGGGCAAAGGGCAGCGCAGCGCCACTGTCCGGTTGCCGCGCCGGGCGGGTCTCTTTGAGCAGAAGCAAGTTCACCAGACCGCTGACGGCAGCCACCAGCGCCATCGCCACGAAGATCCCGCGCCAGTCAAAATGGGACAGGATGAGGTAACCGAGCACCGGCGCCAACACCGGGATCACGCAGATGACCCCGTTAATCATTGAAAGTGCCATCGCCAGCCGCTCCTGACACAGCACGTCCCGCAGCACGGTAAAGGTCATGATATAGAGCGCACCGGCCCCGACTCCCTGCCAGAAACGGCCGAAATAGAACTGGCCAATCCCCTCCGCATTGCCTGCCACCAGCGAGGCGAGGACAAAAATCAGGGCGCCCCCGAGCACCACCCAGCGCCGCCCGTAGCGATCGGCAATCATCCCCCCCAGCAGCACGGTGGCCGCCATACCGAACAGATAGATAGAGAAGGCGGTGTGGATCTGCGCCTCGCTCGCCTGCAGGGTATCGGCAATCTGGGGCACGGCGACCAGATAGAGATCGATCCCGACCGGATAGAGGATGATCATCAGAAAGGCGCACAGCAAAAAAGTTCTCATGGAGGCTCCGTAACAGAAATCTGGCCCCTGTTCAGCCAAAAGCGCGACAAACAGCAGGCAAACTGGTGACTATGCGGAGCACTATAGGAGGGGGCTACCACCACACCTAGTGAAGAGATGGCGATCTATACATTCCAAAATGGAAATATTGTTTCTATCGGTGTGCTATTCAGGCAACGAGATGGACAAGCCGCCGGGCAGAAGAGCACCGTGAGCTGAGTAAAAATAAACGCGATAAAAAGTGCACCGGGTACAATCCCGGCGCACTCGCTTGCGGTAAAACGCAGCCCCCGTGATTAGTCGGCCAGCTTGCTCAAAATGGCGTAGGCCGCCTTGATCCGGGCATCATTGGGATAGTTGCGGTTGGCCAGCATGACGATGCCAATCCCCTTGGCCGGGACAAAGGCAACATAGGCACCAAAGCCGTTGGTCGATCCCGTCTTGTTGTAGAGCCGCTGCTCCCCCATATCTTTGGGCGCGGCAAAGCGTTCCACCGGATTGGCCTTGAAGCTCACTGCCGGCGAGTTGCCCGCCAGCAGTGCCTGCTCGGTGACGGGATAGGCATAACTCTCCCAGCCCAGCCCCTGAGTCATCTCTCCTACCGAGAAGAAACCGGTATGAGTCATGGCAATGGCCTGCTGTATGACGACGTCACTCTGCTTGGTCATGTTGGCCTCGACAAACTTGATGAAATCCGCCGAGCTGGTCTTGATGCCATAGGCCTCGTCCGCCAGCACTCCCGGATTGACCCGGATCGGTTTCTCCTCTTTGGCATAGCCGTAGGCGTAATCACCCATGGCTGCCGCAGGCACCTTGAGGTAGGTGTGGGCAAGGCCGAGCCCCGGCAACAGAGTCTGGCTCATCAGTTGCTCGAAGGGTTGGCCCAGAGAGCTCGCAGCCAGATAGCCGAACAGACCTATGCTGGGGTTGGAGTACTCCCGTTTGGTACCGGCGGCAAAGCGCGGCGTCCACTGGCGGTAGTAGGCTTGCATCTTCTCTGCCGAGTCGACCGCATCGGGGAACTGCAGTGGCAAGCCACCTGCACTGTAGGTGGCAAGATCGGCCATGGTCACACCATCAAAGGCAGACCCTTTCAGCCAGGGCGCGTGCAGGCTCACCTTGTCATCCAGCTTGAAGCCCCCCTTGACCACGGCGTAGGCACCGAGGGTCGCGGTCAGGGTCTTGCTGACCGAGCCGATTTCAAACAGGGTCTGCTCGCTGACGCGCTGACCGCTCTCCCGGTTGGCAACGCCATAGTTGAAATAGTGGGTCTTGCCATCTTTCAGTACGGCAACCGCCATTCCCGGGATCCGGTACTCCTTGAGCACCGGCTGAATGGTGCCATCCACTATTGTGCTCAGGGATACCTCACCGGCAGCATAGGAGAGCGAAGATGACAATGAAGAGAACAGCAGGGTGGCCAGCGTTAATAGGGAAGTCGTGGTTCGTGATTGCATTGGGTTATTCTCGTGGCAAATGAAATTGGGATTAGCATAAACAAGATGTATGTGCCCACGATGAAACTGTGTGAAGTCTCGGTGAAGTGAGCATCGCTTACCGCTCGATGAGCCCTTACTCTGCTCGCTGGCGTATAAGCTGTTGGGGCCAAGGAAAGAAACGGAGGCGCAGGTGAGATCACAAGAACAGATCACGACCGTACTGGGGACACTGGAGCAAGTCATTCTGGGCAAGCCGCTGCAACTGAAAATCGCGCTGGTGACCCTGCTGGCGCGCGGTCATCTGCTGATCGAGGATCTGCCCGGCATGGGCAAAACCACCCTGGCCCACGCGCTGGCGCAGGTGCTGGGGCTGGCATGCCGGCGGATGCAGTTCACCGCCGATCTGCTCCCCGCCGACCTGCTGGGGTTGCAGATCTTTGACCCCCAGCAACAAACATTTCGCTTTCACCCCGGCCCCATCTTCACCCAGGTTCTACTGGCGGACGAGATCAACCGCGCCAGCCCCAAAGTACAGAGCGCCCTGCTGGAGGCGATGGCCGAAGGCAAGGTGAGCATCGAGGGCCACACGCACCCACTCCCCGATCCGTTTTTCGTCATCGCCACCCAGAATCCGGCGGATCAGGCGGGCACCTATCCACTGCCGGAGTCCCAACTCGACCGATTCGCAGTGCGACTCTCGCTGGGTTTTCCGCCGCGAGAAGCGGAGCGCCAGCTACTGCGCGGCCACCAGCCGACGGGCCCTTTGCCCGCCATGCTGGATGCCGCCGGACTCGCCACCTTGCAAAGCGAAGGGGATGCCATCCATGTTTCCGATGCCACCCTCGATTACCTGCTGGCGCTGGTGCACCAGAGCCGCTTTGATGGGGATCTGCCACAGCCCCTCTCCCCCCGAGCAGCCCAGACCTTGCTGGCGGTGAGCCGGACCTGGGCACTGGTTGCGGGGCGGCGCTTTGTCACGGTAGAGGATGTGCAGGCGGTCTTCCCCTATGTGGCCGAGCATCGGCTGCGGGGCAGCTTTGGCGTACAGCACGGCGAAGCCTGTCCCCTGAGCCAGCGATTGCTGGCCAGGGTCGATCCGGACAATCCCTGATGAGCAAATTGCTAAACCGTTGGCAGCAGTGGCGAGCCCGCTGGCAGCGACGCTGGCTCGATCGCCGCATTCCCCCGGCCCGCCAGATCACGCTGGGTACCCGCAGCCTCTTTATCCTCCCCACCCGCATGGGGCTGCTCTATCTGCTGGTGCTGCTCGTCATCTATCTGCTCGGCACCAACTACCAGAACAATCTGGTACTGCTGGTGGCCTACTGCCTCGGCAGCCTGTTTATGGCCGCCATGTGGCTTACCCACCGCAACCTGTTGGGGCTGGAACTGCTGGGTGGCCAGCTGGTACTGGGGGAAGCGGGTAGCCAGCTACCTATCCGTATCTTGGTGCAGAGCCCTCGCCCGGTGCAGGCGCTCCGGTTTAGCCTCAACGAAGGCACCCTCTGGCTGGCACAGGCCGACGCTGTGCCCAGCACAGTTATCCTGCCAGTATCGGGCTCGCGCCGTGGGCCACTGCCCCTTGGCCGATTGCGGGTCGAGAGCCGCTACCCCCTCGGTCTGTTTCGCTGCTGGTCCCTGCTGGACTTGCAGTTGGAGGGCTGGCTCGCCCCCAAACCGGCGTTCGGGGCGCTAAGAGGGGAACATGCGACCGAAAGCGAGGGGCATCAGGGCCAGCCCGCTCCGGCCACTCTCGGTGACTTTGACTCTCTGCGGACACATCAGGCCGGTGAACCACTGAGCCGGGTCGCTTGGAAGCAACTTGCCCAAGGGCGCGGCCTGCTGACCAAGCAGTTCCATGAACCGCAGCAGGATGAGACTCACCTCACCTTGCAGCGGGTCGCGGGCGGGGATCTGGAGCAGCGGCTGGCGGTGCTGGCCTGGTGGTGCGCCGATTACGGCAAGCGGGGCATCCCCTTTACCCTGACACTGGCAAACCAGACGCTGGGGCCCGATAGCGGCGCCGCCTTTGTGCAGCGTTGCCTGCTGGCACTGGCCCAATTCGATGCAACACCACCGAAGATCACGCCAGATGCTGCTCGATAACCGCCGCCTGCTGCCACTCATCGCCCTGCAACAGCTGCTGCTGGTCGCGGCGCTCTGGCCCCAGTTGCAACTCTGGGTAGTGGCAGTGGGCGCCATCACTCTCGGCGTCCGGGCCATGATGCTGTGGCGCGGCTTGCCGCCCCTGCCTGCCCGCTGGTTGGCGCTGCTGGCCATCACAACCGTGGTGTTGCTGGGGTTGCAGTGGCGCACATTGGGCACCCTGCCCGCCCTGATCAATCTGCTCTGGCTCGGCTATAGCCTCAAGATGATCGAGGTACGGCGCGAGCGGGATATCGAGCAGGTGCTGCTGCTCGCCTTCTTCCTCATCGCGCTGGCGCTGGTACAACGCCAAAGCATCGGCTGGACAGCCGGGATGGCAGTGGCACTCTGGCTGGCAGTGACCGCGCTGGTGACCGCCGTCGTCCCCGAGCAGAAACGGCCTTGGCGCAGTGCGGGGAGCGCCCTGCTGCTGGCGCTGCCCTTGCTTATCACCCTGTTTATACTACTGCCAAGGCTGCCGCCCCTCTGGCAGATGCCCACCACCAGCCGTGCCCTGTCCGGCCTCTCGGAAGAGCTGGCCCCCGGCGATATCAGCGAACTGGTCAACTCCTCGGAACTGGCTTTTCGGGTCAGCTTTGCCGATGGCCCGCCCCCTGTCCGCGAGCGCTATTTTCCGGTGATGCGCCAAGAAGTTTTCGATGGTCAGCGCTGGTTGCTGAGCCCCGAGGTCAAAGCATGGCAGCAGACAGTGCCGGTGCAGACCGGGCTGACCCTTCTGGCATCATCTTCACGGGCAAGCAATCAGCTGGCAGATAGTCCATTACCCGCCGGGAGCTACGAGGTGATCGCCGAGCCCCAGCGCCACCGCTGGGCCTTTGCCCAAAGTGAACCGACTATTCTGACTGGACCAGTGCTGCTCACCCCCATTCACACCCTCTATCGGCAGGGGAGCGGCGAGGTGGCAATCCGCTATCGCATTGGCCGCGGCGAAGCGCAGCCAGAGAATGATAGCCAAGCCGCTCAGCGCAACCTGCAACTGCCAGCCGGAGGCAACCCGAGAGCGCGCGTCCATGGCCAAGTGCTGGCTGTGCGCTATCCGGATCGCGCAGAGCTGGTCGCCGCCCTGCTAGCGCAGTTTCGCAGCCAATCCTATTACTACACCCTGACACCGCCACGACTTGGCGGTGACGGGGTGGATGAGTTCCTGTTCGATACTCGGCGCGGCTTTTGCGGCCACTACGCCATGGCGACCGCTTTCGTGCTGCGCGCCGCCGGTATTCCGGCACGGCTGGTCACCGGTTATCTCGGCGGTGAGTGGAATCCCACGGGCAACTATCTGGCGGTACACCAGTTCGATGCTCACGCCTGGGTGGAGTATCTCGATGAAGGAGGAACATGGCGGCGAATCGACCCCACTGCGGCAGTGGCACCGGAGCGCATTGAAGGCGGCGTGAGGGAGGCCCTGAGCGACGAGTTTACCGCCGCCGACCCTCTCGCTCTGCAGCGTTATCGCAACTGGGCCCTGCTCAATCAGCTGCGCTGGTGGGGCAACAATATCGACTACCAGTGGAGTCGCTGGGTGATTGGTTACGATGCGGGCCAGCTCTGGCAGCAAATCGGTCTGCGCTGGCCTGCACTGGCGGGATACACTCCCTGGTTGATCCTCGCCAGCCTGATGCTGGTCGCCCTGCTGGTGAGCTTGCCCCTGCTGTTGCCCGCCCGTCTGCCGCCAGAGCGGCGCATCTGGCAACCCCTGCTCAAACGGGGCAAACGCAGCGGCTATTCCCCAGAGCCTGCCGAGAGCATGGGAGCATGGTGCGAGCGGCTGGCGCGGCTGCGCCCCGACCTTGCCCATCCCCTGCTAAAAAGTGCGTGGCTCTATCGCCGCTGGCGTTATGCCCTCCTCAACGACCGGCAACAAGGGCGCTGCTGGCGCCAGTTGCAACGGCGTATCAGACAGCTCGCCCAGCGCTGGGATCAGCCGCCGAAGAGCGGCTCATAAAAGAAGGGGGAGCCACCGGCTCCCCCTTCAGGTTTTAATCAAGAGGTTTGACTCACCGCTTGTTATTTTTTGGTCGGATTGTCCCAGATCCCCTCTTCCAGCTGGGAGCGGATCTCGGGGTACTTGTTGGCATCAAAGGTGGGCACCTTGCCCAGCCTGAGCTGGTCGTTGTAATCCTTGGCCAGCTTGATGGCGACGCCGGAGAGCAGCAGGATAGCCACCAAGTTGACGATGGCCATCAACCCCATGGAGACATCAGCCATTGCCCAGACGGTCGGCAACTCGCCGACAGAGCCGAACATCACCATGCCCAGCACAAACATCCGGAACAGCATCAGGCCGCCCTTGTGGTTGTGCTCGAGGAACACCAGATTCGTTTCGGCATAGGAGTAGTTCGCCACGATAGAGGTGAAGGCGAAGAAGAAGATGGCCGCCGCGATAAAGATGTTGCCACCGCTGCCAATCTGGGAAGAGAGCGCCCGCTGGGTCAGCTCGACACCGGTCACGCCGGAGCCCGGCTCAAACTGACCTGACATCAGGATGATGGCGGCGGTACAGCTGCAGATGACGATGGTATCCATAAAGACCCCCAGCATCTGCACATAACCCTGGGAGGCCGGGTGCGGCGGATAGGGAGTGGCAGTCGCTGCAGCGTTGGGCGCAGAGCCCATGCCCGCTTCGTTGGAGAAGAGACCGCGCTTGATACCGTTGATCATCGCCTGGGAGATGGCATAACCCAGCGCACCCGAGCCAGCCTGCTCAATCCCGAAGGCGGACTTGATGATCAGCATGAAGACATGGGGCAACTCGGTGATGTTCATCGCCACGATCACCAGCGCCAGCAGGATGTAGGCCAGCGCCATAAAGGGCACCACCAGCTCGGCAAAACGGGCGATACCACGAATGCCGCCGAAGATAATCAGGCCGGAGAGCGCCACCAGCGCCAGACCGCTGACCCAGTCAGGAATACCAAACGCCACCTTCATCGCCAGACTGATGGAGTTGGCCTGCACCGCGTTGAACACCAGACCAAATGCCAGGATCAGGCAGAGCGAAAACACCACCCCCATCCAGCGCATGCCAAGGCCTTTCTCCATGTAGTAGGCCGGGCCACCACGGTAGTTGCCATCCTCATCCTTGACCTTGTAGAGCTGGGCCAGGGTGCTTTCGACGAAGGCGGTCGCCATGCCGATAAAGGCAATCAGCCACATCCAGAAGATGGCGCCGGGGCCGCCCAGATAGATGGCGACAGCCACACCGGCCAGGTTGCCGGTGCCGACACGGGCGGCAAGGCTGGTACAGAGGGCCTGGAAGGAGGAGATGCCTGCATTGTCCGATTTACGGCTGTTTTTCAGCACGGAAAACATGTGGCCAAAGTGACGGATCTGGATAAAACCCAGGCGGAAGGTGAAAAAGATACCGACCCCGATGAGCAGGTAGATGAGCACGGCTCCCCACATCAGGTCGTTTAGCATCGCAATCAAGGTGTCCATAATTCTCTCGTTGTTATTCACATCCATGGCCAGTCTGCGCTGACCGTTTTCTGTCTGTCGTTTAATTAGCGTTTCGCTAAAGGGGCGGAATCTAGCACAGCGGGAGAGCCCGGAATAGTGATCCCGGTCACGCGAGACACAAAAAACGAACGGTAAAAGCCCATAAAGCTCCATTTAAATCGCAAACTTTCAACAAACTCAATAATTCAATCAGACAGGCCACCATTAAGCCCCATAAGAGAACCATTTTGATATATCCCTGATGAGCTATCCGAAAACGCAAACGCTTGCATGAAATGGCTTTCAAACAGCGATATTTCGCCAAACGTTTTCGCTGTAATTAAATTTCAAGTACGTAGCGAGATAATTTATGTGATCGATGACACAAATATGGATATTGGCTAAAAAAGTTCAGCTGAAAGCAAACCGGAGCGAGGTCGGGAGGAAATGTAAAAAACCTTACTAATCATATAGTTTCACGCCATAAAACGGGATGACTCAACAGCCTGAATGTTTAACAACCAAGCGCCCCTATTGCAGGATGCAGCACATCAGTATTAATTAGGCAGGCAATGACGATGGGCCGCCCCCATCGCGCTTTTCTGAGCCTGAGGCACCAAGATCCTGTAATTTTATTTCAGAACCACCGTCTCAAGCCCGCAACCCAGGGATTACTCCCTCATTAAGAGATGATATTCGCTATGGCCGATAAATTAACCCAGCTGAAAGCCCTGACCACTGTTGTTGCCGACACCGGTGATATCGAAGCCATCAAACGCTATCAGCCCATCGATGCCACCACCAACCCCTCTCTGGTTCTGAAGGCCTCCGAGATCCCCGAGTACGCTCCGCTGATCGAAGACGCCATCAAATGGGCCAAAGCCCAGAGCCAGGACAAGGCACAGCAAATCATCGACGCGGGCGACAAGCTGGCCGTCAATATCGGTCTGGAAGTGCTGAAGATCGTTCCGGGCCGTATCTCCACCGAAGTGGATGCTCGTCTCTCCTTCGATACCGAAGCCAGCATCGCCAAGGCGCGCAAGCTGATCCGTCTCTACAACGAAGCGGGTATCAGCAACGACCGCATTCTGATCAAGCTGGCCTCCACCTGGGAAGGGATCCGTGCCGCCGAGGTACTGGAGAAAGAGGGCATCCAGTGCAACCTGACCCTGCTGTTCTCCTTCGCCCAGGCCCGTGCCTGTGCCGAAGCCGGTGCCTTCCTGATCTCCCCGTTCGTAGGCCGCATCCTCGACTGGTACAAGGCCAAGCACAACCGTGACTACACCGCCAGCGAAGATCCGGGCGTGGTCTCCGTCACCTCCATCTACAACTACTACAAGCAGCACGACTACCCGACCGTGGTGATGGGCGCCAGCTTCCGCAATACCGGCGAGATCCTGGAACTGGCCGGCTGCGACCGCCTGACCATTGGCCCGGCTCTGCTGGAAGAGCTGAGCAAGACCGAAGGCGCCGTGGTACGCAAACTGGACTACACCGGTGAGCGCAAGGCCAAACCGACCCCGATGACCGAAGCCGAATTCCGCTGGGAACTGAACCAGGACGCCATGGCTCACGAGAAGCTGGGCGAAGGCATCCGCATGTTCGCCATCGACCAGGGCAAGCTGGAAACCATGCTGGCAAGCCGCCTGTAATCAGTTCTTTTTTCTAATAAAAACCGGGCCCCTACCAAGGGGCCCGGTTTTTTTTCATGGGCTTTTTTAGCGCTGTCATAGAGTCGTCACGAAAACGTTTTAATTTCAGATTCGTTATGTTATACGGGTGGTGAAAACGATAAAAACCAAGGAGGGAGCCATGGAAATGTTCAACTTCGATTATGACGAGGTGGTTGAACTCGGTTCGCGTAGCCGCGGGACAACGGGAAAAAAACGTAAATGGCGTGAAATCGAGGCGTTGAAAGACAAACATCGCCTGCAGAAGGAGCTGCAATCCATCGATATCGCCTATGAAGGTCTTACAGACGAGATTGAACTGTAATCGCCAGACACCTGTAAAAGCGCTCCGCACAGCCGGGGCGCTTTTTTATGCCGCAATCGGATGATCTCGTGGCTTGTCATGCCATCGCTAGCGATGCCGCAGGATGCAGCGGGCAGGCGACAGACAACGGGTTGCCACAGTCCCTGACAGCCCTCACCAACAGCGTGGCATACCAACCCTGCCCCTCACCCGCGAAGAGTGAGCAGCGCCGTTTCAGGGCGCGTTGGGGCAAACACCGCAAGACAAGTCATCAGCAATAAAAACCCCCGTCGATGACAGGGGCCTGAATACTCGGGATTGACGGCTGCGCTTAGCAGTAGCCGTAGCCCAGCAGACGCTGGTAGCGCTGCTCCAGCAGTTGCTCGGTATCGAGCGGACGCAGGGCGTCCAGATCCTGCTTGATGCGAGCCTTGAGGTTTTTGGCCATCTTCTCCACATCGCGGTGGGCACCGCCGAGCGGCTCCTCGACAATATTGTCGATGAGTTTCAGCTCTTTCAGACGCTGGGCAGTGATCCCCATCGCTTCGGCAGCCACAGAAGCCTTATCGGCACTCTTCCACAGGATGGAGGCACACCCTTCCGGCGAGATGACGGAGTAGGTGGAGTACTGCAGCATGTTGACGCGGTCACCCACGCCGATTGCCAGCGCACCACCGGAGCCACCCTCACCGATCACGGTGCAGACCACCGGCACGGTCAGACCGGCCATCACTTTCAGGTTGCGGGCAATCGCTTCGGACTGGCCACGCTCTTCGGCACCGACGCCGGGGTAAGCGCCCGGGGTGTCGATAAAGGTGATGATCGGCATCTTGAAGCGCTCGGCCATCTCCATCAGACGCAGGGCCTTGCGGTACCCTTCCGGACGCGGCATGCCGAAGTTGCGCTTAATCTTCTCTTTGGTCTCACGACCCTTCTGGTGACCAATCACCATCACCGGCTCGCCGTCGAGACGGGCGATGCCGCCGACGATAGCCTTGTCATCGGCATAGGCGCGATCGCCAGCCAACTCGTCGAAATCGGTGAAGATATGCTCGATATAGTCAAAGGTGTAGGGGCGCTGGGGATGACGCGCCATCTGGGATACCTGCCAGGCACCCAGATCACCGAAGATCTTCTTGGTCAGCTCTTCGTTTTTCTTCTCCAGCCGGCGGATCTCGTCTTTCAGATCCACGGCGTGATTGCCTTCACTCACATGTTTGAGTTCATCAATCTGCGCCTGCAACTCGGCAATCGGCTGTTCAAAATCCAGAAAAAGACTCATAGGGCCTTAGAACCTCTAATCAAAAACCAATTCAACCCGCTCTCGTCCAAGCAGGACTCGCAAGTCATCTATCAGTTGATCGGTGGGCGTCACCCGCCACTCGGTACCGAGCGTCAATCGCACCCGGGAGCCGGGGCGACGATAGTTTACCTGAACCGGACAGACTCCGGCACGGGCGGGCTCCAAAATCTCGCACAAACGCGGGAAAAAGCGATCATCAATCCGCTGTTCATCGAGGGAGATGCGGATTGCTCTGGCAAAACGCTCCCTCGCATCGTTGATATCCAGTAATTCTCGAGCCGACATTTTAAGGCCACCGGAGAAGTCATCAAAGCTGACCTGTCCAGAAACCACCAAAATGCGGTCTTTTTGCATTAATTCTTCATATTTTTCCAGCGCTTCACTGAACAGGGTCACATCGAGGCGACCGGAACGGTCATCCAGAGTGAAGATCCCCATCTTGTTGCCACGCTTGGTCACCATGCTGCGGGCCGCAATCACCAGCCCCGCCGCCGTGGTTACGGTATCGCGGGAGGTGGGATGCAGATCGCACAGGCGACCCGAGGTATAACGACGCAATTCGCTGCTGTACTGGTTGATGGGGTGGCCGGTGAGATAGAGTCCGAGGGTCTCGCGCTCCCCTTCCAGCCATACCTTGTCAGGCCAGTGCGGCACGTTGGCAAACGCCTTCTTGACGTCGTCAATCTCTTCGGTGAGCACGCCGAACATGTCGACCTGCCCCACCGCCTGCGCCTTGGCGTGCTGCTCGGCGGCACGCATCGCCTCCTCCAGCGTCGCCATCAGGGCTGCTCGGTGGGGACCGAGCCGATCCATGGCGCCGGAGAGGATCAGCTTCTCCATCACCCGCTTGTTAAGCTTCTTGATGTCGACCCGGTTGCAGAAGTCGAACAGATCGCGGAATGGGCCATCCCGATCACGAGCGTCCAGAATCGCGTCTATGGGGCCTTCCCCCACCCCCTTCACCGCGCCGATGCCGTAGACGATGTGACCATCTTCGTTGACGCTGAAGCGATAGCGGCCAGTGTTCACATCCGGCGGGATCACGGTCAGCCCCATCCGCTGGCACTCATCCACCAGGGTCACTATCTTGTCGGTATTGTCCATATCGGCGGTCATGACCGCCGCCATGAACTCGGCCGGGAAGTGGGTCTTGAGCCAGAGGGTCTGGTAGGAGACCAGCGCATAGGCAGCGGAGTGGGATTTGTTGAAGCCGTAGCCCGCAAACTTCTCCACCAGATCGAAGATCTTCATCGCCAGTTCGCCGTCGACACCATTCTTGATGGCACCCTCTTCGAAACCGGCCCGCTGCTTGGCCATCTCCTCGGGTTTTTTCTTACCCATCGCCCGACGCAGCATGTCCGCGCCACCGAGCGTGTAGCCCGCCAGGGTCTGGGCAATCTGCATCACCTGCTCCTGATAGAGGATGATGCCGTAGGTCGGTTCCAGAATCGGTTTCAGGCTCTCGTGCTGCCACTTCTCGTCCGGATAGGAGATGGCTTCATTACCGTGTTTACGGTCGATAAAGTTATCCACCATGCCTGACTGGAGCGGGCCCGGACGGAACAGGGCCACCAGTGCAATCATGTCTTCGAAGCAGTCGGGCTGCAGCCGCTTGATCAGATCCTTCATGCCGCGGGATTCAAGCTGGAATACCGCGGTGGTCTCGTAGCGCTGCAGCAGATCGAATGACTTTTTGTCATCGATGGGGATGGCGGCAATGTCGACCGGCGGCTTGCCCTCTTTGGCAAGACGCGGGTTAATCATGCCGAGCGCCCAGTCGATGATGGTGAGCGTTCGCAGACCCAGGAAGTCGAACTTCACCAGCCCGGCGTACTCCACATCGTTCTTGTCGAACTGGGTGACCGGGTGATGACCCTCGTCATCGCAGTAGAGCGGCGCAAAGTCGGTGATCTTGGTGGGCGCGATCACCACGCCACCAGCGTGTTTACCGGCGTTGCGCACCACCCCTTCCAGGCGGCGGGCCATATCGATGAGGTCTTTGACCTCCTCATCCTGCTCGTAAAGCTCGGGCAGCTTGGGCTCGGCCTCGAACGCCTTGGCCAGCGTCATGCCCGGATCCGGCGGGATCAGCTTGGAGATGCGATCCACAAAGCCGTAAGCGTGGCCCAGTACCCGGCCCACATCCCGCACCACCGCCTTGGCCGCCATGCTGCCGAAGGTGATGATCTGCGACACCGCCTCCCGGCCATACATATCGGAAACGTGCTCGATCACTTCATCGCGCCTGTCCATGCAGAAGTCGACGTCGAAGTCGGGCATGGATACCCGCTCGGGGTTAAGGAAACGTTCGAACAGCAGGTCAAATTCCAGCGGATCCAGATCGGTGATCTTGAGGGCGTAGGCCACCAGAGAGCCAGCACCGGAGCCCCGGCCCGGACCAACGGGAATGCCGTTGTCCTTGGACCACTGGATAAACTCCATCACGATGAGGAAGTAACCCGGGAAGCCCATCTGGTTGATCACTTTAAGCTCGATGTCGAGACGCTCGTCATACTCGGGACGGCGCTCGGCCCGCACCGCCGGATCCGGGAACAGAAACTCGAGACGCTCCTCCAGACCCTCTTTCGATTTGGCCACCAGAAAATCTTCGGTGGTCATGTCACCGGTCGGGAAGTTGGGCAGGAAATATTCGCCGAGGCGCACCGTCACGTTGCAGCGCTTGGCGATCTCCACCGTGTTCTCCAGCGCTTCGGGGATGTCGGCAAACAGCTCGCACATCTCCTCCTGGCTGCGCAGGTACTGCTGCGGGCTGTAGCGACGGGGACGGCGTTTGTCCATCAGGGTATAGCCGTCGTGGATGGCAACCCGGATCTCGTGGGCGTCGAAATCATCGGCTGAGAGGAATACTACCTCGTTGGTGGCCACAACCGGCAGCTCGAACTCGGTGGCAATGGCCACCGCCATGTGCAGATAGACCTCCTCGTCAGGGCGACCGGTGCGCAGCAGCTCGAGGTAATAGGCATCGGGGAAGTGGGTCTGATAAAAGGCGACGCACTGCTCGGTCATCTGCCGGTTGCCCTTGAGCAGGAACTTGCCCACATCTCCCTCGCGACCGCCGGAGAGGACGATCACCCCCTTGGCATGCTCGGCAAGCCAGGCCTTGTCGATGACCGGACGCCCCTGCACGTGACCGCGCTGATAACCGCGGGAGATGAGCAGGGTAATGTTCTGGTAGCCCTCGTTGTCCATGGCGAGCAGGGTGAGGCGGAACTGCTCGTCGCCAAGCTCATCGCTCTGTACCCAGAAGTCGGCCCCGACGATGGGTTTGATCCCCTTGCCGTGGGCGGCACCATAGAAGCGCACCAAACCGCACATGTTCATCTGGTCGGTCAGGGCAATCGCCGGCATGTTGTCGGCAGCGGCAGCCCCGACGATGGGATTGATCTTCTGCAGTCCATCCACCATGGAGAAGTCGGTGTGGACTCGCAAATGGATAAAACGGGGGTCAGCCATCGTCATGCCCTCTCATTACGCAAGCAGAACCAGCCAAGGCAGAAATCGTTCAGACAGATCAGCATGGATTATTCGAGCCCCAGTGCGCGGCGCACCGGCTTGAAGCTCTTGCGATACTCCGGCAGCGGGCCGCGCTCGGCCAGAATGGCGAGGTGCTCCGCAGTCGGATAACCCTTGTGGCGGGCAAAACCATATTCGGGATGACGGCTGTCCAGCTCGGTCATCTCCGCATCGCGGGTCACCTTGGCGAGGATCGAGGCGGCGCTGATGGCGGTCACCAGGCTATCGCCCTTGACCACGGCGCGCGCTTCCATCGGCAATGCCGGGCAGTGGTTGCCATCGATAAAGACCAGCTCGGGGGTGACCTTCAGTCCCGCCACGGCGCGCTGCATCGCCAGCATGGTGGCATGCAGGATGTTGAGCTCGTCGATCTCCTCCGGAGTAGCGCGACCGATGGCCCAGGCGAGCGCTTTCTCTTTGATCTCGTCAAACAGGGCGAGGCGCTTCTTCTCGGAGAGCTTCTTGGAGTCGTTGAGCCCCGCGATCGGATTGGCGGGATCGAGAATGACCGCAGCGGTGACCACGTCACCCACCAGCGGGCCACGGCCCACTTCGTCCACACCGGCAACCAGCTTGTCGTCAGGAATATCGATCATCATCTTGTAGCCTTGAATCAAAACAGGCCCCGTGGGGCCTGACAGGGGTCGACTGGCGCAGCATTACCGCTCGAAAAGGATGAACGGGTAGCGCGGCGCAATCGACGGTCCGAAATAGCGTTATCTGCCGAGCAGATCCGCCACCGCATCGGCGGCCTGCGAGTCGGCATTGCAGCGGATCAGCTGGTGCAGCTCGGTGAAGGTATTGACCAGCGCACTGTTGTCGTGCTCGAAGTACTTGCTCACCTCTTCCACCAGATTCTCCGGGGTGCACTCGTGCTGGATGAGTTCCGGCACCAGCATGCGACCGGCCAGCAGGTTGGGCAGAGAGACAAATTCGGTCTTCACCAGTCGCTGGGCCAGCCAGTAGCTGAAGGGCTTGAGCTTGTAGCCCACCACCATCGGCTTTTTCACCAGCATGGCTTCGAGCGCTGCGGTGCCAGAGGCCAGCATCACCACGTCGGCGGCGATCATCGCCTCGCGGCCCTGCCCTTCCAGCAGCACCATGTCGAGACCCGGCGCTACCTCGGCCTTGATGGCCATAAACTGCTCACGCCGTTTCTGGTTGACCAGCGGCACGATGAAGCCGAGATCCGGATAGCGCACCGTCAGGTGTTTGCACGCCTCGAGAAACAGGGGAGACATAAAGCCCACTTCTGCGGTTCGGCTGCCCGGCAGCACCGCCAGCCAGCGGCGATTGGCATCGATACCGAGATTACGACGCACGGCAGCCTGATCCGGCACCAACGGAATATCATCCGCCATGGTGTGACCGACAAAACGGCAAGGGGCGTCGAAGCGGTCGTAGAAGGCTTTCTCGAACGGCAGGAAGGCGAGCACCATGTCGGTAGCGGCCTTGATCTTGTGAATGCGGTTCTGACGCCAGGCCCACACCGAGGGGCTGACATAGTGAACCGTCTTGATACCGGCGCGGCGCAGTTTCAGCTCCACTCCGATATTGAAATCCGGTGCATCCACGCCGATAAAGATATCGGGCGGGTTGGCAATAAAGTGGCGCAACAGTTCGCGACGGACCTTGAGGATGCGCGGCAGACGGCCCAGCACCTCGGTGATCCCCATGACGGAGAGCTCTTCCATCTCGAACAGGGCCTTGACGCCGAGGGCCTGCATCCGCGGCCCGGCGATCCCTTCAAACTGCGCATCCGGGTAGCGGGCCTGCAGCTCGCGCACCAGACCGGCAGCCAGAATGTCGCCGGAGACCTCTCCGGCGACGATACCGATACGAACCGGATCAGGCACGGATGATCCCGCGCTCGTTGTCTTTGAGGAAGTCCACATAGAGCTGGACAGCCGGTTCGGCTTGCGCCATCTCGATCAGCACCGGCAGCACCTCTTCGATGGTCTTACCAGAGCGGAAGATCTCTTTGTAGGCACGCTTGACGGCAGAGATGGCCTCGGCACTGAAACCGCGGCGACGCAGACCTTCGGAGTTCACCCCGAACGGCTTGGCGTAGTTGCCGGCAGCCATCACGTAAGGCGGTACGTCCTTGTTCAGGGCGGCGCAGCCACCGACGAAGGCATGGGAACCGACGCGGCCGAACTGGTGAATGGCGGATAGACCACCAAAGATCACGAAATCACCGATCACCACGTGGCCAGCCAGGGTCGCGTTGTTGGCGAAGATGCAGTTGTCACCAATGATGCAGTCGTGGGCAACGTGGACGTTGACCATGAACAGGTTGCCGCTGCCCACCTTGGTCAGGGATTGATCCTGAATGGTACCGCGGTGGAAGGTGCAGTTCTCGCGAATGACGTTGTTGTCGCCAATCTCGAGGAAAGTGCGCTCACCGGCGTACTTCTTGTCCTGGCAATCCTCACCGATGGAGGTGTGCTGGAAGATCTTGTTGCCGCGACCAATCTTGGTCGGGCCCTTGATCACCACATGGGAACCTACCCAGGTGTTGTCACCGATTTCCACCTCGGCGCCGATGACAGAAAAGGGGCCGATTTCAACCCCTTTACCGATCACGGCAGACTCATGGACGATGGCAGTATCGTGAATGATGGCAGTCTGGTCGATCACGTGTGTTAAACCTCGCGTTTGGCGCACATCAGCTCGGCGGTACAGACCACTTCACCGTCGACGGTGGCGACACCGGTGAACTTGGCAATACCGCGACGCTCTTTCAGGAACTCCACGTCCAGCACCAGTTGGTCACCGGGGCCGACCGGACGCTTGAAGCGAGCGTTGTCGATTGAGGCAAAATAGTAGAGTTCGTTGGGAGACGGTTTGCCCACCATGGTAAAGGCCAGGATACCGGTGGCCTGTGCCATCGCTTCCAGGATCAGTACCCCTGGGAACACCGGCTTGGCCGGGAAGTGCCCCTGGAAGATCGGCTCGTTGAACGAGACGTTCTTGATAGCGCGCAGGGTTTTGCGCTCATCGCTGATCTCGTAGTCGTCTACACGATCCACCATCAGGAACGGATAACGGTGGGGCAGCAGATCCATGATTTCCTGGATACCCAGGCTCTTCTTTTCAGTAGTCAAAACAGTACCCTATACCAATCGTGATTATTCTTGATCCAGCTTCTTCTCAAGCTTGCTTAACCGCTTGTGCATCTCTTCGATACGCATCACCCGGGCGGCGGTCTTGCGCCACTCTTTATTGGTTTGCAGAGGGATGCCGGAAGAGTAGACACCGGGCTCGGTAATGGGTCGCATCACCATGGCCATACCGGTAACGGTGGCCTGGTCGCAGATCTCCATATGCCCGTTAAAGACGGAAGCGCCGCCAATGATACAGTATTTGCCGACCTTGAGACTACCAGCCATCACGGTGGAACCCGCCACGGCGGTGCCGTAACCGATCTCCACGTTGTGGGCGATCTGGCACTGGTTGTCGATGATGACGTTGTCAGCGATGCGGGTATCTTCCAGCGCACCGCGGTCAATGGTGGTACAGGCACCGATCTCGACCCGGTTGCCAATGGTCACACCGCCGAGCTGGGGGATCTTGATCCACTCGCCACGCTCGTTGGCATAACCGAAACCATCGGCGCCGATCACTGTGCCGGATTGAACCAGACAGTCGGTGCCCATGGTCACATTGTGATAGAGGGTGACGTTGGCCCACAGCCGGGAGCGGGCTCCCAGCCGGGTATTCTTGCCAACAAAACAGCCCGGACCAATGCGTACATCGTCACCCAGCACGACGCCGGATTCGATCACTGCATTGGCGCCGATGGCCACTCTCTCGCCCAGTTGCACGTCAGCCGCGATAACGGCGCTCGGATGGATATCCGTGGCCGGCTGCGGGGTGGTGTCCAGCAGTTGGGCTACCCGGGCAAAGCCCACATAGGGGTCTTTGAGCACCAGGGCATTGGTGGGACAAAATGGCAGATCCGCTTCGGTAATGAGCACGGCGGTCGCCTTGCTCTGCTCCAGATAGTGCCGGTACTTCTTGTTGGACAGGAAGGTGATATCCCCCTCCCCGGCCTTTTCCAGTGTCGCTACCTTGCGGATTTCCAGGGTTCCGTCGCCATGGACCTGGGCCCCCAGTTGCTGGGCCAGCTGTGCGAGAGTGAATGCCATCAATTAGTTGCTCTTGCTTACCTGAGAAATAACCTGGCCGGAGATGTCCAGCTTGCTGGCGGCATACGGGGCGGCATTGCGCTCCAGCACCAGATCGTAACCATTGCTCTTGGCGATGGAATCGATGGCAGCCTGCACCTTGGTCAGGATCTTGTTGCGCTCTTCGGACTGACGGCGGCCGTTGTCCTGCTCAAAGGCTTGACGCTTCTGGTTGAACTCCATCTGCAGCTTGGCCAGCTTCTCCTGGTTCTGCTTTTTCTGCTCGGCGCTCATGAAGGCTTCATCCTTGCGGAACTTCTCGACCAACTTCTGGCCTTCCTGTTCCAGCTTCTGCAGCTCACGCATGCGCGGCTCGAATTCACCTTTCAGCTTGGCTGCAACGGCTTCACGCTGGGGCAGCTTTTGGAAGACTTCGCCCATGTCGACCACGGCGATCTTGGTCTCAGCGAAGGCAGAACCCATGCCGGCAGCCATCAGTGCAAAGCTCAAACCAGCTACTTTCAACGCTTTATTCACACTTACTCCTTGTTCCCTCATGGCGAGGGCTACCTGATTTACCCGATTATGCAAGCGGCGTTAGGACCGTCTTGTTACCTGGTGAGGCACGCATACCGCGCGTCCCATCATTGAAGACCCCCACCGCATGGGTGGGGGCGAAACTCTGCTTAGAAAGTACGACCGATGTTGAAGGAGAAGAACTCGGTGCGATCCCCTTCATATTTCTTGATCGGCTTGGCCAAGGCGAACACCAGCGGCCCCATCGGCGAGAGCCACTGCAGGGAGACACCGGCAGAGACCCGGATATTGCCCGGGTTGGAGTAGTCCTGGCTCAGATAGTTGCAATCAGAACCGGCGGCGCAAGGATATGCTCCGTTGGCAAAATCGGTGCTCCAGACGGTACCTGCGTCCATAAAGACGGTGGAACGGATCTGCGGACGATAGGTCTCGGAGACGAACGGGGTCGGGAAGACCAGCTCCAGTGAAGCGACGGCCAGAGCGTTGCCCCCCACCGAGGTGTCGGAACCTTCGTAGTAACCAGTTTCACACGGCTGAGAACCCGTGCAACTGCCAGCACCCGGCTTGTTGTAGGTTTTGTAGATGGCCTTGGGACCAATGGTATTGCTCTTGAAGCCGCGTACTGTATCGAAACCACCGGCATAGTAGTTCTCGAAGAACGGCAGCATGGAGTCATCGCCATAGCCGTTACCGTAGGAGACACGACCCTTGCCGATCATAACCCAGCTGTGATCCGCATCGAGCGGGAAGTAGTGGGCATCTTCGGCGGAGAGCTTGTAGTACTGCAGTTCCATGCCCGGCACGGTCACCTTGGCGTTGATACGCTGACGATCGCCAGAAGTCGGGAACATCCCCTTGTTCAGGGTAGAGCGGGTCCAGCCAGCGGTGACATCAACGGTCACGAAATCGAGGTTGGAACCATCCTGTGAGTAAGCATTCCAGAACTGATCCATCTGTACCGACTGGCGGTTATCATTCCACTGATCCCAGCAGTAGGTATTGCCATCAGTATCCGGATTGTCCTTCAGACACTCCTGATAGTTCTGGGCATTGAATGACGGACGGCTCAGCTTGGTGCTCTCGATACCGGTACTGAAGTCGAGACGGTTGAACTCATTGACCGGGAAGCCGCTGGAGAGACGGAAACCAATGGTTTCATTCTCGTAATCAACGATATCGGCATCATCGGCGCGGAACTGGTTGTAGTAGACCCGACCACCCAGGCTGACACCATCCACGGTGAAATAGGGGTCGTTGTAGCTCAGGTCAACGTTCTTGGAGTAGTCGTTGGTGCTGGCGTTGATGGAGACCTTTTTACCGGTACCCATAAAGTTGTCCTGGGAGATCCCCGCCTGCAGGCTCAGACCCGATTCGGTGCCGTAACCGATACCGGCGTTGATGGAACCCGCTGGCTGCTCCTTGACCTTGAAGTCGAGGTCAACCAGGTCATCGTTGCCCGGCACCCGCTTGGTGTCCACTTCTACACTCTCGAAATAACCGAGACGGTTGAGACGGCTCTTGGACTGCTCGATGTTGTCGGAGGAGAGCCAGGTGCCTTCCATCTGGCGCATCTCGCGACGCAACACCTGATCTTCGGTGGTTGCGTTACCGCTGAAGTTGATGTTGCGCACATAGACACGAGGGCCCGGCTCAACGTTGACGATCAGCTCAACTTCCTTGGTCTTGTCATTGACCTGCGGGAAGGTGACCACTTTCGGATAGGCATAACCGTAACGGCCGAGGAACTTGGAGAGCACCTCTTCGGTATGAGTCACCTGACTGGCAGAGTAGGTGCTGCCGGCAGCAATCGGGATCAATCCCTTCATCTCGCCACCGCGGTCGATCAGGTCACCCTTGAGCTGGACACCGGAGACCTTGTACTGATCCCCTTCCTTGATGTTGAGGGTGACGTAAACGCCCTTCTTGTCGGGGGTCATGGAGACCTGGGTAGACTCCTGCTGGAAGCGGATATAGCCACGATCCATGTAGTAGGAGCGCAGGGTCTCGATATCACCCGCCAGCTTCTGTTTCTGATAGCGCTGATCGGCGGTGAAGTTCCACCAGGGCACTTCGTCGCGCAGGGAGAGCTGGGCAATCAGTTTCTCTTCCGGGAAGACGCTGTTGCCGACGATGTTGATCTGCTGGATCTTGGCCGCTTCCCCTTCCACGAAGGTGAACTTGAGGTCGACCCGGTTGCGCGGCAACGGGGTGACGATGGCCTTGACCTTGGCGGAGTATTTACCCACGCCATAGTAGAAATCTTCCAGTCCCTTCTCGAGGGAAGTGAGTACGGTGCGATCCAGCGGATCACCCACACGGATACCGGAGGACTCCAGACTCTGGGTCAGTTGCTCCTCTTTGATATCCTTGTTGCCGGCAAACTCGATGCTGGAGATGGTCGGACGCTCCTTGACCATCACCTGCAGCACCTGGCCGTCACGGTAAACCTTCACATCCTCGAAGTTACCCGAGGCGTAGAGCTTTTTGATGGCGCTGGCCAGAGCCACGGAGTCGACGGTATCACCGACCCGGATCGGCAGGTTCAACAGTGCGGCACCCAGGGTCACCCGTTGCAGACCTTCGACCTGGATATCTTGCACCACAAAAGAGGCAGGGGCCGCCTGGGCCAGGAAACTGGCACCCAGCAGGCAACTCAACACCAATGCTTTTTTAACAGCCATTTTGTTCTTATGTGTCCTTGTTGATGCTCTGGCCTCAGAGGCGAGCGAAATCGTTAAACAGCGCAATGCCCATCAATAACATCAGAATGGCGGCACCGATCCTGAAACCCACTTCCTGTATTTTCTCTGATACCGGCTTGCCGGTGACCGCTTCGATCAGGAAATAGACCAGATGGCCACCATCAAGCACCGGCAGGGGGAACAGATTGATAATCCCCAGATTGACGCTGATCAGCGCCAGAAAACTCAAGAAATAGACCAGACCATAGTCGGCACTGCTGCCGGCGCCCTTGGCAATGGAGATGGGGCCACTCAGGTTGTCCAGCGACACGATGCCACCAATCAACTTGCCAATCATGTCAAAGGTGAGCGTGATCAGGCTCCAGGTTTTGTCCGCGCCATGCCACAGCGCCTGCAAAGGCCCATACTGTAACAGAATTCGATATTCATCCGGTAATGGAACCAGTTGCGGTGAGAGACCGACGAATCCCACCAGCTTGCCCTGCACCTTGCGGCTATCCGGGGTCAGGGTCACGTTGAGATCACTGTTGTTGCGCTCAACCACCACTTGAAGGGGTTCGCCCGGTGCCTGCTGCACCAGTTCGACAAACTGGGCCCACGCGGTAATAGGCTGATCGCCGACCTGTTTGATACGGTCACCGACCTGCAGCCCCGCCTTTTCACTGGCACTCTTGGCCACCACTGCAGCCACGACTGGCAGCACTTTGCCACTCAGGGGGACGATCCCCAAGCTGCCGATAGGCGACTCTTTATCCGGATCGAAGGTCCAGCCGGTCAGCGACAAGGTTTTATCGGTGGCATAGCTGGTATTGGGTGCCTGCACCTTGAGAGTCACTGCATCATCACCCAGATGACTTATAAGAGCGTAGGTGACGCTCTCCCAGTCACCGGTCAGCTCATCGCCGACCCCGACAATCTCCATCCCGGGCAGCACACCCGCCTCGGCCACGATGGATGCCGGACGCACTTCACCGATCACCGGCTTGACGCTCGGCACCCCGATGATAAACATCAGCCAGAGGGCAAACAGGGCAAACACGAAGTTGGCCATGGGACCTGCGGCGACAATCGCCATCCGCGCCCAGACACTCTTGTGGTTGAAGGCATACTGCTCGTCACCGGGCTTGAGTTCATCGACCCGGCCATCGAGCATCTTGACGTAACCACCGAGCGGGATCAGCGCCAGCACATATTCGGTGCCATCTTTACCCATCCGGCGCCAGATCGCCTTGCCAAAACCGATGGAGAAGCGCTCAACCTTGACGCCACAACGACGGGCCACCCAGAAGTGACCAAACTCGTGCACCGCGACCAGCAGGCCCAGCGCAACAACAAAAGCACCGATATTCCACAACACACCGCCCATCAGCCAAGCTCCTCAATCAAAGTGTGAGCACGGGCTCTTGCCGCACCGTCCAGGGCAAACAGATCATCGAGCG
Source organism: Aeromonas sp. 602658 (assembly GCF_049173005.1). Classification (NCBI taxonomy): domain Bacteria; kingdom Pseudomonadati; phylum Pseudomonadota; class Gammaproteobacteria; order Aeromonadales; family Aeromonadaceae; genus Aeromonas; species Aeromonas sp. 602658. Next base: position 77,990 of record NZ_JAAKRF010000007.1, on the reverse strand, counting down.
AGCCGACGGCGCTGCTCTCCAGCGCCAGCATCACTGCCTCGTTGATCCGGGCAATATCCATAAAACCGATGCGCCCGGCCAGGAAGGCGGCAACCGCCTCCTCGTTGGCCGCATTGAGCGCAGTGGTCGCCGCTTGTCCCTTCTGGCAGGCATTGATGGCCAGCGCCAGACAGGGGTAGCGATCATAATCAGGCCGGATAAAGCTGAACTCTCCGACACTGAAGAAATCCAAAGGTTCCACACTGGAGGGGATGCGATTGGGATAAGCAAGCGCATGGGCGATGGGGGTACACATATCCGGATTGCCAAGCTGGGCCAGCACGGAGCCATCCTTATACTGCACCATGGAGTGGATCACCGACTGCGGGTGGATCACCACCTGGATCTGCTCGGGCGCCGCATTGAACAACCAGCGCGCCTCGATGTACTCCAGCCCCTTGTTGATCATGGTGGCGGAGTCGACCGAAATCTTGGCCCCCATCGACCAGTTGGGATGAGCGATGGCCTGCGCCGGCGTCACCTTCGCCAGCTCGCTGATCTCGGTGTAACGGAACGGACCGCCGGAACCGGTCAGCAAAATCTTGCTGATCCCCGCCGCCGCCAGATCGCAAAAACCGGGCTGGCGCTGCACGGCAGTCGGCAGACACTGGAAGATCGCATTGTGTTCGCTGTCGATGGGTAGCAGCTCGGCGCCATGCTCGCGCACGGCCTCCATGAAGAAAGCACCGGACATCACCAGCGCCTCCTTGTTGGCCAGCAAAATACGCTTTCCGGCACGAACCGCAGCCATGGTCGGGGCCAGTCCGGCCGCCCCCACAATGGCGGCCATCACGCTATGGGCGTCGGGGTGAGCGGCAACCTCGCAAAGGGCTGCTGCACCAGACATGACCCGGGTTGTACTACCGTGCGCTTTCAGACGGGCAGCCAGTTCACGGGCGGCATCCTCATCGACCATCACGGCAAAACGGGGGGAGAATTCGAGGCAGTCCCGCAATATGGCATCCACGTTGCGGGCGGCGGTCAACGCCAACACTTGCCAACTGCCCGGGTTATGGCGCAGCACTTTCAAGGTACTCTGACCGATGGAGCCGGAGGCTCCCAGAATAACCAGTGACTTGTGCATCAAAACTCCTGACTGAGTAGCAGATAACTGAGCAGAAACACCGGCAGGGCGGCGGTCAGGCTGTCGATCCGGTCGAGAATACCGCCATGACCCGGCAGCAGGGTGCCGGAATCCTTGATGCCCGCTTCGCGCTTGAACATGCTTTCGGTCAGATCGCCGAGTACGGAGGCCAGCACCGCCAGCAGAGAGCAAAACAGCACGGTGATCATCTTGGCAGGAACAAATCCCATCGACCAGGTAACGCCGATGGCCAGCAGGCTGGCGGTAAAGAGGCCGCCACACATTCCTTCGATGGTTTTGCCCGGACTCACAGCCGGTGCCAGCTTGTGCTTACCGAACGCCTTGCCGAAAAAATACGCGCCAGAATCTGCCGCCCAGACCAGTCCCATCACGAACAACAGGATCCAGGCCCCCATCATGGGGTCATGGTAAAAGTTGTAACCACGAATGGCGACCAGCGACCAGAAGAAGGGAACCAGGGTCACCAGACCAAACAGCGACTTGAGCCAGATAGACTCTTTCCACAGCTTGGCGCTTTGGGGATAACGCAGCACCAGCAGCAGACCCAGCAACCACCAGCTTACCGCGGTCCAGAGCACGCCCATCACCAGGGGGTGCAGGTGAGGCGTCCAGAGTTGCTCCACCGGCAGCCAAAAGAGGCTGGCACCGAGCAACAGACAAAATACGATGGGTAACCATTGCTGCGGAGCAGCAGAGACAAACCCACTCCATTCGCGACTGGCCAACAAAAACACCAGCGCGGCCAACAGGGCAAAAAATTTCAATGGCAGAAAGAAGAGCGCCCCCAACACCAGGGGGATCAACATCAAAGCAGTAATAATTCGTTGTTTTAGCAAAAGAAACCTCTCTCTTGGGAGCGGGGTTTAGCCGGTCTGCTGCTCGGCGATCAATTCCCGTATCTGTTCACCCGTGCAACCGAAGCGACGCTCGCGGGCAACGAAAGAGGCAACCGCCTCACTGAACTCGGCCTCGTTGAAATCGGGCCACAATACCGGGGTAAAATAGAGCTCTGCATAGGCGAGCTGCCATAACACAAAGTTGCTGATGCGATGATCGCCACCGGTACGGATCAGGAGATCCACCGGCGGCAGGTCGGCCATACACACTTCGCGACCAAGCATGGATTCATCGATGTCATCGGCGGCCAGTTCACCGGCAACAACCGCGCGGGCCAGCTTGCGAGCCGCCTGAGCGATATCCCACTGGCCGCCATAGTTGGCCGCAATATTCAGGGTCAATCCCTTGTTATTGGCGGTCAAGGCTTCCGCCTTGGCGATTTTGGCCTGCAACCGATCACTGAAGCGAGCGGTATCGCCAATCACCCTGAGCCGGATCCCGTGACTGTGAAGTTTGTTCACCTCGCGGCCCAGCACGGTAATGAAGAGCTCCATCAAGGCGCTGACTTCCCCTTCCGGACGACGCCAGTTTTCGCTGGAGAATGCAAACAGGGTCAATGCCTCGATCTTGGCTCGCGCAGCAAAGGTAACGGCCTCGCGCACTGACTTGACGCCCGCCTTGTGGCCATAAACCCGCATCTTGCCTCGGTTCTGGGCCCAGCGACCGTTACCATCCATGATGATGGCGACGTGACGGGGTAAAGACGAGTTGGCACAATCACCCAACGCAGCCAAAAGCGACATGGTTTTCTCCCACAAAGACAAAAGCGCCGTGCAGGGGCACTACACGGCGCTCGTAATATACCTTTCAGGCGCTTAGATTTCCATTAGCTCCTTCTCCTTTGCAGCAAGAGCCTCATCGACCAGCTTGATGTAGGAGTCAGTCAGTTTCTGGATCTCTTCCTGGGCGCGACGGTCGTCGTCTTCGGAGATCTCTTTGTCCTTCAGCAGCGCTTTCAGGTCGGCGTTGGCATCGCGGCGAATGTTGCGCACGGCAACACGGGCGTTTTCCGCTTCGGCACGGACGATCTTGGTCAGGTCGCGACGGCGCTCTTCGGTCAGCGGCGGCAGCGGCACCCGCAGGGTCTGGCCATTGCTGGAGGGGTTCAGGCCCAGATCGGAGGTCAGGATCGCCTTCTCTACCGCCTGGATCATGGAACGGTCAAAGACGGAGATGGAGAGGGTGCGAGAATCTTCAGCCACCACGTTGGCCAGCTGTTTCAGCGGAGTGGCCGCACCGTAGTACTCAACCTGGATGCCGTCGAGCAGGCTCGGGTGAGCACGGCCAGTACGGATCTTGGACATCTGGGTCTTGAGTGACTCGACACTCTTGCCCATACGCTCCTTGGCGTCGTTTTTAATCTCGTTGATCACAGCGGTTTTCCTTTTGGCGAACGAGCCGCCATGCGGCTCGCATCTATATTATTTGCTGACGTAATGGATCAGGGTACCTTCCGGCTCACCCATGATAACCCGGCGCAAAGCGCCCGGCTTGTTCATGTTGAACACCCGGATCGGCAGATCATGGTCACGTGCCAGAGTAAAAGCAGCAAGATCCATCACCTTGAGCTCTTTTTCAAGAACTTCATCATAACTCAATTCATGGTACAGCACGGCATCCGGATTCTTGACCGGATCTTCGTTGTATACACCATCAACCTTGGTGGCCTTGAGCACCACGTCGGCTTCGATCTCGATCCCGCGCAAGCAAGCTGCAGAATCGGTAGTGAAGAAGGGGTTACCAGTACCGGCAGAGAAGATCACCACTTTGCCTGCACGCAGCTGGCTGATTGCCTCGGCCCAGCTGTAGGAGTCACAAACCCCTTGCAGGGAAATGGCAGACATCAGACGGGCATTCACATAAGCACGATGCAGGGCATCACGCATGGCCAGACCGTTCATCACGGTTGCCAGCATACCCATGTGGTCGCCCACCACGCGGTTCATGCCCGCTTTGGCAAGACCGGCACCACGGAACAGGTTGCCGCCACCGATGACCAGACCGACCTGAACACCCAGCTCAACCAGCTCTTTGATCTCTTGGGCCATCCGCTCCAGCACCGCCGGATCAATGCCGAAACCCTCGGATCCTTGCAGGGCTTCACCACTCAACTTCAGAAGAACACGTCTGTATGCAGGTTTGGGATTGGTACTCATGTCACTGATTCCTGGTCATATAAAGACCGCGACATAAGTCGCGGTCTGGGGAAACGGAAAAACCGGTTCGATTAGGCCTTTTGAGCGGCCGCGATTTGGGCTGCAACTTCAGCAGCGAAATCGGTCTCTTGCTTCTCGATGCCTTCGCCCACTTCGAAACGGGTGAAGGAGACAACGTCAGCGCCTTCTTTCTTAAGCAGCTCGGCAACGGTCATGGAAGGATCTTTCACGAACGGTTGACCAGTCAGGGAAACCTCACCGGTGAACTTCTTCATGCGGCCTTCAACCATCTTCTCGGCGATCTCTTTCGGCTTGCCAGAGTTGATGGCGATGTCGATCTGGATTTCGCGCTCTTTGGCAACGACTTCAGCAGACACGTCTTCAGGCTTGACGAATTGCGGGCTGTTGGCAGCAACGTGCATGGCCAGATCTTTGGCCAGCTCGGCAGAACCACCGGTCAGCTTGGTGATAACACCAATGCGGGAACCGTGAACGTAGGTGCCCAGGTTGTCACCTTCAACCAGCATCACACGACGCAGGTTCATGTTCTCACCGATCTTGGCGATCAGGTTGGTGATGGTCAGCTCGACGGATTCGCCGTTACCGAAGTCAGCGGCTTTCAGCGCGTCAACGTCTGCGATCTTCTGGGTAGCAGCGATCTCGACGATCTTCTGACCCATGGCCAGGAAACCGGCATCCTTGGAAACGAAGTCAGTCTCGCAGTTCAGCTCGATCATGACGGCAACGTTGCCTTCGGTACGGGCGAAGATCACACCTTCAGCGGCGATACGGCCAGCTTTCTTGGCGGCTTTGGCCTGACCGGATTTACGCATGTTCTCGATGGCCAGCTCGATATCGCCGTTGGCCTCTTCCAGTGCTTTTTTGCAATCCATCATGCCAGCGGCGGTGCGCTCGCGCAGTTCTTTTACCAGGGCGGCAGAAATGTTTGCCATGTCCAGTATCCTCGGTCTTGAATTGACAAGAAACAGGGGCCACAAGGGCCCCTGCTAACCAATTACATCAGCTTGGTTAATAAGGGCTTTGCAGACCTTATCAATTACTCAGCTTCAACGAAGCCATCTTGTTCGGCTTGAACAACGATGTCCTGCTCGCGAGCTTCCAGTACGGTGTCAGCAGCAGCATTCAGGTACAGCTGTACGGCACGGATAGCGTCGTCGTTACCCGGGATGACGTAATCAACGCCGTCCGGGTTGGAGTTGGTATCAACGATGGAAACTACCGGGATACCCAGGTTGTTGGCTTCTTTGATAGCGATGTGCTCGTGGTCGGCATCGACAACGAACAGAACGTCAGGCAGGCCGCCCATGTTCTTGATACCACCCAGGCTCTTCTCCAGCTTTTCCATTTCGCGAGTACGCATCAGCGCCTCTTTCTTGGTCAGCTTCTCGAAGGTACCGTCCTGGCTCTGGGTTTCCAGATCTTTCAGGCGCTTGATGGACTGACGAACGGTTTTCCAGTTGGTCAGCATGCCGCCCAGCCAGCGGTGGTTAACATAGAACTGGTCGCAACGCTCAGCGGCTTCTTTTACGGCTTCAGACGCGGCACGCTTGGTACCTACGAACAGTACCTTGCCTTTCTTGGCAGCTACGGAGCTGATGAAGTTCATGGCATCGTCAAACATCGGAACGGTTTTTTCCAGGTTGATGATGTGAACTTTGCTGCGGGCACCGAAGATGTAGGATTTCATTTTCGGGTTCCAGTAACGAGTCTGGTGACCGAAGTGAACGCCGGCTTGCAGCATGTCGCGCATAGAAACTTTAGCCATTTTATACCTCTGTATTGGGGTTAGGCCTCCACACATCCCATATAACCGACCCGTTAAGGCACCCCGGCATATGTGTCGATGTGTGTGTGTTGTTTAAGTAAGGGTGATGAAATCGGGACGCAAGTTCCCCATTCCGGCGCGCTTTATACCATAACTTTGTTCAGGACACCACCGGCCGACACTCTAAACAGGTGTAAATCTGGATCCCGCCAGAGGAGGTTGCGACTGCCATTTGACGCTGTGATGACAATCACACTGGAAGTACGCGGGGGTTGCGGATAAAATTTTGGCCTGATTGCAAACGCATCTATTTTTCATTACCTGATTGCCGGACATCGATAGATGCGCGATCAGGTCCCAAGAGAGATCCCATGTCCATTAAAATCAAGACACCGGAAGAGATTGAAAAGATGCGCGTTGCCGGCCAATTGGCCGCCGATGTGCTGGTCATGATTGCGCCCCATGTCAAAGCTGGCGTCACCACTGACGAACTGAACACCCTCTGCCACAACTATATTGTCGACGTGCAGCAGGCCATCCCGGCCCCGCTCAACTATCACGGTTTCCCGAAATCCATCTGTACCTCGGTGAACGATGTGATCTGTCACGGCATCCCGAACCACAAGAAGCTGCGTGATGGCGACATCATCAACCTCGACATCACCGTTATCAAGGATGGCTACCACGGCGATACCTCGGCTATGTTCATCGTGGGGGAAACCACCCCGCTGCGCCGCCAGCTCTGCAAGGTTGCGCAAGAGAGCCTCTACGCTGCCATCAAGAAGGTGCGTCCGGGTGCCTGCATCACCGAAATTGGCGCCGTGATCCAGCCCATCGTCGAGAAGGCCGGCTTCTCCGTGGTGCGTGACTACTGCGGCCACGGCATCGGTGCCGAGTTCCACGAAGAGCCGCAGATCCTGCACTACCGCAACAGTGGCAAGCTGGAGCTGAAAGCAGGCATGTGCTTCACCATCGAGCCGATGGTCAACAGCAAGAAGTATCACTGCAAGGTCAATCCGAAGGATGGCTGGACCGTGACCACCAAGGATGGCGGCGACTCCGCCCAGTGGGAGCACACCCTGCTGGTGACCGAGGATGGCTGCGAGGTGCTCACCCTGCGCCCCGATGACACTATCGACCGCTTCATCAAACACAGCTAACATCGAACCCCGGCCCTGAACTTCCAAAGCGCCGGGGTTTTTACTTCTGTTTCAGCCGTTTGCCTGCCACTTGCGTGTGAGATGCCATGGACGCCAGCCTGCTTTCCCCCCATTTGTTACCCGATGATCAGCTCACTCGCGACAACTGCAAAGAGTACCTGAGCCGCTTTCTCGGCTGGCTGCACGCCCGTTTTGATGCCGGCGACAACATTATCGAGCTGGTTGCCACCCGCTCCGAATACATGGATCAGTTGCTCTGCCGCCTGTGGCAGAAGTTTGGCTTCGACAAGAGCGACCTGACCCTGATCGCGGTGGGGGGCTATGGCCGCGGCGAGCTGCACCCCCACTCCGATATCGACCTGCTGATCCTCTATGACGGCGACGAACTGGACGAAGTGTTGGGACTACGCATTGGCGAGTTCATCACCCTGTTGTGGGATCTCAAGCTGGAGGTGGGTCAGGCGGTGCGCAACGTGGCGGAGTGTCTCGAGCAGGGGCGCGCCGATATTACGGTCGCCACCAACCTCATCGAGGCCCGCTACATCACAGGTCGCCAGGAGGGCTTTCGGCAACTGAAAGAGGCCACCGGCCCCCAGCACTTCTGGCCAAGTGAAGCCTTCTTTCGTGCCAAGCGCCAAGAGCAGGCGGAGCGGCACCAGCAGTTTCTCGGCACCGCCTACAAGCTGGAGCCGGATCTCAAGAGCAATCCGGGCGGCCTGCGCGACATTCAGACCCTCGCCTGGGTCGCCCGCCGCCACTTTGGCGCCACCACCTTGTTCGAGATGACCAGCCACGGCTTTCTCAATCGCGCCGAGTATCGCGAACTACTCGACTGCCAGAATTTTCTCTGGAAGGTGCGCTTTGCCCTGCACATGGCCATCAACAAGGGAGATAACCGCCTGCTGTTCGATCGCCAGCGCACCGTGGCCCAGATGCTGGGGTTCGAAGGGGAAGGCAACACCCCGGTCGAGCAGATGATGAAGCGCTTCTACCAGACGGTGCGGCGGGTCTCCGAGCTCAACGAGATGCTGCTGCAGCTGTTTGACGAGGCGATCCTCGGCAACACCGCCATGGATGTGCGCCGCCTCTCCGACGAGTTCCAGCTCCGTGGCCGCCTCATCGATGCGGTGGATGCGGAGCTGTTTAGCCGTGAACCGGCCGCTATTCTGCGCCTCTTCTATCAGATGGCCCAGCATCCCGAGATTGCCGGCATCCACTCGGCAACCCTGCGCCAACTGCGCGAGGCACGCCGCAAACTCAACTGCTGGCTGCAGGACTTGCCTGACTGCCGTCGCCTGTTTATGGCGCTGCTGCGCCACCCCAACGGCATCGGCCTGCCGCTCACCCTGATGCACAAGTACGGCATCCTCGCCGCCTATCTGCCCCAGTGGAACCTGATCGTCGGCCAGATGCAGTTCGACATGTTCCACGCCTACACGGTGGATGAGCACACCCACCGGCTGCTCAAGAACATTCATCAGTTTCCCAATCCGGCCAGTCGCCAAACCCATCCGCTCTGCCACGATGTGTTCACTCGGCTGCGCAAACCGGAGCTGCTCAGCATCGCCGCCCTGTTCCACGATATCGCCAAGGGGCGGCGTGGCGATCACTCGGAGCTCGGCGCCGTCGATGCGTTGGAGTTCTGCCAGCTGCACGGTCTGGATCGCTACGAGAGCCGACTGGTCGCCTGGCTGGTGCGCCATCACCTGCTGATGTCGGTTACCGCCCAGCGCCGCGATATCTACGATCCCGACGTGGTCACCGACTTTGCCCAGAAGGTGCGTGACGAGCAGCACCTCGACCTGCTCTACTGCCTTACCGTGGCCGATATCTGCGCCACCAACGACACCCTGTGGAACGACTGGAAGGGCACCCTGCTGCGGGAGCTCTACTTCGCGACCCAGAAGGCGCTGCGCCAGGGGTTGGAGAACCCGCCCGACATGCGGCTGCGCATTCGCGAAAACCAGCGTCAGGCCAAGCAACTGCTGGCGCAACGGGATGTATCGGAAGAGGCAATCAATCAGCTCTGGGCCGATTTCAAAGCCGACTACTTCCTGCGCCACAGCCCGGAGCAGATCGCCTGGCACTGCCGCCACATCATCGAGCATGGCGACAACCCGGCGCCGCTGGTGCTGATCGGCAAACACCCGACCCGCGGTGGCAGCGAAGTGTTTATCTACTGCCGCGACACGCCGAATCTGTTTGCCACCGTGGCCTCGGCGCTGGATCAGAAGAACCTCAACATCCACGACGCCCAGATCATGAACTCGCGCAGCAACTTCGTGCTCGACACCTTCGTGGTACTGGAGCCAAGCGGCGAACCCATCAGCCCCAACCGCACCGCTACCATCAAGAAGGCGCTGGAGAAAGCACTGCAGGAGCCGGGCAAGCTGGTACTGCGCAACAAGCCGCTGTCACGGCGCCACCGCCAGTTCAGCGTGCCAACCCGGGTGGTCTTCCTGCCCCGCTCTTCGCCCACTAAAGGGGAGAGCCGTCACACCCTGATGGAGCTGACCGCCCTCGATACTCCCGGCCTGCTGGCACGGATCGGTGCCGTGTTCCAGCAGTGTGGTCTGTCACTGCATGCCGCCAAGATCGCTACCTTCGGCGAGCGGGTCGAGGACTTTTTCAGCCTGACCAGCCTCGATGGCGAACCATTGACCGCCGAGCAACAACAGCAATTGGAAGAGCGACTGGTACACCAGCTCAATCCCCAGCAGTCGGTACTGGATTAAGCGAAGAGTGATTCGAAAGAGGCTGATTGCCGGGCGTTTTTTACCATACCAAACAACTGGTTGGCGCACACAGGATGAAGAAATGGCCGCTGGCCGGAAGAATTCCGGTCAACCCCTTAAAAACAGTCGGAAAAGTGTGATACAACAAACAGAATTTTTTAAAGGAAACCTGTCATGACCGAGTTGCAACAGATCATTGAAGCGGCCTTCGAGCGCCGCGACACCATTACTCCGGGCTCAGTGGATAGCGCCACCAAGTCCGCCATCCTGCAAGCCATCGACCTGCTGGACTCCGGCAAGGCGCGGGTTGCCGAGAAGATCGCCGGTGAGTGGGTTGTCCATCAGTGGTTGAAGAAAGCGGTACTGCTCTACTTCCGCATCAACGACAACGGCATCATTAAGGGCGACGATGCCCAGTACTACGACAAGGTTCCCCTCAAATTCTCCAACTACACTGCCGAGCAGTTCAAGGAAGCGGGTGTGCGCGTGGTGCCGCCGGCGACCGCCCGCAAAGGCTCTTTTATCGCCCCCAATACCGTGCTGATGCCCTCCTATGTCAACATCGGCGCCTTCGTTGACGAAGGTACCATGGTCGATACTTGGGCTACTGTCGGCTCTTGCGCCCAGATCGGTAAGAACGTCCACCTCTCCGGCGGCGTCGGCATCGGCGGCGTACTGGAGCCGCTGCAGGCCAACCCGACCATCATCGAAGACAACTGCTTTATCGGTGCCCGCTCCGAAGTGGTTGAAGGGGTGATCGTCGAGGAAGGTTCCGTCATCTCCATGGGCGTCTTCATCGGCCAGTCCACCCGCATCTATGACCGTGAAACCGGCGAGATCCACTACGGCCGCGTACCGGCTGGCTCCGTGGTCGTCTCCGGCTCCCTGCCCTCCAAGTGCGGTAAATACAGCCTCTACGCGGCGGTGATCGTCAAAAAGGTCGATGCAAAAACCCGTGCCAAAGTCGGCATCAACGCCCTGCTGCGCTCCATCGACGAGTAATCAGCATTGCTGTGATGAAAGGGCGCCTGATGGCGCCCTTTTCATTTTGGCGCCCCTGTCACAGGCAAGCCATGAGGCATCGGTTAAGATGGATGGGACAGGATCGTTTCAAACCGAGGAAGCCTGATGTACGAGAATCTGAAGAGCCTGGGGATCCAGGATCCCGCCTCCGTCGACAGCTATACCCTGCGCCAGGAGGCCAACCACGACATCCTCAAGATCTACTTCAAGAAGCAGAAAGGCGAGTTCTTCGCCAAGAGTGTCAAATTCAAGTATCCACGCCAGCGCAAGACCATGCTGGTCGATTCCGGTACCCATGAGTACAAGGATGTCACCGAGATCAACGCCAACCTCAAATATGTGGTGGATGAGCTGGACAACCTGACCCAGGGCGTCCATCAGCAGGCCGACCCGGACATCAAGCAAAAGATCCTGCGCGACCTGCGCCATCTGGAAAAAGTGGTACAAAACAAGATCAGCGAAATCGAACGGGATCTGGAGAAACTCTAACCCTCCCCCTCTTGCTTAAAGAGCGCCCAATGTGGCGCTCTTTTTATTGGCTGACTTTATATAGGTTTATCAGGTGATGACATGCGATAAGTCGAGCGAGGCACACCAGCGGTTGTGCCGACATAGGGCATCCCGTTACACATCGCATCTTGGGTAACGAGACTCCTGCCGAGTTCGACCTGCTGTGACTCGCACGATCCATAACCAGAAATAGCAAGAGGGAGGCTTTCGCCTCCCTCTTCAAACACGCTGATATTCAGGCAACAGAATTAGTTGCTCTTCATCCAGATGTCCATGTCGGTTTTCAGGTTGTCAGACTTGGTACCAAAGATGGCTTGAACGCCGGAACCAGCCACAACCACACCGGCTGCACCCAGCTTCTTCAGACCAGCCTGGTCAACTTTGGCAACATCTTTTACGCCAACACGCAGACGGGTGATGCAGGCATCCAGAGAAGCGATGTTCTCTTTACCACCGAAGGCGGCAACCAGAGCAGCAGACATCTCGTCTTTGCCTTGGCCAACGGCCTCTTCAGCAGTCTCGTCTTCACGACCCGGGGTTTTCAGGTTCATGGCACGGATAACGAAGCTGAATACGACGTAGTAGATGGCCGCGTAAACCAGACCCAGACCAACCAGCAGCAGCATGTTGTCGGCACGCGGTGATTGCACCACGAAGTCGATGAAACCGTTGGAGAAGGTGTGACCGTGTACGATGCCCAGAGAGTTGGTCAGCACATAAGCCAGACCAGCCAGTACAGCGTGAATTGCGTACAGAACCGGAGCGATGAACAGGAAGGAGAATTCAATCGGCTCGGTGATACCGGTCAGGAAAGAGGTCAGGGCTGCAGAGGCCATGATACCAACGATCTTGGCGCGGTTTTCCGGCTTGGCAGCGTGAGCGATGGCGAACGCAGCAGCAGGCAGACCGAACATTTTGAACAGATAGCCACCAGCCAGCTGACCGAAGCCGTTACCGGCAGCGCGGGACGCGTCATCAGCAGTCAGGAAGCAGGTCATGATACCGTGAACAGTTTCACCGGCACCGTTGACGCAGGTACCAGCCTGATAGAAGAACGGTACGTTCCAGATGTGGTGCAGACCGAACGGGATCAGGGAGCGCTCAACCACGCCGTAGATACCGAAGGCCAGTACCGGGTTCTGGTTGGCAGCCCAGTCAGAGAAGGCACCGATGGCGCCACCCACTGGCGGCCAAATCACGGACAGGATCACACCCAGACCGATGGAGAGGAAACCGGTGATGATGGGTACGGCACGTTTGCCCGCGAAGAAGCCTAGGTACTCTGGCAGCTGGATCTTGTAGAAGCGGTTGAACGCCCAGGCAGCGATACCACCGGCCAGGATACCACCCAGCACGCCGGTTTCGATGGTTTCAACACCCATCACAGGTGCCATGACCTTCAGGGTTGCGACCATGATGCCGTAGCCAACGATGGCTGACAGACCTGATACACCGTCGTTATTGGTAAAGCCCAGAGCAACACCCACTGCGAACAGCAGGGCCATCTGGCCAAATACAGAACCACCGGCTTGCTCCATCAATTGGGAGACAATTTCCGGCATCCAGCTGAAGTGGGCAGCACCCACCCCCAGCAGAATACCTGCGACTGGCAAGACTGATACTGGCAGCATCAGCGCCTTACCAACCTTTTGCAGATTAGAGAAAGCATTTTTGAACATTGTGTGCGCTCCTGAATGGATTGTCGTCCCTGAACGATCTATCTGGATGAAATAAGCACTGATTCATTCAGATATCTTCGAGTCGGGCTTGTTTATTTTGACCATCAGAATATAACCCAGCGGGTCATAAATTGCTGCTTTCGAAGGCGGGGGAATATTGAATTTGGAGGGAAGATCACAACTTGTTTAGCGGCTAAAAAACACCTCTAATATAAGTTAATAATCCGCATTATCACTTTATTACAAAGACATATAAATAGCAGTTTCACTTTGTATTTTAATAATGCCAATTATACCGAACGGAAACCAATTGTAACTAAACGTAACAGCTTGATTTTTATTTATTACAGTCTACCGATTAAAAAGGCCTCCAACAAGGGAGGCCTCAACAAATATATCTGACCAGCAAACGGTCGTATTACTCTATTTTTGCGAGCGCTTGACCGCATCAATAAACACGCTTTTTGCCTTGGTTGAACCGGCCCGCTCGGCCTCGTTCACCAGCTTCATCGCCTTGTCGATATCCCCCGCCTTGACCGCTTTTTCGATCTGGCTCTGGTAGAAGGCTTCTGTTTCACTCAGCATGGCAGGAGCAGGTTTGGCTGCGACCGCAGCTGTTGCAGTTGTGGTAACGGCTGCAGTCGTCGCTATCGCGGCAACCTGCTGACCCTGGCTCATGGCCACCTTATCGGCATATTCGGGTTTGAATACCGCTTCAAGACCACTTCCACGGGCCATATCTTTGACTTTGATCTGCACCAAACCCCAAGGGGAGTGCGGGATCACCGGATCCTTGATATCAGGCTCAACGGTACCATTAGCACGAGCAAACGCTTTTGATGGATGAAGGATTGTTGTGCTGCCAGAGAGTTGGTCCGCAGGCGCATAGACGATCATGTATGTTTCGCTGGCCGGGTTGCCAGGCATGCTGCGGTCAACAAAGAGACGCCCTTCGATACGGTCGTTATCGAGCAGGTGAGCAGGCTGATAACTGAATACAGACTCACCCAGTACGCGAGTCACCTTGAACTCGGCATCCAGCATAATGACTTTGGGCACCATCACGGTTTTGCTCACCTGTGATGCCAGGCTGATCGCCAGATTACCGGTGTTGGCCGGCAGGCGATAAGCCGCAAAGTAACTCATCCCCTCATCAAACTGAAAAGTGGGTTGCTTGCCATCGATGGCCAGCAAGGTCTCACCCTCAGGCAAAGGGGCATAACTGAAATCTTTAAACGCCACACAGCAGCTGGAGGCTTTGGCCAACGCTTGCTTGGCTTGATCTGCATCGCTCAAGATAGAGCCATGTTCTTGCAGAGGAACAACCATGTTGCCGGCACAACCGGTTAATAGCGCAGTGATTACGGCTGCAATAGACATCTTTACCCGTTTCATTTTTCTTATCTCCATAATCCGGTGGCCGTGATCCGGCGAAACAAAACTGCCCCCATAAGGGGGCAGTCACTAACTTAACTTAAACTTTTGCTTACCACCAAGCTTCTGCTTGCACACCAAACTGGTAGGTGTCTTTGGAGGTATTGCCTTCGAAGACTTTCTTGTCTTCGTCGTTAGCCAGGTAGGAGGCGAACACACGGATTTCCGGACGGGCCCAGAAGCTGGAACCAGCAGACCAGGCTTGAGCCAGGGTCAGCTTGTAGCCGGCATCTTTGTCTTCGCTGCCATTGGTGGACTTGTTGTTGTCCTTGAAGTAACCGCCTTCAAAGATGGTCTTGTTGAAGTCATCCCACTTGTACATCGGGCGAACAACAACAGACATGGTTTCCCACTTGTCGTTGCCGTCCCACATTTCGTTGCCTACACCGTAAACCAGCTGGTGACCCATCTCCCAGGAGTTGCCCATCGGAACAACGCCCCAGTTGATGATACGGAAACCGTCAGCACCGTCTTTGGCTTCAGCGCCGTACCAGGAACCATCGCCATAGAAAGCCATGGTCTTGGAGTAACCTTCGGTACCGTATTGCAGCACGGTTTTGTTGAAACCACCGAGGATGCCAGCGGTCAGTTCAGCAGTCAGCATCACGCCATCTTGCGGATTCTTTTTCAGTGCTTTCTGATCGTTGGTCTCATTGACCAGAGCATAGTCAACGCCCAGTTCCAAGGACGCATCGGTCCACAGCGGGATGCCGGCATAACGCAGATCCAAGGTGTTAACGTTCAGATCTTCATTCTTCTGATAGGTCGGGTTACCGTTGCCATCCACTCCGGTTTGGGTGTACTGGCCAAACACATCGGCAGCGCTGCGATCGTTGCGTACCCATGCGAAAGATACTTTACCCGGACCAGCCTGGATGCCTTCGATACCAGCACCGGCACCGGAGATGTTCCAGTAGTAGAAGTCGGAGATGTGGATGTCATGGCGTTGATAGTAACGCTTACCAGCCCACAGGGTTGCTTCAGGAGCAAAGTTCAGCAAGCCTTTGGCTTGTACGTTGAACTGACGCAGAGCGAAGTCGGAATCACCATTGCACTGCTTGGCATCGAAGTTACAAACAGTACCGGTACCTTCCCAGTCGTTTGAACCGTTGGAAGCCATGGCAAACATGGAATCAACATAGAAAGTCTTGCCATCTTTGTTGAATACTTCCTGACCCAGTTGCACTTCACCGTAGGTATCATTTTCGTTACCCAGACGGCCAACTTTATTGACGTTGTATTTAACCATGTCGCCGTCGCCGGAAACACCGACGCCGGAACGGAAGTAACCGTGGAAATCTACGGCAAAGGCGGCTTGGGAAGCCAGGGCGGCAGTAACAGCTGCTGCAATCGGGAGCCACTTCATTTTCATTGTCATATTCCTTATTTCCCGCAGTGAGGAGTGTGATCCTGAATATTCAACTTCTTATCACCATGAAATCCTGTTGGTGATAACCGAGGTTGATTATAGGGAGCGTATTTCACGACAAATATGAAGCGACTCACAAAATGGCGACAAATCGCTCGGCAAACGATCGCCACAACACCAACCAGCAAAAAACCGACCATAAAAGCAATAGCAAACCAATAAAACCACAAAACAAGCAATTATGGCAAACCTGAAAGCGTTACCAGCAATTAATTCGCGACTGAACCAAAGTCATTATTTTACGTTCGAATGACAAAAACATGACTGAGATCGCTTTCAAGATTGAACTTTTATTTGGACGACGGGTCTGCGGTACGCTTGAAACCATTACACCGATGGAATGCCAAAAGGGGAAAATATCCCTCCGTCACTATCGACAATAAGAGTGGGGAATATGCTTGCTGAGTGAGATGACATTTGTGCAAATAACAATCCCCTGCCGGTTAAGGATCAGGGGATTGATATGGCTCTATTTCAGAGAATATTCAGGGCTGAATATCCCATTTTTTCAGCCAGCTGAGTGCCACCTGTTCGGGTTCATCGTGCACGGTAGCATCTAGCTCCAGCGGGGGAATCACTCGCGTGGCGCCCAGCTCTTGCAGCAATCCGTCCAGCCGACGGCCCGCGCCACAAAAATGGTCATAGCTGCTGTCGCCCATGGCAATCAGGGCATACCGCAGCCCCTTGAGCCAGGGCGCCTTGTCAGCCAGCTCGCTGGCAAAGGGCTGCAGATTGGGAGGAATGTCCCCCTGTCCTGTAGTGGCACTGACCAGCAATAAAAAACGGCCGGGGTCTATGTCCGCCAGCCGTGCTTCTTCGTGCAGGGCACAGTGATGCCCCTTGCGTTCCAGCTCATCTGCCAAGGTCTCAGCCACCAGCATGGCTGCGCCATAGACAGTTCCTACCACAATATCGATCTGCGCCATTCTCCTCTCCCTGCTTGAGTCACTCTTTTAGCAACTCTATCAGCAAGCTGGCGTCAGATGCCACCGATTCAGGGTTGAGGATCAGGCGCTTAGTAGTCGCTCTCGCTGGCGGGCCAGCCCAGCTCGGCAAACAGGCGCAGCACATCCTGACCGAGTGGCGCCTGGATCCGCATCGGCACCTTGAGCACAGGATGGGTAAAGCTCAGGGTGCGGGCCACCAGCAGCAGCCGCTCGCAACCGAAGTGCTCGCGAAAGAAACGGTTGTGACGACCATCCCCGTGGGTGGTATCCCCGACGATGGGGTGGAACAGGTGATCCATATGGCGGCGCAGCTGATGCTTGCGGCCGGTCTTCGGGAACAATCGGACCAGACTGTAACGACTGGTGGGATGCTTCTTGGAGACCGCGTGGGGCAGCTCGACCTGATGCAGGCGCCGGAAGGTGGTGACGGCATCCTGTGCCGGACGATCCGGGTTGCTCATGGCATCGGCAATCTTGTCCAACTGCTCCTTGAGGGGATAGTCGATCACCCCCTGCTCGGGCGCCCAGCCGCGCACCAATGCCAGATACTCCTTGTGTACCTGACGTTGGGTGAAGGCTTCGGTCAGCGCGCGGGCAATCACCGGATCGAGCGCAAACAGCAGCACGCCTGAGGTGGGCCGATCGAGGCGATGCACCGGATAGACATGGCGACCGCCGATGAGATCACGGGTCATCTGCATGGCAAAACGGGTCTCGCCCTTGTCGAGCCAACTGCGATGCACCAGCAGACCGGACGGCTTGTTGACCGCCACCAGCCACTCATCCTGATAGAGCAGAGTCAGCTTCAGGTCACTCTCTTCTCGAGTTTGCGCAGGCATCATTGTTCGATCACTTTGCCGGAAAGCAGCAGATCGAAGCGGGCGATCAGGCGCAGCAGCGCTTCTGCCTCGGCCAGATCCTCTTTGTAGACTTCGCTGGCCATGGGATAGAGGGATACGCTGGTGGGCAGCGGCGCCTGCAACATCACCAGCTGCTCCATGCGCGGGATCAGCACGAACTGCAGCCACTGATCAAAGCTCAGGGTATCGACACAAAAAGGCAGGGTGCTTGCCAGGGCTTCGTCACCGGGATGGTCAGCTTGCCAGCGCTCAAGGCGCTGCAACTCGGCGGTGAGTTCCCCCAACAGGCCAGCTACCAGCAAATATTGATTCATCTCGCTCTCTTCCTCATAACCACAGATTGATCCGCCGACCCGACAGGGTCAGCCAGGATGCAAATAAATTCCGTCACGCAGCACCGGCGATTCAGCCGGCTCGTCGACATACACAGCAGCCAGCGCGGCCTACCGCCTTTAAAAAAGGGCGATACTATACACCTCCCCCCGCATGGCTGCCATGTTGATATCTGCCGCAGCGCACGTCTGCTGCCACTGGCTATCCTCGGCAAGGGCCTTATAATCGGCCCGCATCACCATTAGCCGGATCTCACCATGTCTGTGACGCCTACTGCCATCAATACCTTGACCGAATTTCTGACTCAGGCTGGCACCCAGTTCCAGCTGTTTGACATGGGCCGCCAGGTGCGGCCACTGGCAAGCGACACCTTTGTGCGCATCGAACAGCAGCAGGAGCCCTATCCCTGGCCGCTGCAACAGCACGCCTGGCTCGGTGTACACTTCTTCCAGCCAAGCGAGTCTCGCCACTACCTCTGGTTCCTCAAGTTTGCCCTCGATGAGCGCGGCCTGCTGATGTCAAATGGCCCCAAGCTGTTCATGGATCAGGTGGTGGAGACCCTGGGCTACAAGCTCACCGGCGATCTGGATGAAGAGAAAGCCCAGCGCTTGGCCGACAATCCCTACACCTTCCGCCCGGCAGAGGCAAAAATGGCCAGTCTGCACGCCAAACTGGCGCGCCAGCTGGAGCAGGCCCCTTCGGCCTATTACGATGCCCTCTGTCACTATCTGGCCGCACCCAACGACACCGGTTGGCAAACGCTGGGGCTGCAGGGCTTTGCCGATCTGGCCGAGCGGCTGCATGATGAGCGCAATCTGGCGCTGATCTGCAAGGCACTGCCCAAACTGCCGCAAGAGCCGCTCTACGCCCTCTGCCAGAGCCTTGAAAACGCCCCGCTGCCGCCGGCAGTCCAAGGGGCCCTGCTCGAGCGGATCGGCAAGGAGCAGGAGTGCGCCGCCCCCAACCCGGAGACCCTGGCCTACCTCTGCCGCGCCATGGCCTCCTGCCCCGGCAGCACTTTGCGCACCAACAAGCTGCTGACCCTGCTGCAAACCCAGCCAAGCCCTGCGCTACTGCTCGCCATCGCCGGTCGGCTCTGGCCCGATCTGAAAGATGCCAATCTGCTCAGCTACTATCTGGAACAGCTGGCGCTACAACCGACCCAGTTCTTCAATCAGGTTTTTGCCGAGTTGGTCACTTTACCGGCCCTGCGCAATGATATGCTGGCCAGACTGCGCGACCCCGAGCGCAGCGATGCGCTGGGCAAGGCCATCGGCCGTCTGTTTGCCTCGGCCTGATCCCTCGCCTCCCCCTCACGCCACGAGGCAACACGGCGGGAAATAGAAAAAGAGATCGGGAGTGCCGAGCAGGACTCCCGGTTATCGACATCACGATAAGGAAGCCCGCCTATGGGAGAGATGCTCGGAATTTTGTTGCTGATTGCCGTAGCCGGCCTGTTCTGGCTGCAACGCCAACAGGCAGAAGTGGCCTGGCAATACATGCGCCGCTACTGCCAGCACCATGACCTGCAACTGCTGTCGCTGGCCCGCAACCGGCGGGAGCTGGCCCGCAATCCCCTACGGCTGCTGACCCACTATCAGTTTGAATTCTCCAGCGATGGCGAGAGCCACTATCAGGGCACCCTCAAGATGCAGGGGCTGCACGTCGTGGGCGTTGATCTGCCGCCCCATCGAATCCCCTCAGCCTGATCCCCAATCTCGTCTCTGCGCCCGATGGCTGTGCCTGTCTATAATCTCAGGGATTAAACAAAGGGAGAGACGAGATGAAACCCCTTGTCCACGATCTGCCAGCCCTGTTTGCCCAGCTCGGGATGGCCAACGACGAGCTGAGCCTGCACCGCTTTGTGCACGACCATCACCTCGACAATGAGACCCTTCTACCGGAGGCCGGTTTCTGGAACGCCGCCCAGGCAAGCTTTCTGCGCGATGCCCTGTGGAACGACTCCGACTGGTGTGAAGCGATCGACCAGCTCGATGTGATGTTGCGCCAGCCCCGCTAGCCGCCCGCCCCTTTCCTCCCCTGCCGGCTTTGGTTAAGATCCCGCCCCGATATCGATCCCCCCCTTCTCACCCAGAGCATGCTTATGTCCGCCCACGAGATCATCCGAATTGCCAACGAGCTGGCCGCCAAGGGCCTGACACCCACCACCGCCATGATCAAGGCCCGCCTTACCCAGCCGGTGCCGATGGCCGAGCTGCTGAAAGTGCTGAGCCAGTGGAAGCAGCAACCCGTCGCGACCGCCGAGAGCGAGCTCCTGCCAGAGGCCGTGCCCCAGCCAGCGCCGGAGCTCACCCTGCAGCAACTCGCCGAACAGCTCGCACGCATCGAACAGAAGGTGGATCGCCTGACCGACCTGCTCCTCCAGCAGGGGCAAGGCTGAACCATGTATATCGTCGAACTCTGCTTTGAGTGTTACCGCGATACCTCCCTTGGCGACGCCGAGCGGGCCATCGTCAACTACCTCGACATGCTGCGTTATCAGGGCCAGATCCTCGGGCGGGAGTTCCCCACCAGCATGCACGACGGCTATTTCGTCAGTCGGGTGGTCTGCCCGGAGCAGGATAGCCTGCACCCCGACAACCAGAGCGATCAGGTCAAGCTGGCCGAACAGCAGCTCAATCAGGCCGGGCTGCTGGCGCCCAAACTCCAGCTGCAGGGGGCGGATCTGCTCTCCGACAGCACAGATCCTTGCGGCCAGCAGGGCGAGCGGCCGAGCTGGATGCTGCTCTACACCAGCTTCCTGCATACCTGCTCGCCGCTGCGCTGTGGCGACCACTTCGCCCCCATTCCGCTCTACCAACTGCCCGCGGTCGCCAACGGCGATCAGAAACAGATCATCAAGTGGCAGGAGGATTGGGAGGCGTGTGATCAGTTACAGATGAACGGCTCCATCGCCGAACATGCGGCGCTGCACGAAATCGGCGAAGTGGGCAGCCGCCTCTACCGGCGCGGCACCGATCTGGCCAAGCGGCTGGAAGTGCTGAGCGGCATCCCCACCTACTACTACCTCTATCGGGTGGGCGGGCTGAGCGCTGCCGAGGAGAAGGCGCGCCCCTGCCCCAGCTGTGGCGGTGAGTGGGCGCTGGCAGAGCCACTGCACGAGATCTTCGACTTCAAGTGCGACAGCTGCCGTCTGGTCTCCAACCTCTCCTGGGATTTCAAGGATTAAGCGCGTTCCCTGTACACGATGCCATAAAAAAGAGCCTTGCCGCATGGCAAGGCTCTTTTCGCTCCGATGAGTAACCTTGGCTCGAACAGGTGCTATTGCGGTAACGTCTCCAGCCGTTCCAAAAACGCTGGCAAGGAGGGCGCCAACGTCAGACGGCGACCAGAATCGAGCCACTCCAGCCACACCTGACCACTCTCGTTATCAAGGGAGATGAGCGTCATCTCGTTGCGGGTGGTGGCAATGAAGATGGAGGGGGTTCGTTTTAGCTTGCGCAGCATCAGCAGGTGGCCGATGAGGTTCTCCTTGAGCAGGTCGAGATCCGCCTCGTTCCACGGCAGGATCAGTTCAAGGCGCAACCCCTTGAAGAGGCAGGGGATGGGGCGGCTGAACCAGTGCCCGAACAGGGCAATGGCGCTGGGATGAATTGTCAGCTCAAGGGCATCGGCCATGGCCGTAAAATCGGCGGGCTCGGAGCGATGGTGAGGACGCCAGGCCACCCGACCATCGGCGGGCTCACCAAGCTGGCAGGGGGAACGCCAGTCCGCCTCCCACTCGCACAGGGGCAGGCCTCGTCTGGCCTCGCCATCCCGTTGCCAGCGGGCAAAAAAGTGCTCCAGGGCAGACAAAACTTGATCCGACATCGAAAATCCCCACAATTGCTGGCAAAGTCCGCTATTGCACCACCAAACCCGGTAACAGACAAGGTTGCCAGCCGACCTAGTGACCCGGGAAACAGAACCCGGGATACAGAGAGGCCGACGCCCAAGCCAAGCGGCTGCAACCATCCGGCCCTGCAATGGCCCGTTTCATTCCACTCATCATGAGCACATTACGTGAGCAACCCTGTGAGCAAACAAGATAGATACGCCGGGGCCAGCGCCCTGACCGGCCTGAGCCTGGGCCAGCAATCCGATTACATCAGCCAGTACACCCCCTCCCTGCTGCAGCCGGTTCCACGTAGCCTGAACCGGGATGATCTCAAGCTGGGCGATGACCTGCCCTTTAGCGGTTGCGATGTCTGGACCCTCTATGAGCTCTCTTGGCTCAATGCCAAGGGCAAGCCGATGGTGGCGGTGGGTGAAGTGGCCATTCCGGCCACCAGTGCGAACCTGATCGAATCCAAATCCTTCAAGCTCTACCTCAACTCCTTCAACCAGACCCG
This sequence comes from Aeromonas sp. 602658, assembly GCF_049173005.1. Lineage (NCBI taxonomy): Bacteria > Pseudomonadati > Pseudomonadota > Gammaproteobacteria > Aeromonadales > Aeromonadaceae > Aeromonas > Aeromonas sp. 602658. Next base: position 55,545 of record NZ_JAAKRF010000007.1, on the reverse strand, counting down.
TTGCGACTCTATCGAGGCAGTCGCCGCCATGCTGACCAAGGATCTGAGTGCCTGTGCCGGTGAGACCGTCAAGGTGACCCTGTTCCCCCTCGACAAGGCGCCGCACCAGATTGCCCTGCTGCCCGGCGAGTGCATTGATGAGCAGGATATCGAGGTAGACAATTACGAGTTTGATGCGTCCCTGCTGCAAGGGGCGGTCGGCAGCGAGCAGGTTGAAGAGACTCTGCACAGCCACCTGCTCAAATCCAACTGCCTGGTCACCAGCCAGCCCGACTGGGGCTCCGTGGTAATCCGCTACAAGGGGCCGAAACTCGATCGGGAGAAGCTGCTGCGCTACCTCATCTCGTTCCGCCAACACAACGAGTTCCACGAGCAGTGCATCGAGCGGATCTTTATCGACCTCAAGCACTATTGCCAGCCTGAGCAGTTGACCGTCTATGCACGCTATACCCGCCGCGGCGGCCTCGACATCAACCCGTTCCGCTCCGATTTCGAAGCCGTGCCAACCAACCTGCGTCTGATCCGTCAATAAGAGCAGACGTTGATAAAGGGCTTCCCGGTATCACACCACAGCGCCCTGCTATCTCAACCCTGCTGGCGCCTTGATGCATCCGGCTACAAAGGAGCCTGAGCACACCATCAGTAAACGCTGGACTCGCAGGGGTGGGCTTGGATAACATGCCAACACCTCTGCGCCGTCCTTAATCCAATGAATCAACTGTTTTTTCTGGCTATGATGATGTCTTCTCTGTCCGCTCCAAATCTGGATCTGGACAAGGAGCAACTATCCCTGGATCTGCAACAGGCCCAATCACTGGTGCTGACCGACCCTGCCAGATGTGTTCAGATCACCTCCGCCTTTCTGACGCGTGCGGCCAAGAATCCCCAGCAAATCATCAGTAATCGTCAGGAGTTCGGCTATCGCGAGCCTCTGCTCAGCTACAGCACCGTTTCGCAAACCATCGGAGCACACCTGCTTGAAGGGGAGTGCCGAATCCAGCTTGGCCAATATCAAGCTACCCAGCAAACCCTCGACAAGGCGATGGAGCTGGCGGAGAGAGAGCGCCAACCCGAACTCAAGGCCCACGCCCTCTATCTCAAAATCCGTAGCCAGGGGCTAAGGCAAGATGGCCAGAACAACAGCCGTATCCTGCTGGAACAATTGGACGAACAGCTGGCCCGTCCCGACCTCAAACAGAGCCAGTTACAGATCTATAGCCGCCTGCAACGCACCAGCTACGAGATTGAAAATCAGCATCTTGAAGACGCCAAGACCCATCTGGCGGATGCAAGGATCTGGGCTGCCAAAGCCGCCAATCCTCTTGCCAGCGCCTGGGTCAGCGCCATCAGCGGCGACCTTTATCGTGTGCTGCAACAACCCCAGCTGGCATTGGGTGAATATATCGATGCCCAGCAGCAGGCCAAGAATCTCAACGACCCGCTCTTTCTCGGCTTGCTCTCCAACCAGATAGTCAAACTCTATCAGCAAGAGCAGGAGCCCCAGAAAGCGCTGCAATATGCCAATGAAGCGGCCAACTATTTTCACTCCATCGGCAATCCGTCACTGCTATGCGACTCACTTATCGTGCTGGCCCGACTCAACCGTGATCAGGGCGACCTCAATATGGCGCTGGTCTACTTCTTCAATGCGCTGGATTTGCTCGATGAGGGAAGCAGTCGGCCGCAGGCCTCTCTGCTCAAGTACGAGATTGGCAAAACCTATCTGCAAAGCGGTAACCTCTCGCTGGCCGGCAACTACCTCAATGCAGCCCGGCAGTCCCACGAGTTGGGCGATGCCAAAGAGCCGCTGATCGATACCCTGCTGTTGCTCGGCGAGCTCTATCTGAAGAAGCAGGAGGCGGCCATCGCCATCCTGCAGCTGGAAAATGCCCGGGCACTGGCCAATCAGGTAGGCGACACTCGCCGCCAGTACGAAGTATTCCGCCTGTTGTCACTTGCGTATGAGCAGAAGGGATACCTGCACCAGGCCCTCGACAGTTACAAGCGCTTCCATCGTTTGGGAGAAGAGGTTCGCCAGCAGGAAATTGATCAGGAGCAGGCTGCGATCCGCGACAACTATGTCCAGGTTGAACGGGTACAACACATCAAGGAGCTGGAGCAGCAGCTTAACAACAGCCAGCACCAGCAGGAGCGCTATCTCTGGTCGAGCATTACCACCAGCCTGCTGCTGGCGCTCTTCATCTACCTCTTCTTCACCCTCTGGCTAAAATTGCGTACCGCCCGTCTGCAACTGAAACGCACTGGCGAGGCCCTGCTGATCGAACCCCGCTCCGGACTTGCCAACTGGCAGCGGCTGATGAATCGCTGGCCGCGGGAGATGGCAAAACGCCAGCTGAAATCGGAGCGCTGGTATCTGAGCGAAGAGCACAGTGAATTCGATGACAAGCTGCACTATCTGCTGTTCCGGGTACCCTTCCTGGTCAATACGCTGGAGCGCCACGGCTATCAGGCCAGCCGTGAAATCGAGCAGGCGTTCGGCATCTATATGGATACCCTGACCCCGCAAGATGGCCGTATCTATGACTTGCGGGAAGGGCACATGCTGTACGTTGTGCCGCAGCGCCACGTGACCAACCTGCATCAACTTGCGGGAGACCTGCTAACCGCCATCGCCGCCTTCCCTTGCCAATACGAGCTTGATCGCCAGATAAGCCTGGGGATTGTCAGCCACCCCTTCCTGCCCAAGGCGGCGACCGCGCTCGATCACAATGGCCTGTTCGACCTCTGCTATCTCGCCCTGTCGGGAGCCATTCAGCTCAGTGAAAAATACCGGCAAAACGCCTGGTTGGAGCTCGCCGCCATCGATTGCCAGCAGGCTGCATTTTTTAATGGGGATGTGTGGCAATGCGGCTTGATGGCAATTGACAAGGGGCTGGTAAAAGTCAATTCTTCTCATGAAAAGCAATGGGTTAACTGGCCCAGCCTCGCAAGGATGCAAGCGGCTGAAGGCCAGCCGGCAAATAATAGATAACAGACGACACTCAACCTCGGGTTCGGCCACTGTTGCTATCCAACACCAAAAACAATAATGACAACAGGGCGACCTGATAATGAATGACATCGCTGCCGTAGCAGGACAATTGGCCAGGCTCAGGGAATCCCTCCAGCAAAAACAGCTGGAGCTCGACGGCGTTCTCTCCTTTTCCGATGCAGAGCGAGCTCGTGGCATCCAGTTTATCAACAAGCTGATGCTCTCTTGCCGCGGCTTCGATCGTGAGCTGGACAATCGCTTCGCCAAGCTCAAGCAGAGACTGGATAGCAATCCCGCATTCACCTCGCTGGATGCAGAGCTACTTGCCATCGAGAAGTTGCTGCAGCAGCACAGCAATGCACTGGAAGAGTCGCTCACCCTGACCCAGGCAGCCATTGATCTTGGCTCAAAACAGCTAAAAACCATCAAGGGCTTCCCGGAAGAGACCCGAAAATCCCTCAAGGAATTTCTGAAAAGCCCCGCCGGCTATGGTATTGCCGATCATCAAAAGAAGGTGATCCGCCTGCTTGAATTCTATCAGCAGGCGATCAAGATCCAGCTGCTGCCAAGCCAGCCACTGTCCGGCTCTTCAGCGCCCCAACAGCAAGAGAGCGAGCCCGGTTGTGAACCCCAACCTGATGTTGAGCCGTTTGACCTCAAAGATCATGCGCGTATCGCAGACGAACTGCAGCGGCTGATCACCGAACTTGATTTCGCCGGTTCAATTGGCGAGAGCCTCGGGGATATCCGCCGTCAACTGCTGATCGGCATCAATCCTGCCATGCTGGCAGAGACCTGTATGCAGGTCATCGAACTTATCATCGAAGGCACCCGCGAGGAGCGCAAAGCCTCCCGCGCCTTTCTCAGCTCCCTCAACGAGAGCCTGTCAGCAGTGCATGTCGGCTTTACCGAATCCCTCGATGAGGGGCGTGCGCTACAAAATGAAACCCGTGAAACCCGCGAAGCTCTGGTCTGCGAACTGCAGGCGATCGACCACTCCCTGGCCAGCCATAACTCCATCGATGCGCTCAAGCGTGCCATCTCCGGCCATATGGGCGCCATCAATCTGCTGCTGCAAGAACGGGAAAGTACCGCAGCACGGGAACGTCACCTGCTCACCCGCCTCTCCACCATGGAGTCCAAGCTGCGCTTGATGAAGGATGAGACCGCCGAATACAAGAAGCGGCTGACCATTCAGAAGCACAAGCTGTTCCTCGACAGCCTGACTCAGGTACACAACCGGGCCGCCCTCGACGAGCGGCTGGAGCAGGAGTTCAAGCGCTGGCTTCGCTACCGCACTCCGCTCTGCATGGCGATCATCGACATCGATCACTTCAAGAACATCAATGACAATTATGGCCACATGGCCGGCGACAAGGCGTTGAAGGTTGTTGCCAAAGCGCTGCAGAGCGCCCTGCGTGACACTGACTTCATCGCCCGTTTCGGCGGCGAAGAGTTCGTGGTGCTGCTGCCCAATATCAACCCGGACAAGTTCCAGAAGCCGCTGGAAACCCTGCGCCAGACCATCAAGAGCATCCCGTTCCGTTTTCGCGATGCCAAGGTGGAGATCACCATCTCCATCGGCGCAACCCTGTTCAAGGATGGTGACAACCCCTCCGATGTGTTCGAACGGGCGGACAGAGCGCTCTACCACTCCAAGAACGCAGGTCGGGATCAAGTGACACTGGCCTGAGTGGTGACTAAAAAAACAGCGAACAGTCGTCGCCCTATTTCCCTCCCCCCTCCGTTGCCACTACTATCAAACTCAGGGGATGCAACATGGCATCCCTTTTCTCCCCAGGGAAAAAACACAACGATAACAAGTGAGTAAAGGGGAACCTATGATTACGCACATCAATCCCGTCGGCAGCATGGATTTGCTGTCACAGCTTGAGGTGGATCGCCTCAAGCAGACTGCCTCCAGCGATATCTATCAACTGTTTCGCAACTGCTCGCTGGCAGTGCTCAATTCCGGTAGCCATACCGACAGCTCCAAGGAGATCCTGGAGCGCTTCAAATCATTCGACATTCATGTGATCCGGCGCGAGCGCGGGGTCAAGCTGGAACTGTTCAACGCCCCCGAGCACGCGTTCGTCGATGGCGAGATCATTCGTGGTATTCAGGAGCACCTCTTCTCGGTGCTGCGCGACATTCTCTATGTCTCCAACCAGCTTGAATCGAACCGGCTGGTCAACCTCACCAATTCGACTCATATCTCCAACGTGGTGTTCGCCATCCTGCGCAACGCCAAGGTGATCCTGCCTGGCGCCGATCCCAACCTGATCGTCTGCTGGGGTGGCCACTCCATCAACGAGATCGAGTACCAGTACACCCGCGCCGTGGGCAGCGAACTGGGCTTGCGTGAGCTGAACATCTGTACCGGCTGTGGCCCTGGCGCCATGGAGGGTCCGATGAAGGGGGCCGCCGTCGGCCATGCCAAACAACGGGTACGCAACGGGCGCTACATCGGCCTGACCGAGCCCTCCATTATCGCGGCCGAACCGCCCAACCCCATCGTCAACGAGCTGGTGATCCTGCCGGATATCGAGAAACGGCTGGAAGCCTTCGTGCGCCTCGGCCATGGCATCATCATCTTCCCGGGCGGAGTCGGCACCGCCGAAGAGCTGCTCTATCTGCTCGGCATCATGATGCATCCGGCCAACGAGCGGCAGCCGATGCCCATCATCCTGACCGGCCCGAAAGAGAGTGCCGACTACTTCCGTGCCATCGACGACTTCATCAAGGCGACCCTAGGTGAACCGGCGACCAAGCTCTACCGGATCATTGTCGGCGATGCACCGGAAGTGGCCCGGGTGATGAAAGAGGCGATGCCGAAAATCCGCGAATACCGCAAATCGGTCGGCGATGCCTACTCTTTCAACTGGTCCCTCAAGATTGAACCGGAGTTCCAGCTCCCCTTCGAGCCGGATCACGCCAGCATGGCAAGTCTGGATCTGCACCGCAACCAGCCGCCCCAGTTGCTGGCAGCCAACCTGCGTCGTGCCTTCTCCGGTATCGTCGCCGGCAACGTCAAGGAAGGGGGCATTCGCGCCATCGAGAAGAAAGGCCCCTTCAAGCTGCACGGCGACAAGGAGCTGATGCACCTGATGGACAAGCTGCTGGAGAGTTTCGTCAAGCAGCAGCGGATGAAGCTGCCGGGCAGCCAGTATGTGCCCTGCTACGAAATCGTCCGCTAGGGTACAGATACATCATCGACAGAGGGGCGCATCGGCGCCCCTCTTTATTGGCTCAATGCCTTCCCGACTGCCATCAATCCCCCATAAGGCGAGCGGTTTGTTACAATGGGGCGTCCCTACCGCCAAGAGTGCCCCATGTCAGCTATCCGGCCACACCTGCTCATCATCGATGCCCTCAATCTCATTCGCCGTCTGCACGCGGTACAGGCCCAGCAGGCACTGACCCCTGCCCAGGCGCTGGTTGCAACTCGCGCCAACCTTATCAATACCTGCCGCAAGCTGCTGGCCAATAGCGAGCCAACCCATGTCATTGCCGTGTTTGATGGCGAGGTGCATAGCTGGCGCAAAGAGGTCTATCCGGCCTACAAGGAGGGGCGAACCCCCATGCCCCCTGAACTGCGTGAGGGGTTGGCGACCCTGCAGGATGCCTTTTGGGAGTGCGGTGTCGATGCCCTGCTCTCCGAGACCGATGAAGCGGATGACCTTATCGCCACCCTGGCCAGCGGCATCGCCAGCCATGGCCATCAGGCGACCATCATCTCCACCGACAAGGGCTTCTGCCAACTGATCTGCCCGCAGATCCGGGTGCGCGACTACTTCAACAAACGCTGGCTGGATGCCGCCTTCGTCCAGCAGCAATATGGGGTAGCCCCTGCTCAGCTGGTCGACTTCTGGGCCCTGACCGGTATCAGCGGTTCCAATATCAAGGGGGTTCCGGGGATCGGCCCCAAGACAGCCACCCAGCTGTTGCAGCAATACGGCAATCTGGCAGCCATGCTCGAAGCCTGTCAGCAAGAGGATGCCGCCAAGCCACTGCTCAAGCTGCGCCAGCATCAGGATGAGGCCCTGCTGGCCCAGCGGCTGGTGCGCTTGCAGCGGGATATTCCACTGGGATTCAACCTGCGGGACATCCGCTACCCGCCCCAGCCGGACTAAATGGCCGAACAAAAATGCAGGCAAGGGCGCGAACCATGACGAGACTCACCCTCGCTGTTGATGAAAGTGAGTAGAATGTAAAGGAATGTGGTTGGTTTGCTGAGTAAATGCTATAAAGCAGCCCCATCCTCCCCTATACCCTGGAAGTGGAACCCTCTCATGTCCAAAAGAAAAATTACCGTGATCCCCGGCGACGGCATCGGCCCCAGCATCATTGAATCAGCCATCCAGATCCTGACCCATGCGGGCTGTGATTTTGAGTACGAATACGCTGATGCGGGTCTGGTTGCCCTCGAGAAGCATGGCGAGCTGCTGCCCCAGGCTACCCTGGATCTGATTGAGAAGAACAAGGTGAGCCTGAAAGGGCCATTGACCACACCGGTCGGCGGCGGTTTTACCTCCATCAACGTCTCCCTGCGCAAGAAGTTCAACCTCTACGCCAACGTGCGTCCGGTCATCTCCTTCAAGGGCACCAGAAGCCGTTACGACAACATCGACATCATCACGGTGCGTGAAAACACCGAAGGGATGTACTCGGGTGCAGGTCAGAAGCGCAGTGATGACAACAAGAGTGCCGAGGCGATGAGCATCATCACCCGCGAAGGGGCCGAACGCATCGTCAAGTTCGCCTTCGAGCTGGCCCGTCAGGAAGGGCGCAAGAAGGTCACCATCATCCACAAGGCGAACATCCTCAAATCGACCTCCGGCCTATTCCTCGAAGTGGCACGTGAAATCGCCAGCCACTACCCGGATATACAGAGCGAAGAGATGATCGTCGATGCCGCCTGCATGAATCTGGTGATGTACCCGGAGCGTTTCGATGTCATGGTCACCACCAACCTGTTCGGCGACATCCTCTCGGATCTTTGCGCCGGTCTGGTCGGCGGCCTTGGCATGGCGCCCGGCGCCAACATCGGCGATGGTGCGGCCATCTTCGAAGCGGTCCACGGCTCTGCGCCTGACATAGCTGGCAAGAACATTGCCAACCCGACCTCGGTGATCCTCGCCTCCATCCAGATGCTGGAGTACCTCGGCATGCAGGATAAAGCAGAGCGGATCCGCGAGGCGGTGCGAGCCACCATCGAATCCGGTGATCGGGTCACCCGCGATCTGGGTGGCACGGCTTCCACCAGCGAATTCACCCAAGCCATCATCGATCGCCTGTAAGCTAACCAATTGATTTTAAAAGGGAGCCTAGGCTCCCTTTTTTATATTTCCGAATCCTTTGCCACTCCCAAAACAGCAACTATGTTCAATAGAGAAGAAGAACAGGGAGTGTTTTTCATGAAGGGATACGGGTGCTATCTGGTTTCGGGTTTGATGCTGGTTTGTGGTGCTGCAAGTGCCTTCGAACAGGCTCAATCAACCCAAACCGCCAAACTGCCGCAGCAGGAAAAACGGACTGCCACCGAGGTATGGCGTTCAAGCCTGGATACCAACGACCTGCTCAAGGCACCCAAACCCCTGTCGTTTGGTATTGAAGTCTCCACCGACAACTTTGGTAATCAAAAGATCACCTCCTACCCGCAGCTTAATCTGACCCCAGAAAAGAGCGTCAGTCTGTCGGTCGAACGCTTCAGACCCAAGGTCAAGTTCAAGGCTGGCGGAATGAACACCGCCCTCAGGCTGAGAGGAGATGGGATAAAGATGCAATTCAATCCGGTCGACAAAACCATCCCGCTGCAGATAGAGATCAAGGTGACCGACGACGAATCTTCCCTGCGCCTCGATTACCGTTTCTGATTTTTCGAGCCCTGAATAGCAAAAGACCGGCAGGGTTCCCTGTCGGTCTTGGTATTTATCGTACGGGCTGAACGGCTACATCACGCCTTGGGCTCGAGTTTGGAGACCCAGTACTTGTTGTAAACATGCACGGTGATCTCTTCTCGATCGTGATAGAGCTGCTTGGCCTGGATCACGAACGCGTTGTCGATCTCCTTGAGCATCTCGCGCAACACCTCGATATTGTGTACCGATTCAGCATAACGCTTCTTCATCGGCAGCTTGAGGTTGAACATCGCCTCCTGGCAGTCGCCCTCACGGAACCAGTCCGCAATCATGTGAACGACCCGCGCCGGTTTATCGACCATGTCGCACACCAGCCAGTAGGTGTTCTTCTTGCTCGGACGCCAGACGAAACCGTCATCCCGGATATGCTTGACCTGACCGGTATCCATCAGGGATTGGGCCATCATGCCGTTGTCGACCGCAGTCACCATCATGCCACGACGCACCAGCTGATAGGTCCAGCCACCCGGGCAGGCACCCAGATCCACCGCCTTCATGCCTGAACAGAGACGCACATCCCACTCTTCCCGCGGCACGAACACGTAAAACGCCTCCTCCAGCTTGAGGCTGGAGCGGCTCGGTGCATCGGCCGGGAAGCGCAGGCGCGGGATCCCCATGTGGAATCCGGAGTTGTTGAACGAATAAGAGTAGCCCAGCAAGACATGATCATTGGCCATGAAGAAGGCGTGGAACACCGGACGGTTTGGCGTCTCCTTCTTGGTCAGGATCTCGTTGCTGCGCAGCGCCTGACGAAGCGGCACGGTGAACTTGCGGCAGAAGGCCGACAGCTCTTTCGCTTCGTTGGTGTCCGCGGTTTCGACCCGCAGATCACCGCAAATGGTGTAGTCACTCACCGCCTCAAGGATGGGGGAGATCCTGTCCGCGATATCCAGCTCCTTAAGCTCATGGGTGACCACCAGCATCTGGCGGATGAAGATGAGCTCCCGGAATGGCAGCTTGCGAGCCAGCAGGTCCGCCTGCTCCTCGTCATACAGTTCGAAGATCACATAACCGCTGTCGTCCTTGACCCGGGCGAAACCGTAGCACTGCATGTTACCGGCACGCTCGGTGATCTCTGCAGCCGCCTCTTTCTCAAAACCGGGGCGGCAATAAAGCAGCAGATTATTCATTTTTTCCTCCAAGACGACAGCCAGCCCAGATCAGGGCCGCCCATCCCAACATAAAACAGAGGCCACCGGCCGGGGTAATCAACCCCAGCCCCTTGCTGCCAAGCAGCACCATGGCGTAAATACTGCCGGAAAATCCGATGATCCCCAGCACAAAAGCGGTGCCAGCCAGCTGGATCACCCTGCTGCGCACACCACACCAGCCCAGAACCAGCAGGGCCAATGCGTGAAAAAACTGATATTGCACGGCGGTATTGAATGCCGCCAGACGCTCGGGCGTAATGCCGGTCGCCGCCAATCCATGGGCGCCATAAGCCCCCAGCATGGTGGCCGTCAACCCGAAGAGACCGGCCAGTATCAACCAATGTCGATGGATCTGCATCCTCACTCTCCCTCTCTCATCACGGCTGGCAATCAAACCAACCCTCTCGTGCTATCCATGTCGGGCCACAAAATGGCTGATGGCCGCCGCTGCATGCTGCATATTATCCTGCTCACTCACGCCACTGGCTTTACGCGGTTTGAACCCATGATCACCATCGGTCAACCAATGGACCGATACGGCGGGTGAGAAGGGGAAATCGGCCAGTTCGGCGCGACTACCGAAGGTATCGCGCTCCCCCTGCAACAGCAGGGTTGGCACTGCAATGTGCTTGAGTACCTCGCCTCGCCAACTGTCGGGCTTGGCCGGAGGGTGGAAAGGATACCCGAGAATGAGCAATCCTGCAGCATTCATCTCACCCTCGCCTTCACGATACAGTTCCGCCGCCATCCGCCCACCCATCGACTTGCCCGCCAGAAACAGCCGTGGATGGGCAAACTCGCGGATCATGTCGCGCCAATGAGCGAGCAGCACAGGCGCCCTGTCAGGCGGGCGGCGCTTGCCATCCTGTGCTCGCTTGGTTATGTAGGGAAAGTTGAAGCGCACCACTTCGATATCCGGCCCGGCCAGCAGGCGTGACAACTCGGCAAGAAAGGGGTGATCCATCCCTGCACCTGCCCCGTGGGCCAGCAAAATGCGAACGGGGGCATCAACTGCCCCCTCGCGGATCACATCAGGCATCGGCGAGCCTTGCCCTGCGACGCGCCTCTTCCTGCTCCACCAGCTCCAGCATCCAGTCGCGGAAGGCAACGATCTTGCCCTGATCCGACTGTTGCTCCTGGCACACCAGATAGAAGGCATTTTTGCTCACCAGCACCTGCTCGAACGGGCAGATAAGGCGGCCGGCCTCAATCTCCGGTTGTGCCAGCACGCTGTGGCCGAGCGCCACCCCCTGGCCGTGGATCGCCGCCTGGATCACCATGGTGGAGTGGCTGAAGATGGGCCCCTGATTGACGTTGGGTGCATCGATATCGAGCTGGCGGAACCAGGCTTTCCAATCGCGGCGAGAGGTATCGTGCAGCAGGGTATGAAGAGTCAAATCTTGCGGTGTACGCAGTGGCTTGGATCCCGTCAGCAGCAAGGGGGAACAGACGGGGATCAGGTATTCGGTATGCAGCTTGTCACTACGCAGACCAGGCCAGTTGCCGCGCCCGTAGTAGATGGCCACATCCACATCATCGGTGAGCGACCCTTCATCGAGATCGACCGCCTTGATCCGCACATCGATATCGGGGTGACGCTCGCTGAACTTGACCAGCCGCGGCACCAGCCACTGGATGGCAAAACTCGGCTGCAAACTGACAGTCAACGCCCCCTTGGCACTGCGGGCCAGCAGCTTGTCGGTCGCCTCTGAGATGGAGGCAAAGATGTCCTTGATATCCAGGAAATAGCCCTGTCCCTCTTCGGTCAGCAACAAGGAGCGGTTTTTGCGGCGGAACAGCTTGATGCCAAGATACTCCTCCAGCGCCTTGATCTGGTGACTGATGGCAGCCTGAGTCACAAACAACTCTTCTGCTGCGCGGGTAAAGCTTAAGTGACGAGCCGCAGCTTCAAACGCCTTGAGGGCATTGAGCGGGGGTAAACGACGAGACATGACACCAGCCGACGATGAGTTTTTCTAATGGGGCGCATTATAATTTGTCGGTTGCGGGTCGACCAGTGAATAAACATAATTCGCCCAGCAATCAGTCGTCATATGGCTCACATTTTCTACTACGTGTTGGTTTACATGTGTTTTTAGTGAGTCTTTCGACTGTGATTGTGGTGTTGTGTTTCTTCCTCTGCGGGAAGAGGGGCTCAAATCTCACCGGTTTGACCCAGTCTGTCATCTGAATGTGTTTGGCGCCTCCAGCTGGATGGCGCCTTTTTTCATCCCTTCTATACCTTGAACTGCCCCACCAGCTGCTGCTGCTTGTCCGCCAGCGCAGAGAGCTCGCGACCATTTTCGGCGGAGGTCGCCGCCTCGGCCCGGATGGTGTGGCTCACATCTCGAATGTTGCTGACGTTGCGGTTGATCTCGTCTGCTACCCGACTCTGCTCCTGCGCCGCCCGGGCAATCTGCTCGTTCATCTGATGGATGGTGGAGACCGACTGGATAATCTGCTCCAGCACCTGCACCGAGAGATCCACCTTGGCAAGCGTCTCGTCAGCCTGTCCATGACCATCGCGGATCGCCTTGACCACGGCGCCGGTACCGGATTGCAGTTGGCTGATCAGGGTCTGGATCTCGACGATGGCATTCTGGGTACGACCCGCCAGATTGCGCACCTCATCGGCCACCACGGCAAAGCCACGGCCCTGCTCACCGGCCCGCGCCGCTTCAATAGCCGCATTCAGCGCCAGCAAGTTGGTCTGCTCGGCAATTCCCTGGATCACGATAAGAATGTCATTGATGTTGTCGCTGTTGGCGGAGAGCCGCTCCACCACCGGCTGGGCATCGTTGATAATGGTCATCAGCTTGCGCATCGCCTCCTGGGTGTCGGCAACGACATATTTGCCCTCTTGCGCCGCGGCATCAGTGGTGTTGGCAGCCGCCACCGCCGAGCCGGCATTACCGGAGACCTGCAACGCGGTGGCGCTCAGCTCCTCAAATGCCGTCGCCACCAGATCGATCTCCTGATACTGGGCCTGCATGCCACTGCTGGTGCGCTCGGCCACTTGCGCGGCTCGCTCGGCACTGTTGCGCGTACCGGAGACGGTATCAATCACCTGACTGATGGTGGATTGCAACTTGTTGAGGAAGCTGTTGAACCACTTGGCCAGCTCGCCGATCTCGTCTTGCCGCTGGATCTCGATACGCTGGGTCAAATCCCCCTCACCACTGGCGATATCCTTGAGGCGGGCAACTACAGCGCGGATGGGTGCCACAATCTGGCGCGCCATCAACCAGATAAAACTCAGGGCAACCAGCGAGATCAGCACTCCGATCGACAGCTGCGAGACCACGCTGCGATTGGCTTCACTGGCCAGCTCATCTTGCAATTGCTGGGCCGAGGCCAGCACTACGGCCCGTGGCAATTCAATGTAGATGCCCCATTTACGGTCGGTGCCACGCATGGATACCGGGACAAAGGTCTGCAACAAGGTGCCATCGCTGCTCCAGCGAGTCAGCTCCTGACCCTGACTGAGCCAGCCTTTCAGCTCGCTGGCCAGCCCCTGATACTTCTGATCCAGCCCACGCCCCATGGTCACATCGAACTCATCGGCTCCCGCCACACGCCCCTCGTGACTGACCAGCAAGATTCTGCCCTTGCCGTCATAGAGCTCCTTGTCCATGGTACTGACCAGACTCTGCAAAGTGGCCAGCGAGATATCGACCCCGACCATCCCCAGCAAGGTCTCCTGCTCCAGTAGCGGGACCGTCACCGAGGTCATCAATATCTGTTTATCGCCCACATCGTCCAGATAGGGCTCCAGCAGGCAGAGGGCACGGGTGCGAATGCTGCAGCGATACCACTCGTTTTCGATGCCACCAGCCTCGGTCGGGCTCTCATCGGCCAGTACATCCTCATTCTGCACTTCCGGCTCTATCTTGCCGTTGTCATAGGCCCAGTAACTGGAAAAACGCCCCTTGTCATTTGAGCCCAGTTCCGTAGAGCCCTGATAGTTGCTGTCCTCCCCATCCAGCTGATCGGGCTCAAATACCGCATAGACGCCGAGCAGGTTGGTCGATGAGGCTGCCGCATCGTGCAATTGCTGATTGATAGCCCCGCGCAGCGCCTCCGAATGAACGAAGTTGTCGGCCGCATTCTTGCGCTGGAACAGCACGCTCTCGGCCAGCAGACTGGCACGAAAATAGGCTTCATCAAGATAGCTGGTCACCTTGGCGGCCTGCTCTGACCCCATCGCTTTCATCCTGTTTTCGGCTGACAGCTGTGCCTCATGCATGGTGGCTTGCCGCACCTGGGACTGCATCTTGCTCGCGTTATAAATAGAGGAGGTGACCAGCGCAGCGGCCGTGACCAGCAGACAGCAACCGGCGATCAGGGTAATCCGTCCCTGGACAGAAAGAGCATTCATGCCAATATTCCTACTTCATGCAGATACAGGTAGATTATCGACTTTATAAACAAAAACTTAACCATCTCATAGCAAATCCAGCGAGAGTTGGTTTACTTCTCCCTCCTTCGGTAGCCCGACTACCAGTCCCAGCAGACGTATCGAACGCCCTTGCGCCCGCAGCAGCCCTTCCTTGAGCAGTGGTGTGAACAATGCGGCCTGATAGCCCCCCTGGCTGCGATAGACGGTGGTCTGGTGGAAGTCGGCAAACTTGAGCTTGATCCCCTGCCCCATCACCTGCTCGGCAGGACACGCCAGCTGAAATCGCCGTTCCAGCTCAGGCAGCAGTTGCTGCAATACCGTCAGACAGGCCTCTTCGTCACAGAGATCGCTTGCCAGGGTGGTCTCCACCCCGATGGTTTTGCGGATCCGGTGCGCCTGCACCGGCTGTTCATCCAGCCCCCAGATCCGGGTCGTCAGCATCTCCCCCAGCTTGCCAAAACGGCTGCACAGCTCTTGTGCCGACAAGGCCCGCGCATCCTCACAGGTGTAGAGCCCCTGAGCCTCCAGCCGCTCGGCAGTCTTGCGCCCCACCCCGGGCAGTTTGCCGAGTGGCAGCTGACAGACAAATTCGGCCACTTCGTCGGGACGAATGACAAACAGACCATCAGGCTTGCGCTGCTCCGAGGCGAGCTTGGCGAGAAACTTGTTGGGGGCGACCCCGGCCGAAGCGGTCAATCCCAGTTCGGTGACGATGGCTTGCCGGATCTCTTGCGCCATCAGGGTGGCGCTGCCACCACAACAGCGACTGTGGGTCACGTCGAGGTAAGCCTCATCCAGCGACAGCGGTTCAACCTGATCGGTATAGCGCAGGAAAATGGCCCTGAGCTGACGGGAGATATCCTTGTACACCGCCATTCGCCCCGGGATCAGTACCAGCGGTGGGCAGAGTTTTTTCGCCAGCGCGCTCGGCATGGCGGAGCGCACCCCGAACCGGCGCGCCACATAGTTGCAGGTCGAGATGACACCGCGCCGCTCGGAGGCCCCACCGATGGCGAGCGGCACCTCCCGCAACGCCGGATTGTCCCGCATCTCCACCGCGGCAAAAAAACAGTCCATGTCGATATGGATGATCTTGCGCATACCACTGTATAAATAAACAGACATGGCATCATCTTACCCCAAGGATAACCGCAGCTCTATCTCTCTCGTTGCGGCTAAAATAGTAGACTCCAAGGAGACCTTTACTACCACAATGACAAGGAGCGTTCGGGATGAAATATCTTTGGTTGGGACTCTGTTTGCTACCGTTGACCGGCATCGGCAAGAACAACCCGACGGCAGAGTGCCGCTGGCTGTACGACCGGATTGAGATACTGGAACAGGCCATCAAGAAAGGGGACACACTCGGCACAGAGCAAGAGTTGTCACGCTGGCGTGAAGAGTTTCGCAAGAAGAAGTGCAAACAGTACGACTACTGAGCAGGACAAGATGGCGTGACCGACAACGGCAGATAACAAACGGGCCCCGATCAAGATGACCGGGGCCCATTTTTCAAAGCATGACCAGCTTGATTCTGCAGCAGAGTGCGCTCAAGGCAGCACCATAGAGCCAGCGACAGTGGCCGCCACCTCATCCCCACGCAGTACCCGGACCAGTTCAAGCGCAAACTCGATGGCGCTGCCCGGCCCCTGACTGGTGATAAGGCGATGAGCCTCATCCCTGACGACCCGCTCATGTGACAGTTGCGATGTTGACAGTCGGGACTGAAAGCCGGGATGACAGGTGACGATGGCATCACCCAACAGAGCGTGATGTTGCAACACCACCACAGGGGCGGCGCAGATGGCAGCGCGCCAGCGACCAAGAGCGGCCTGCTCTTTGAGCAGATCGATGGCCAGCGGGGTATCGCGGATCACTTCGCTGCCGGGCAGACCACCAGGCACCACGATGGCTTCAAAGTCCCGACGGATCAGCTCGTCGATATGACAATCAGCCACCAGCTGCACCCCGCGCGATGCCTTCACCTGCCGAGACCCGGCAGGGCAGCAAGAGGCCAGCACCACCTCGATACTGGCGCGCACCAGGGTATCGACAATCGCGACCGTCTCTATCTCTTCCGACCCGGGGGCCACCAGCACCAGTACACTCACGTTCGCCTCCTTGCTGCTTGCTCTGCCATGTAAAAGATCAGACGGCCTGACTCTTCTCTTTGATCGCCTGATAGAGACCCTGATTGACTGGTACGGCAATGCCATGCCGGGCAGCCTTGACCAACAAGAAGCCGGTGATGGCCTCGATCTCGGTCTCGCGTCCCAGCTCCATATCCTGATACATGGAGGAGTAATTGTCAGCGGTCAATTCCACCACTGTCATCACCCGGCGCTGCAACTCTTCGGCCGTGGTTGCAATCCCTTCGGCGCACATCACATCCGCCACCTCCACACAGATCTGCTGCAGGGCATCGGCAAAACGGGGGCCAGCCAGCTCGCCGTTTTTCAGCTTGTAGAGGGCCGTCAGGGGATTGATGGCACAGTTGATGGCCAGCTTTTGCCACTGGCGTGCCACTATCTGCTCATCCCAACCCGCCTGACCCAATGCCTGCGCCAACTCATCTGCCAGTGATGCATGAGCCTTGGCTGCCTCGTTAAATGGCCCCAACCAGGTTTCCCCCTTGCCGGTATGACGGAACACGAAATGGCCCGCTTTCATGGCACCATGGCTGGTCACCCCTGCAATCACCGGGTTATGCGGAAACATCTGGACCACCTTCTCGGCAATCCCCATCCCGTTGTGCAGCAGTACGATCGGCACGCCAGCATCCAGATGGCCAACCAGTGGAGCCAGGGCGCCAACCACCTGACTGGCCTTGGTCATCACCAACAGACGCTGGATTTTTCCCGGCTGGCCGGCAAATGCACGTTCGATATTGAGCAGCTGTACCTGCCCCTCCAACGAAGTAAAGTCAAATCCGGGGTGCAGGGTAGATTGATGATGCTCACGCAACAAGACTCGGGTGGATTGACCGCTCTGGGTCAGCAGGGAGGCAAAAACGCCGCCGAGAGCTCCGCACCCGAGCAGTGTCCACTTGGGCGCTACAGGTGGCATAACGGGTTGTCGGGAATTTTTTAATCCGCTTGGCATGATGTGACTCTGTCAGGGTAAGGGTTGCAATCCTCTCAACCTGTTACCGGGAATAAATGAAAAATAGCGCGAACGGACACTAACGGGTCCAACCTTCCTGTGCGCAGGGGATTCTAGCAGAGCACTCCCATCAAAATCAGCAAATTTGCCGTATTTCTGGTAGATTTGGCCCCCGATAACGCAACATGAGGAGCTTCGGCTATGCCGTCATTCGATATTGTCTCTGAAGTCAAAATGAACGAGGTGTTGAACGCAGTCGACAACGCCAATCGTGAACTGGCCACCCGTTTCGATTTTCGTGGGGTAGAAGCCAGCTTCGAGTTGAACAAAGAAGAGGTAAAGCTGGAAGCCGATGCCGATTTCCAGCTCAAGCAGATGGTCGAAATCCTGCGCGGTGCCCTGCTCAAGCGCAACATCGAAAACAGCTCCATGGAAGTGGGTGACTCCGTTCACTCCGGCAAACGCTTCCACCTGACCGTCAAGTTCAAACAGGGGATCGAGAAAGAGATCGCCAAGAAGCTGGTCAAGCTGATCAAGGACTCCAAGATCAAGGTACAGGTCGCCATCCAGGGTGATGAAGTACGTGTCACCGGCAAGAAGCGTGACGATCTGCAAGAGACCATGGCACTGGTCCGTGGCGCCGACCTGGGCCAACCGATGCAGTTTCAGAATTTCCGCGACTGATGATGGGAGAGAAGGGCTCTCCCTTCTCCTCTTCTTTAATCGTCCGAGCATAAAAAAACCGGAGCAAATGCTCCGGTTTTTTGTTCCCCAAGTTTTATTAGAACTTGTAGGTAACAGAGAAGTAGTGGCTGAAGCCGGTGCTCTTCCACGGGGTACCGTCGTAGGCTTTGGAGCCATCTTTGGTACCGTAGGCATCCATGAAATACTTCAGGCCATAACCAACCGCGTAGCGATCGGAGTGCCAGTAGATACCGTGGAAGGTGGCCAGGTTGTCGCTGGTACGGTCAGCACGGTCATGGGTATCCAGGCCGAATTGATAATCCAGATAACCCTGGTAGGAGACAAAGCTGCCATTGCCGAAGGTATAGAAAGGCTTGAACCAGTTCATGGAGAACTGATAACCGTTCCACTCACCTTCTTCTTCGGTGAAGAACTGGTTCTCGGTGGCGTGACGTGCATACAGGTTCATGCCAACCTTGCCAAACCAGGGAACCATCACATCGGCACCCAGACCCAGCTGGTTTTCCATCTGCTTGTCACCAACGTTGTTCAGGTTGGCAATGTAAAGCTCTTGCACAGGACCAAAGGAGAGATCTTTACCTGTCAGCGCATCCAGAGACATACGCGGTGCAAACTTCATGAACAGGTTCTGACCATGGTGTTTATTGCTGTGACGGGAGTCGAAAATATCGAATACGTCGACGTAACCGTACAGGTCAAACAGGCCGGAGCGACCACCGAACTCCATTTCAAAATAGGTATCGTTGTAGTCCTCTTCACCGGTAGTGAAAGGACGCTGGTCGATGGTGTGCATGACGTTGAACTGCATCCACTTGTAGTCATTCTTGTGGATGTCACCGCTGTAGTCAGCAGCAAAGGCCGGAGTAGCGGCGGCAGCCAGCAGACCGGCAGCGATCAGAGTCTTGGTAAATTTGGCCATTTTATTGGTCTCTTGTGCGTTAGTTGAGGTTTTCCGTAGCCTGCCCACAAGGAGCGAGAGGAATTCTAATCAAATAAAATTGGGGGTGAAACAACTTCTCGGGAACTTTATCCGGAAGTGTGAATCTAATCACCCCCGATTCTACGCAAACGCTTGCTATTTGTCAGCATCTGAGAACAACTCACCCCCCTTGCGGGCGACCAGCACAATCAACAACAACACAGGCAAGCCCAACAGACTGGTGCCGACGAAGAAAGCACTGTAGCCAATCTGCTCCACCACCTGTCCCGAAAAACCGGCTAGCAACTTGGGCAGCAGCAACATCACCGAGCTGAACAGTGCGTACTGAGTCGCCGAAAATGCCACATTGGTCAGGCTGGACAAATAGGTGACAAATGCCGCAGTGGCGATGCCGGCGCTGAGGTTATCGAGCGAAATGATCAGGGTCAGCAGCTCCAGGTTGTGACCAACCTGATGGAGCAGGGCAAACAGCAGATTGGTGCTGGCGGTGAGCAGCGCCCCGAGAAACAGGATCCGCAGCGTGCCAAAGCGCATCACCAGCACGCCCCCCAGTGCCGCCCCTACCAGCGTCATGATAACGCCAAACACCTTGGTGATAGTGGCGACTTCGGTCTTGCTGAACTGCATATCCACATAGAAGCTGTTGGACATCACCCCCATCACCACATCCGCAATCCTGTAACAGGCGATAAGCAACAGGATAAGCAGCGCCGAGCGACCATAACGGCGAAAGAAGTCGGCAAACGGACTCCAGACCGCCTCATAACCCCAGGCTCCGGCACTTGCCAAGGGGGCGGGCCACCCCTTTTCCTGCAGCAGTGCCTTGCGCTCTGCCTGTTGTCTGCCCTGACCGGCCAGATCGATATCAGGTTCATGGCAGAACAGCGTGGTAATCACCCCGAGTGACATCAGACCGGCCATCACCAGATAGGTGATCTGCCAGCCACGATAGTCATAGCCGCTGTTGCTGCCAAACCAGGCTGCCAGCGCCAATGCGCCGGCACCGGCGATGATCATCGCCAACCGGTAGCCAGTCATGTAGGAGGCCGCCATCGCAGCCTGCAGTCGCTCGGGCGCGGATTCGATGCGATAGGCGTCGATCACGATATCCTGAGTCGCCGAGGCAAAGGCCACCAGCAGGGCGAACAAGGCCAAATGAGTCAACCCGCTCTTGGGATCACAAAACGCCATCCCTACCAACGCAGCCGCGATCAATAGCTGGGAGAAGAACATCCAGCTACGACGACGCCCCAACAGGGTAGAGAGCAGTGGCAATGGCATACGATCCACCAGCGGCGACCACAACCATTTAAAGCCGTAGGCCAGCGCCACCCAGCTCATGTAACCGATATCGGTCAGGCTGACATCGGCCTCGCGCAACCAGAATGAGAGGGTGCCAAATACCAGCAACAGCGGCAGACCCGATGAAAAGCCCATGGCAAAGAGAATGAGTACTCGGGCTTCGAGATAAACAGCGAGCGATTCCCGCCAACTCGGTGTGCGGATCATATTCAACTACCTGACGACTTTGGAAAAGTGCGTCATTTTGGCAGGTTGATGGCAGATAGCCAAGGCGGGTAAGGAGATAGACACAAGAAGCACGGCCAGAGAAAAGGCCCATCCCGAACGGGATGAGCCTTGCATGGTGGCGCGACGGGATCACGGTGACATACCGCATCCGGCGATGGGTTACTTGCCGGCTTTCTTGTCCGCCGGGGTTTCCGCCAGCAACACTACCTTCTTCAGGATGACAGGGCTGGTCGGCACATCGTTGGCACGCAAAATGGGGCTGTAACCGGTCTGTACCTGAGCCAGTTTGTCCAGCACCTCCATCCCCTGAACCACCTGACCGAACACGGTATAACCCGCAGAGCCACCGGCGTTGAGGTTATTGTTGTCGACCAGATTGAAGTAGAACTGGCGAGTAGCGCTGTCGACCGCCTGGGTGCGAGCCATGGCGATGGAGCCACGCTTGTTGGGCAGACCGCCACGCGACTCGTTGACCACCGGCTCATAAGTTGGCAGTTGCTGGAACTGCTGGTTATACCCCCCCCCCTGCACCACAAAATCCTGGATCACCCGGTGGAAGATGCTGCCGTCATAGCTGCCATCAGCCACGTAGCGCAAAAAGTTTTTCACCGTCTGGGGCGCCTGCTTGGACGCCAGCTCCACCACGATATTGCCGTGGTTGGTCTCCATTCTCACTTTCGGGCCCGCGAACGCCAGCGGGGCGATCAACATGGCCAGCAACCAGAGTTTTTTCATCATCAGACACCTGCGCCGTTCGGTTGACCTTTAAGGTAACCGCGCAGCGCCTCATCGGCCATGATCTGCTGCAGCACGCTACCCAGTTGCAGGTTCAGTGTAGACTCGAGATCGGCCATGCTTGGCTCGCTCGGGCTCTCCTTGCTGGAAGACATGTTGAACTGCTTGGTCAGACGGTTGCCCTGGAAATCGGCGATCACCTGCAGACTGACGCGGGACTTGGTGACATAGGTAAAGGTCTTCTCTTCCACATTGACTGCGGCGTTGGAGATCACCAGCGTCAGGTTGGTGGTGCCACTGTTGCCCACTTCGAGACCCTGACTACGCAGTCCTTCCGCCAGCCGTTCTGCCATCAGCAGATTGAGCGGACGCTCGCTGTTGACCAGCACGGGGGCTTTCTCTTTATGTTTGATGGAGAAGACGTAGGCAGCCTCACGCTTGTCTACCCCTTCCATGGTGATGCGATTGCCAGAGTAGTATTGCTGGTTGGCGGGGATCACCTGCGGATTGAGCAGCGCTGTCTCCGGCCAATGAGTGGCACACCCGCCCAGCATCAGGGCGGCCAGCAGCAAGAGTGACTTTTTCATCATGGTTTCCTTTGGCTTTAGCGTTTGATGGCTTTCAAAATAACGAATTTGCTGTTCGACGCAACGACTTGTGCGTTGGCAAACAAGCGCTTGAGTTTGTTGTGATAGTCCAGATGACGGTTGCCTACTATCCAGAGTTCCCCTCCGCGAGGCAACACCCGGTGCGCATCGCTGAACATCTGCCAGGCGATATGATCGGTGATCGCCTGCAACTGATGGAAGGGGGGATTGCAGAGGATCCGATCCGCCGAACCGACCGCCACCCCGTCGAGACAGTTGTTGACCATAAAGCGGGCTCGCGGCAGAGCATCAGGCAGATTGTGCTCGACGTTGAGCTGTGCCGAGGCAACCGCCATATAGGATTCATCGATAAAGGTCACCTCCACTTCACTGTCTTTGGCTAGCAGCGACAGACCCAGCACCCCGTTGCCACAGCCCAGATCGATCACCTTGCGGGCACTGTGGATGGGCAGGTTGTCCAGCATAAAGCGGGCGCCGATATCGAGACTGGTGCGCGAGAAGACATTGGCGTGGTTGTGGATGAGCATGTCAGCTCCCTCCAGCGGCCACACGGTCGGGAAGGGATTGGCCAGCGCGGGACGCTCTGCCTGCGGCTCGCAGTGAATGAGGCGCGCCTTCTTCCAGGCCAGCGAGGTACGGGTAGGCCCCAGATACTTCTCGAACAACTTGAGGGTGGAGGTATGAATATCCTTCGCCTTGCCGGCTGCGATAACGCGGGTCGTCGGCGTCACCACCTCCCGCAGCGCCAGCAGTTGCTGCTCCAGCAGTGCCTGATATTTGGAGACCTTGATCACCACCAGCGCAGGAGCATCGGGCAGCGGTGCCAGCGCATCCTGCAAGGTAATCCTGCTCGTATCCAGCCCGTTTTCAGCCAAATTGGCCATGGTAGCCCGCTCACTGATGTAGGAGTCGGTGACACAGCAGGGGGAGTGCGGATGCAGATAGGCGGCCAGCGCGCCAAAACCGTCATTCATGATGATGACGGGGCCCGCCTGCTCGAGAGGAGACTCCGCCAGGGTGTTGATCAGGTATTCGTCAGCCGCATCCCAGGCTTGCAGGGTCTCCTGACTCTGGCGCGGATAGCGGTAGAGCGTGAGCTGGCAATGGGGAGTGTCGAGAAGGGTTTGCATAGGAAGAGTCCAACCTCGGCTTGATTCATGGATACAGGCGCCAGGGGCGACGCAAAGTGGCGCTATTCTAGCGAGGAGCAGGAATTTCACCAGTTCGATGCGCATCAAGGGGGCAACTGACGGGTGACTTCCCTCTTACGGGGGCTTATTCCATCCCGCGACTGCCGATAGAATGGTCCGACATTCACTCTGGAAGCTGATCCTATGACCATCCAACAACTGATTGAAGCCAAGCTGACGGCAGCCCTCTCCCCCACTCTGCTGGAAGTGACCAACGAGAGCCACATGCACCGAGTGGAGCCGGGCTCAGAGAGCCACTTCAAGGTGGTGATCGTCAGCGAACAGTTTGCGGGTCAGCGCCTTCTCTCTCGCCATCGTCAGGTCAACGCCATCCTGGCCGATGAGCTGGCCGGCGCTGTCCATGCACTTGCACTGCATACCTACACGGCAAGCGAGTGGCAGGAGAAGGGTAAGGCACCACGCACACCAGCTTGTGTTGGCAACCCATCGCACTCCTGAACGGCTAGCTGTCACCCATTGCTCTGACCCACCGCCCTATGGGTGACAAACAAACAAAAATTAAACAAAAAGCCGCCAGCCTGCTGATCCTGACAACCATAAATAGGTATTTAATTCAGTTTTCCCTGGCAGCTTAGTCACAGCCTTACACAAACATACCCCCATAGAGGTATTAAGCTAAAAAAACCTTTAAAACCACAGCTTACAAGGAATTCAGGGGTTATTCATTGCAGGTTAATTTTGTGATGACGCAGGGATTTTGCCTATTTGGCATGGCAGAAAATGGGCCTTAAGTGGTAGACTCAAGCGCTTTTGAGTGACCTCGCATGTTGAATAATTGCTGAGCCTGACCACCCGGCGCAGCCACAACAGCGACTCATTCAACCACCCGTCGTGATGTATTTCTCGGCGCTAACCAACCTCTCTTCCCGTAACGGTAGTGCAATTAAGTATGATTACAATCAAAAGAGGACTGGACATCCCCGTGCTGGGTGCGCCAGAGCAAGTAATCTACGATGGCCCCGCCATCACCCGTGTTGCTACACTGGGCGAGGAGTTCGTGGGGATGCGACCTACTATGTTCGTCAAAGTAGGTGATCGCGTCATCAAAGGTCAGGAGCTCTTCGAAGACAAGAAGAATCCCGGCGTTAAATTCACGGCCCCCGCCACCGGCGTAGTTTCAGAGATCAACCGTGGAGCCAAACGTCTGCTCCAGTCAGTGGTCATCGACCTCGACGGCTCCGATGAGCAGGTGACCTTCGAGCATTTTGCCTCTTCCGAGCTGGCCAAGCTCGAGCGCAGCAAGGTGCAAGAGATCCTGGTTGCATCAGGTCAGTGGATAGCACTGCGCACTCGCCCGTTCAGCAAAGTCCCTGCGGTTGGCTCAGCCCCGCGCGCCATCTTCGTGACCGCGATGGACACCAACCCGCTGGCTGCCGATGCCGAGCTGATTATCAAGGAACAGCCGCAGGCCTTCCTCGATGGTCTTGCCGTATTGACCCGCCTGACCGACGGCACCGTCTATGTCTGTAAAGGCGAAGGCAGTCTGCCTCACTCCTCTTTGGCTCAGGTCAAGGAAGAGATCTTCGTCGGTCCGCACCCTGCCGGTCTGCCGGGTACCCATATCCACTTCCTGGATCCGGTCAGCAGCACCAAGGTGCAGTGGCACATCAACTATCAGGATGTGATCGCATTCGGCAAGCTGTTCACCACCGGTCAGATCTGCACCGACAAGGTGATCGCCCTGGCCGGCCCGAATGTGCTCAAGCCGCGTCTGCTGCGTACCCGTCTGGGGGCCTGCATCAGCCAACTCACCAACAATGAGCTGCGTGCCGATGAAAACCGCGTCATCTCCGGTTCCCTGCTGAGCGGCGCCAAGGCTGAGGGTGTTCACGACTATCTGGGTCGTTACCACAATCAGGTCTGTGCACTGGGCGAGGGTCGCGAGAAAGAGTTCCTGGGCTGGATCAACCCCAGTGCCAACAAGTTCTCCATCACCCGCACCACCCTCTCTCATCTGATGAAGGGTCGCCTTATCAACTTCACCACCACTACCAACGGTAGTGACCGTTCCATGGTGCCTATCGGCAACTATGAACGGGTGATGCCACTCGACATCCTGCCTACCCTGCTGCTGCGGGACATGGTCTCCGGCGATACCGACGGTGCGCAAGCACTGGGCTGCCTGGAGCTGGATGAGGAAGATTTGGCCCTCTGTACTTTCGTTTGCCCCGGCAAGACCGAGTACGGCCCTATCTTGCGTGAGTGCCTGACCAAGATTGAACTGGAAGGTTAAGCGATGAGTTTCAAGCAACTTCTTGAAAATATGGAACATCACTTCGAACCGGGTGGAAAGTACGCCAAGTACTACGCCCTGTTCGAAGCGGCGTATACCCTGTTCTATACCCCGGGTAGCGTTACCCGCAATGCCGCCCACGTCCGTGATGCGCTCGATCTGAAGCGCATGATGATCATGGTGTGGCTGGCCGTGTTCCCGGCCATGTTCTGGGGCATGTACAACGTTGGCAACCAGGCCATCGCCGCCATTGCCCACATGGGCTCGGCAGCCGGTGCCAGCAGCTGGCAATATGCCCTGGCCACCATGCTGGGTGCCTCCCTCGATCCGTCTGTTGCCGGTATCGGCAGCAAGATGCTGATTGGCGCCACCCACTTCTTCCCGATCTACATCACCGTCTTCTTTGTCGGTGGTTTCTGGGAAGTGCTGTTTGCCATGGTGCGCAAGCACGAGATCAACGAAGGCTTCTTCGTGACCTCCATCCTGTTTGCCCTGATCGTGCCGCCCGAGCTGCCCCTGTGGCAAGCTGCGCTGGGCATCACCTTCGGTGTGGTAATGGCCAAGGAAGTGTTCGGTGGTACCGGCAAGAACTTCCTGAACCCGGCGCTCGCTGGTCGTGCCTTCCTGTTCTTCGCCTACCCAGGCCAAATCTCCGGTGACGCAGTCTGGGTTGCCGTTGATGGCTACTCCGGTGCAACCGCGCTGAGCCAGTGGGCTCAGGGCGGCCAGATGGCGCTGATCAACGGTGCCACCGGTCAGGCTATCAGCTGGATGGACGCTTTCCTTGGCAACCTGCCGGGTTCCATCGGTGAAGTCTCCACCCTGATGATCCTGCTGGGTGCGGCCATGATCGTCTATATGCGCATCGCCTCCTGGCGCATCATCGCCGGCGTGATGGTCGGTATGATCGCCACTTCCCTGCTGTTCAACGTCATCGGTTCCGATACCAACCCCATGTTCAACATGCCGTGGCACTGGCATCTGGTACTGGGTGGCTTCGCCTTCGGTATGGCCTTCATGGCGACCGACCCTGTCTCCGCCGCCTTTACCAACAAGGGCAAGTGGTGGTACGGCGCCCTGATCGGCGTGATGGTCGTGCTGGTTCGCGTGGTCAACCCTGCGTTCCCGGAAGGCATGATGCTGGCCATTCTGTTTGCAAACCTGTTTGCTCCCCTGTTTGACCACTTCGTCGCTCAGGCAAACATCAAGCGGAGGATTGCTCGTGGCGTTTAATAAAGACTCAACCTTCGGCACCATCAGCGTGGTCACCGGCCTCTGTCTGGCCTGTTCCATCGTGGTATCCGTTGCTGCCGTTGGCCTGCGTTCTACCCAAGAGGAGAACAAGGCGCTGGATAAACAGAGCAATATTCTCTCCGTAGCCGGCGTGGACATCAGCGATGTAGCCAAGCGCGATCTGGCCAAGCTGTATGGCGACAAGATCGAAGCCCGTCTGGTGGATCTCGCCACCGGTAACTTTGTTGACGGCGATGCCGACAACTTCGATACCAAACAGGCGGCCAAAGATCCGGCGCAAAACATCCGTCTGGCTGCTGCCGAGGACAAAGCTGGCCTGCGCCAGATCTCCAAGCTGGTTCCGGTGTTCTTCGCCAAGGATGCCGATGGCAAGATCGACAACATCATCCTGCCCATCTACGGTCAGGGTCTGTGGTCTACCATGTATGCCTTCGTCGCGGTTGCCGCTGATGGCCAGACTATCAAGGGCATCACCTACTATGACCACGGTGAAACCCCTGGTCTGGGCGGTGAAATCGAAAATCCGGCCTGGCGCGAGCTGTTTGTCGGCAAGAAGCTGTTCGATCAGGATGGCATGCCGGCGCTGCGCGTCATCAAGGGTCACGCTCCGGCGGGCTCCGAGCACGAGATCGACGGTCTCTCCGGCGCCACCCTGACCGGTAACGGTGTACAGCATACCTTTGACTTCTGGATGGGTCCCAAGGGCTTCGGTCCTTTCCTGGCCAAGGTTCGTGCAGGAGAAATCAACAATGGCTGACAAGAGCGAAATGAAGAAGTTGCTGTTGACTCCAGTGCTGGGCAACAACCCCATCGCCTTGCAGGTGCTGGGTGTCTGTTCCGCACTGGCGGTTACCAGCCAGATGAAGACAGCGTTTGTAATGACCCTTGCGGTCATGGCGGTCACCGCCTTCTCAAACCTGTTCATCTCCCTGATCCGCAACCAGATCCCGAACAGCGTGCGGATCATTGCCCAGATGGCGATCATCGCCTCGCTGGTTATCGTGGTTGACCAGGTGCTCAAGGCGTATGCCTATGACATCTCCAAGCAGCTGTCAGTCTTCGTCGGTCTCATCATTACCAACTGTATCGTGATGGGCCGCGCCGAAGCCTACGCCATGAAGAGCGCGCCGCTCCCCTCCTTCCTGGATGGTATCGGTAACGGTCTGGGCTATGGCGCCATTCTGCTGAGTGTCGCGACCGTGCGTGAACTGCTGGGCTCCGGCACCTGGTTTGGCATCGAGCTGCTGCCGCTAGTGAACAACGGTGGCTGGTATGTACCCAACGGCCTGCTGCTGTTGCCGCCGAGTGCATTCTTCATCATTGGTCTGATCATCTGGGGCGTGCGCACCAAGGATCCCAAGCAGGTGGAGGCGAAGGATTAAGGTATGGAACACTATCTGAGTCTGTTGATTAAATCGATCTTCATCGAAAACCTGGCACTCTCCTTCTTCCTGGGGATGTGTACCTTCCTGGCGGTATCCAAGAAGGTCAAGACCTCCATGGGTCTGGGTATTGCCGTTATCGTGGTGCAAACCATCGCCGTACCGGTCAACAACCTGATCTACAACTATGTGCTGAAGGCCGGAGCTCTCTCCCCTGACCTGGATCTGAGCTTCCTGAGCTTCATCACCTTTATCGGGGTGATCGCAGCGCTGGTACAGATCCTGGAGATGGCGCTGGACAAGTACTTCCCGGCTCTCTACAACGCGCTGGGCATCTTCCTGCCGCTCATCACCGTGAACTGCGCCATCTTCGGTGGCGTTTCCTTCATGGTGCAGCGTGACTACACCTTCGTGGAGTCTGTGGTCTACGGCGTGGGCTCAGGGGCAGGCTGGATGCTGGCGATCGTTGCGCTGGCGGGTATCCGCGAGAAGATGAAGTACTCCGATGTTCCGGAAGGCCTGCGTGGTCTGGGCATCACCTTCATCACCGCCGGTCTGATGGCGCTGGGCTTCATGTCCTTCTCTGGTATCTCCCTGTAATCGGCTTTCCTGCAATCAGAAAGGAACGATAGATGGAAATTATTTTGGGTGTGGTCATGTTTACCGTGATCCTGCTGGCACTGGTGGCAGTCATTCTGTTTGCCAAGTCCAAGCTGGTGACCGCGGGCGACGTGACAATCAGCATCAATGGTGACCCGGCCAAGGCTGTGACCAGCCCGGCCGGTGGCAAGCTGCTCGGCGTACTCGCCGGCAACGGTATCTTCGTCTCTTCCGCCTGTGGCGGCGGTGGCTCCTGCGGCCAGTGCAAGGTACGGGTGAAATCCGGTGGCGGCGACATCCTGCCGACCGAACTGGATCACATCAGCAAGGGTGAAGCCCGTCACGGCGAGCGTCTGGCCTGCCAGGTCACCGTGCGTGGCGACATGGACATCGAACTGCCGGAAGAGATCTTCGGGGTGAAGAAGTGGGAATGTACTGTTATCTCCAACGATAACAAGGCCACCTTCATCAAGGAGCTCAAGCTGCAGATCCCCGATGGCGAGAGCGTACCGTTCCGCGCCGGTGGTTATATCCAGATCGAAGCGCCGGCTCACCATGTGTACTACAAGAACTTCGATATTCCCGAGGAGTATCGCGGTGACTGGGATCGCTTCAAGATTTTTGAGCTGGAGTCCAAGGTCGATGAGCCGATCATCCGTGCCTACTCCATGGCAAACTATCCGGAAGAGTTCGGCATCATCATGCTGAACGTGCGTATCGCGACCCCGCCCCCGAGCAACTGGACTGCCCCTCCGGGACAGATGTCCTCCTACATCTTCAGCCTGAAGGCTGGCGACAAGGTGACTATCTCCGGTCCGTTCGGTGAGTTCTTCGCCAAGGATACCGATGCCGAAATGGTATTCATCGGTGGTGGTGCAGGTATGGCGCCGATGCGTTCCCATATCTTCGACCAGCTGCGTCGCCTGAAGTCCAAGCGCAAGATGAGCTTCTGGTACGGTGCCCGTTCCAAACGCGAGATGTTCTATGTCGAAGACTTCGACATGCTGGCGGCCGAGAACGAGAACTTCACCTGGAACGTAGCCCTGTCCGATCCGCAACCGGAAGACAACTGGGATGGCTACACCGGCTTCATCCACAACGTGCTCTACGAGAACTATCTCAAGAACCACGAAGCGCCGGAAGATTGCGAGTTCTACATGTGTGGACCTCCCGTGATGAACGCAGCCGTCATCAACATGCTCAAAGATCTGGGCGTTGAGGACGAAAACATCCTGCTGGATGACTTTGGTGGTTAATCCATGAACAGCGTTGTAAAGACCTGGCTAGCCTTCGGGCTAGCCTTTTTCTTGACAGGGTGCGGTCAGGAAAGCACGGTCCAGTCGAAACCGGAGATCCATATCACCGGCAGCACCATGGGCACTTACTACTCCATCAAGGTGGCGGACAACGTCATCAGCGATGCAGCCAAGTTTCAGGCCGAGGTCGATGTACTGCTGGAGCGAGTCAACGATCAGATGTCCACCTATCGCCCCGATTCCGAACTGTCGCGCTTCAATCAGCACCACAGTTCGACACCGGTAGTGGTATCGCGGGACACCGCGCGGGTCATTACAGAAGCCATTCATATTGGCCGTGAGAGCCAGGGGGCGCTGGACGTCACCGTCGGCCCCTTGGTCAATCTGTGGGGCTTCGGTCCGGACAAACGGCCGACCAAGATGCCATCAGAGGAGCTGATCACCCAGACCCGTCAGAAGACCGGCCTGGGCAACCTGCACGTCATCACTTCGGTCGATGCCGACACCCTGCAAAAGGACATCCCGGATCTTTACGTTGATCTCTCCGCCATTGCCAAGGGCTTTGGTGTCGACAAGGTGGCCGAGTATCTGGAGTCTCTGGGTGCGCGCAACTATCTGGTGGAGATCGGCGGCGAGCTGCGGATCAATGGCGTCAACGGCAAGGGACACCCCTGGCGCGTTGCCATCGAAAAGCCGACAGCCAATGCCGGTTCGGTGCAGGAGGTGATCGTTCCGGGTGACAACGGAGTGGCCACTTCGGGCGAATATCGCAACTACTATGAGATGGATGGCCAGCGCTTCTCCCACACCATAGATCCACGCACCGGCAAGCCAATCCAGCACCGCATGGTGTCGGTCACCGTGATCCACCCCTCCTGCATGACCGCAGACGGGCTGGCGACCGTATTCATGGTAATGGGACCGGAGAAAAGCCTGGCCTATGCCAAAGAGCGCGGCCTGGCGATCTTCGTGATCACCAAGACGGACAACGGCTTTGAAGAGGCCTACTCCGATGCGTTCAAACAGTATCTGGTCAGGAAATAGGGAGGATAGATGCAGGTTTTTCTGATCACCTTCGGGGTATTCATGCTGGTGATAGCCGCCATGGCTATCGGCTATATCTTCCAGAAAAAATCCATCTCCGGCTCCTGTGGCGGTCTGGGGAGCGTTGGCATCGAGAAAGAGTGCGATTGCCCGGAACCCTGCGACAATCGCAAGAAGAAGATGGCCAAGGAAGAGGCCCGTCGCAAGATGCTGGAAGAGAACCGCATCATCTGATGACCCTGATTTTTCGATAAACAAAAGCGCGCTGGTGGCGCGCTTTTTTATTGGCTTTCATGCAGTGTAGGCCGGTCATAATTTTCGCTCGATATAGAGGATCACCTCCCCCAAATGGATGCCGAACTTGCTGATAGCGGCGCGATTGATCAGTCGATCCTCATCCAGCAGATACATCCAGTCATCGAAGCTCACCCGCACCACCTCGCCATCCGGCAGCGCCAGATCGAGCTGATAACGCCAGTTGAGGGCAAACCCTTGGCTTTTACCTACCGCCTCTCCCACCACATCGGAAGCGGTACCGCGCCAGTGACCATCAGCCCCCTTGCTCAGATACCAGGTTCGGGTCTGCTGGCGGCCATCGTCAAAGTAGAACTGCTCGAACAGCTCTCCCTTACCGTTCTGCCAGCGCCCCACCATCTCCACCCGAAAGCGACTGGTCACTTCGCCGCTGCGGTCGGTCACCAGGCCGTGAGCCACCAGCTTGCCGTTGAAGAAACGGGCGAGATCCCAGTTTGGCCCCTGCCCCCGATAGTCATCGAGACTGGCACCACAGCCGCTCAGCAACAAAAAAGGGATCAACAGTAACCAGCGATATGCACGATAGAAAGACATCAGGAGCTCCATGTTCAGGGTTGGCCACGCAGGCGGCGGGTCAGGGCAGGATCGCGGCTATTGTCAGCCAGCCAGATGGCGAGAAAAGCGGCCGAAAAATGTGGATCGGCAAGAATGCCGAGGGGTTTTTCCTGCCACCAGAAGTGGCCTACACCGCCCTTGTCGACATAAAAGGTGAGCTTGTCGCCCGCCTGCACATCAGGCCAGAGTGCAGCGAGCTGGCCGAGCCAGCGCTGACGCTCGGCGTCAGTGCCAAGACCTAGCCGCTGCCACTCGGCGGCGGTGGCGCTCAGCAGATCTTCCCGCTCGATGGGTCTGGCATAGGTGAGGGTCAGGGCCTGCGGATAGTGACCGGGCTGATAGTGCCCGCTCGCACTGTAGAGGGTGGCATCGTAGAGCTTGAACCAGAGCCAGTTCATCTCCCCCTGCCCGACCGGGCGCAACTGCTGCCAGGGGGCGGCAGAAGCCTGCACCGCGGTTGCAGCCAAGAGCGTAAACGCCAGCAGCAGCGGGTTAATTCCACCCCATATGCCAGTGGTTGGGGTCTTCCAGTTCATGCCAGTCCATCTCCTGTTCCTGCAGGGTATTGATATCCTGCATCACCACCTGCACCAGCTGCCCCTGCGCATCCCGCTGGCAGGCAACCACCAGATAGAAGCGATCAGTCAGCTCATGCTGGCTCTCTTTGGTCCATTTGGAAAAAAGCAACGAGTCGGTCGAAAAGGTGTTTGTCATGACTCACCCTCCAGCTTGACCATTACCCACAGGAGTACGGGTAACCACCACATCCAGATCACAGCCAGCAGCGCCGTGCTGATCCAGATGCCCCAGGGTAAGTTTACTGCCCCCATGGCGGCCCCCGCCACATAGGAGGAGGCACCGCCAAACACGCCAAATAGTGCCTGCTGCCAGCGAGGCAAGCGCAGCAGCCAGCGCATACCGTGGGCCAGCGTCAGGGCAAAACCTAGCCAGAGCAGCACCAGCCAGAGGGGAAAACCGGACGGGAACCGGAACAGGCCGAGCTGCCAGAGCAGGGCATCCAGCAGACAGCCGACGACCGCGATGGGAAGCAGCCGCCAGTCACGCTGGCGGCTGGGTGAGAAGAGAAAGTGCAGCAGCAACATTGCCAGCAGCGGGCCCGGCTGCTGCCACTTCACCGCCAGCAACCAGTAGAGGTTGAACCCCAGCAGGTGAGCCCACTGCCACATGGTCAGTGACCGCTTACTGGCACATCACCCGACCAGCCAGCGGGCCCCGGCTTGGCGGCCTCCAGCTGCACCAGACTGATGGTGCGCTCCCAGAATCCCCCCTCGCAATAGGCAAAGTAGAAGTGCCACAGCCGGATGAAATCCTGGCTGTAACCGAGCTTGGGCATCTCGGGTGCCAACGCCAGAAACCGCTCGCACCAGTGAGCCAGTGTACGGGCATAGTGATGACCGTGATCGTGCAACCGCACCAGCTGCATGTCGGTCTCCCGCGCCAGCAACCCCGCCATCTGGGAAACGCTGGGCAGGCAGCCACCGGGGAAGATATAGCGCTGGATAAAATCGACCCCTCGCAGATACTGGGCGTGGCGCTGATCGGCGATGGTGATGGCCTGAATGAGCAGGCGACCACCGGGTTTGAGCAGCCGCGACAGCTGGCGGAAATAGTCGGGCAGGAAGGCGTGGCCCACCGCCTCGATCATCTCGATGGAGACCAGCTTGTCATAGGTGCCCTCAAGCTTGCGGTAATCCTCCAGCAGCAAGGTGATGCGATCCCCCAGCCCCTCCCGCGCAATCCACTCCTTGGCATAGTCATGCTGGGCCCGGGAGATAGTCGTGGTGGTCACCCGGCAGCCATAGTGGCGGGCGGCATAGACGGCGAGGCCGCCCCAGCCGGTGCCGATCTCCAGCAGATGATCGTCAGGCCCCAGCTCCAGTCGTTCGCAGATGGTGCGCAACTTGGCCTGCTGCCCCTCTTCCAAAGTAGCCTCGGCGCTCGGATAGATGGCGCTCGAGTACTGCATATGGCTGTCGAGAAAACCCTGATAGAGGGTATTGCCGAGATCGTAGTGGGCGGCGATGTTGGAGCGCGAACCGGTTAGAGTATTGCGGTTGAGCCAGTGGCGCACCTTGTTGAAGGGGAAACTGAGCCAGCCTAAGCGCCGCTCGAGGGAGTCGAGCAGAGTCAGGTTGCGAGCCAGCAGCCGTACCAACGCCACCGGATCCGGGCTGGTCCAGAGCCCCTCCACCCAGGTCTCCCCGGCGGCAATGCTGCCCCCCAGCAACAGGCGGCGATAGAAGGCGGGATCCTGCACCACCAGTTCGGCATGCAGATCGGTGCCCGCCACGCCAAAGCTGTGGCGCTTACCGCCATCCCGCAGCAGCAGCTGGCCATGTTCTAGGCGCCCCAGCAGATTGAGCAGCAGTTGCCTTGCCCCCTTGTCGATGAAAGAGGCAGAGAGGGTTGATTGAGCAAGTTCCATTAGCGGCTCTCCGGATGGGTAAATATCGGGGTTCGTTTGATAAAAAGACGCAGGGCCTGCCAGTAGATCCCGAGCAGCACCTTCATGGTCATCCATGGCCAGCGGGCCAGCAGGGCCACCAGCCCCTTGCGCGACAAGGGTTCGCGAGTGAGCGCCAGGGTGGCGTCAAACAACTTGGCTTCACCGGATACGGGATGACTCTCGATATGGATCAGCGTCTCCTGCGCGGGCGGCCTGATCCGCCAGTGATAACGCATCGCCAGCCCCATGAAAGGGGAGACGTGAAAATCCTTGTCATGGGGTGCCAGCGCCGCCAGATCCAGCAGGTAGTAGTGACGCTCGTTCCAGGGGGTGTTGGAGACCTCTGCCAGCAGATAGCGGGCGTCTCCCTGCCGGTAGCAGAAGTAGAAGTTGACCGGGCTGAAGTAGAACCCGAGACAGCGCACATTGCCGAGCAGCAGTACCCGCCCCTCGGGCTCGGCATCACCACCCAGCTCGCTCACCTTCTGCCACACCGCCTGCTTGAGGCTCCCCTCGCTGCCCTTGAGATAGTCATGGCGGTGAAACGAGAGCAGCCCCGAGCGCTCCACCCCGAACCAGCGCCCCTGATCGAGCTGCGGCAGCTCGTCGAGATCCAGTCCCAGCATAAAGAGGCTGTAGGAGAAGGCGTGGGGCCGCGGCGCGAAACGGCGGTGGCGCACCGAACCCTGCCAGATGGCGCTGGTAACACCAGCCAGTTCGTCGGCTCCCTCATGTTCGGTGGCCACGGTGGCGCCATTCATAGCTCGGCCCCGAAGCGCCTGGCGACATCCAGCGCGCTGCGCACCCCATCCTCGTGGAAGCCGTTGTACCAGTAGGCACCGCAGAAGTGGGTGTGCTGTTGGCCGCAGATCTCCGCACGCCGTTGCTGGGCGGCAATAGAGGCCTGATTGAACACCGGATGGTGGTAGACGAAGCGGCGCAGCACCTTGCTCTCATCCACCTTGCCCTTGGGGTTGAGGCTGACGCAGAAGGGCTCCGGCGAGTTCACCCCCTGCAGGATGTTCATGTTGTAGCTCACCAGTGGCCGCGCCTCGTCATTGCCATCGAGCTGATAGTTCCAGCTGGCCCATGCCTTGCGGCGGGTGGGCAGGCAGCTAGCATCGGTGTGGAGCCAGACATCGTTGGCCTGATAGGGCATGTCGCCGAGGATGGCCTGCTCCCGCTCGCAGGGATCCGCCAGCAGTGCCAGCGCCTGATCGCTGTGGCAGGCGAAGATCACCTCGTCAAACCGCTCCTCGCCGTAACTGCTCTGGATCACCACGCCATCCGCGTCCCGCCGTACGCTCTGCACCGGACAGGCGAGGCGGATTTGCGACTGCCAACCCGCGGTAAGGGGGCCGATATATTCCCGCGAGCCACCCGGGATCACGTACCACTGGGGGCGATTGGCCACATCCAGCAGGCCGTGGTTGGCAAAAAAGCGCAGGAAGAAGCCAAGGGGGAAGGCGCGCATATCGGCCAGGGTCGATGACCAGATCGCCGCTCCCATCGGCAAGATGTAGTGGCGGGCGAAGTAGTCGCTAAACTCCCCCGCCAGCAGAAAGTCCCCCAGGGTCAGCTCGGGGCCAGCCCCCTGATGCTGACCATCCGCCAGCCAGGCCCGTGCCTCCCGGTTGAAGCGCAAAATCTCGCCAACAAAACCGTAGAAACGGGGGCTCAACAGATTGCTGCGCTGGGCAAACAGGGTGTCGAGGTTATGGCCGTTATACTCCAGCCCCTCCGGGCTCTTCACCGAGAAGCTCATCTCGGCCGGTTGCCGCGCCATGCCGATCCGTGCCAGCAACTTCAAGAAGTTGGGGTAGGTGCGATCGTTGAAGACGATAAAGCCGGTGTCGATGGCATAGCTGCGGCCAGCCTGATTCACATCGACAGTGGCTGTGTGCCCCCCCAGAGTCGGCGCCGCCTCGAACAGGGTTATGTCATGGAGTTTGTGGAGCAGAAAACCGGCGGTGAGCCCCGAGATCCCTGAACCGACGATGGCGATCTTTTTCTTCATGAATGGCTTCCTTTCGATACGAGTGCGCGGCCAAGGCGCAGCCAGAGCTCCACCGGCAGCGCACCGAGCAGGCGCAACAACCAGATGAAACGGCGGGGAAAGTGGATCTGGTGACGACCAGCGGTCAGCCCGTCCATGATGACGCGGGAGGCCTGCTCCACCGTCACCAGACAGGGCATGGGAAAATCATTTTTAGCGGTGAGCGGCGTCTGGACAAAGCCGGGGCGGATCAGGGTCACCCCGATCCCTTTGCTGGCCAAATCGAGGCGCAAGGTATCCGCCAGATAGTCGAGGGCTGCCTTGGAAGCGCCATAAGCCTCGGCCCGCGGCAGCGGCAGCCAGCTCACCGACGAGCTGACGATGGCAAGGCGCGATCCCGCCCCGAGCAGCGGCAAGAAGGCGGCCAGTGCATGACCGGTGGCGGTCAGATTGGTGTCGATCACCCGGGCAAACAGCTCGCTGTCAAACCCCTCAGCCACATCCATGTACTCGCAGTTGCCTGCGTTGAGGATCAGCAGATCGAGGAATGGCAGCGTAGCAGCCACCCCGCTCATAGCGGCCAGATCCCGGGCATCAAATTGTAACGGTGTGACGCCATCCAGCCCCAGCGCCTGCAGCCGTTCGCCATCGCGGCCACAACCCCAAACCTGCCAGCCTGCCCGCCGGTAATCCAGCGCCAACTGGCGACCGATGCCGGAAGTCGCGCCTGTAATAAGCACCCGGCCGCTCATGCGCCAAGCCTCATCTTGATGGTGCGCACCACGGGCCCAAGCAGCGGCAACTGCTCGTAGAGCATGGCGCCCAGGTCAAAATAGTCCCGGTGCTGGCACACCTTGCCCGCCTCGTCGAATTCGAGGCGGGTGGCCCCCTCCACCGTCACCGGCTCACCACCACGCAATCTGGGGTGAGAGAAGGTCATGGTCCAGCCGAGCCAGGCCTGCGGCCCTTGCTGCTGCTGACTGGTGATGACGAAACGACAGTAGGCGAGGCGCTGATAGAGGGCGGCAAAATAGTCGCCAAGGGCCGCCAGCCCCTCAATGCGGTGGGCCGGATCGGTAAAGACCACCTGTTCGGCATAGACCTCGGGCAATCGATGCAACTGCTGTTTGTCCAGTTGCTGATAGAGGCCAATAAAGCGGGCCAGCGGCTCGTTCATGCTATTTCTCCAGAGAACGAAACATCTCGATGGCTCTCACCCGGGCAACGGCGTGATCCACCATGGGTGCCGGATAATCCTGTCGCCCCTTGAGTCGCAGCCAGTCGTGGGGCTGATGCACATAAGCGGCGGGAATATCGGCAAGTTCAGTTACCCAGGTACGGATAAACTCCCCTTGTGGATCAAATCGTTGCCCCTGAGTGGTGGGGTTGAAGACCCGAAAGTAGGGCGCCGCATCGGCGCCGGTGCCCGCCGCCCACTGCCAGCCGCCGTTGTTGGCCGCCAGATCCCCATCGATGAGCCGACTCATGAAGTAATCCTCCCCGAGCCGCCAGTGGATATGGAGATCCTTGGTGAGAAAGCTCGCCACTATCATCCGCAGCCGGTTGTGCATCCAGCCGGTGGTGTTGAGACAGCGCATCGCCGCATCGACGATGGGGTAGCCGGTTCGTCCCTCACACCAGGCGGCGAAGGCATCCGGATCCCAGCTCCACGGCAAGTCCGCCGTCTCGGGCTTGAAGGGGCGATTCATGGAGAGAGTCGGGATCAGCACCAGCAGGTGGCGATAGAACTCGCGCCAGATAAGTTCGTTGAGCCAGACAAAGCCGGGCTGGGCCTTGGACTGGGGCCGATAGCCAAGCCGCTGCTGAAGCGCCGCCACACACTGACGAGGACTGATGATGCCCGCCGCCAGATAGGGGGAAAGCACGGACGTGCCCGCGATGGCAGGAAAATCCCGGGTCTCGCCATAGTCGAGCACTGCCTGCTCCAGAAAAATGTTCAAACGACGCAGAGCTTCCACCTCGCCCACAGGCCAGCGGGGGTCTGCCGTCAGTTCGCCAAGGGCGGCATCGACGAAGTCCCGCTCGGCCAGCGGCTGCCACGGCAGCGGCTCACCACGAGCAGTGGGCGCGCGATGAATGACAAACCCCTCTTCGTCGAGGGCCTTGAGCCAGGCACGGCTAAAAGGAGTGAAGACCTTGAACATCTCACCCGACCCGGTCAGCACCCGCCCCGGTGGCAACATGCAGCAGCCGTTGAGCCAGTGACAACTCACCGCCTGCTCTGCCAGCACGGCGCTGACGGCGTGATCGCGGCGCTGCTCATCGATCTCGATAGCCTGATTGGCGTAGAGCTGGGTCACCCCCAGCTCGCGGCAGAGGTCTGCCAGCGCAGCGGGCGCCTCGGCAAAGGTTTCCACTCGCAGCAGATGAAGCGGAATGCCAAGGGCCGCCAGCTCGCGCCCCAACTCATCCACCTGCGCCAACACAAAGCGCTGACGGACGGGGGCCATTTTGTGCTGCCGCCACTGGGCAGGAGAGATGATAAAGAGCGCGGCGACCGGTTCATCACCGGCGCAGGCATGGCGTAGCGCCGGGTTGTCGGCAAGGCGCAGATCGTTGCGCAACCAGACCAGTCTCATGACGTTTTCCTCCCGCGTCCGCTGGCGCCAGCCGCAGCAGGCGCGTTCGCCATCAGCTCGGCAAGGCTCGCCTGCCAGCCGTGTGCTTTAAGCCACTCATCATCGTAGAGACGGCCCAGTTCGCCAAACAGGCACGTGCCTGCAGGCCACCCGGCGGCCAGCTCCGGTTTGCCAAGACCAGCTCCCAGCAGTACCAGCCAGGGGGTAACGGCACGCCCCTCCAGCAAGCTGGCATGGCGAGGCTCTACCGCTCCCAGCAGTTGCACCTCATAGCCTTGACCGATCAGCTCGTAAGCGGCCCACACCAGATCGAGGGGGCCGACCTGTCCCCAGCTCACCAAGGTGATCGGCACGCCCTTCTCCTGCTCGATCAGGTGGCGGGCGAAGCGGGTATGGAACCAGCCCAGCCACACCTGTTGCAGCAGCTCGCCATCGGGCCGCTCGCGCCACAACCCCAGCAGCCGCTCCACCAGCGGTTGCAGTACCCGGCTGCGCACCAGCTCGAACGGGTAGCTAGCCAGCAAATCGTTGAGCTCAGCCTCCGCCTTGCGCTGGTTGAAGGCGAGTAACGCCTGACTGAACTGCTCCAGAGTCTGCTGCCAGTGATCGCTCACCGGCTCGGAATGGGGTTCGCTCAGGAGCCCCTTCACCTGCCCGATACTCACTCCCCGCTCCAGCCAGCTCAGGATCTCGCCGATTTGGCGGATATCCTGCTCGCTGTAGAGGCGGTGGCCCTTTTCGGTGCGGGCCGGTTGCACCAGACCATAGCGGCGCTGCCAAGCGCGCAGGGTCACGGCGTTGACGCCGGTGAGACGGGAGACCTCGCGAATGGGGTAGATCCCCTCATCAGCGAGATGAGCAACTTCTTGCGATAAATCAGACATACAACGTCCATCAAACAGAGGTGTAAAGCGCCCGGTGCAAATCATGCACCGGGGCAACAGAACGGATTCAGAGTCCGTAACGCAATTTGAGCGTATCGGGGTGCGGATTGAGATAAACCTGCTCGGCGAGATAGGGATTGGGGTACTCGCGCAGGTAGTGGCGGATCAGGGTGAGCGGCACCAGCAAGGGGAAGATGCCGGTGCGGTACTTGTCGATGGTATCGGCAAGCTCCTGCTTCTGGGCCGGGGTCAGCACCCGCTTGAAGTAGCCCTGCAGGTGCATCAGCACATTGGTGTGGCTGCGACGGTTGGCCCGCAGGGTCAGCGCGGTCATCAATCCCTTGATGTAGTTGTCAGCCACCTCCTGCAAATTGGTGGACTTGCCCAGATTGCCGAGCAGCTTGCCGAGCGCCCGGTAGTGGGTGGTTGCGTGGGAGAGCACCAGATACTTGTAGCGGGAGTGGAAGCGGATCAGCGCAGAGGCGGTGATACCGCGGGCACAGAGTTGCTGCCAGTCGTGGTAGGCGAAGACCCGCAGCACAAAGTTCTCCCGCAGGATGGGATCACAGAGCCGACCATCCTCTTCCACCGGCAGCAGGGGGTTGGCCTCCATCAACGCCTTGGCAAAGAGGCCGATCCCCTCCTTGGCGCTCCCCTCGTTGTTGGCGCCATAGACCTTGACCCGCTCCATACCGCAGCTGGGTGATTTGGCACAGAGGATATAACCGGAGATGAAGTCGAGCTGACGGGCCTTCTGCTCGCTGAAGGCAATCAGCTTTTGGGTGACATCGAAACTACCGTTGCTCGCCTCGGCACGGATCTCGCCGTTGCGCTTGACCAGCCGGATGGCGGCACGGGGCGCCCCCAGACCGATAGCCATCTCGGGGCAGACGGGGTGATAGTCAAAGTGAGCGCCAAGATCCCGTTCGCAGAAGCTGGAGCGCTTATGGCCCCCGTCGAAACGCACCTCTTGTCCCAGCAGGCAAGCACTGATACCGACTTTAATCTTGTACATGATGGCACTCCTTGTATAAGTCTTGATTCAGTTATAGCAGTTATACAAAAAAATGGAAGTTGTATAACTATTGCCGACTGATACGACAC
Source organism: Aeromonas sp. 602658 (assembly GCF_049173005.1). NCBI lineage: Bacteria > Pseudomonadati > Pseudomonadota > Gammaproteobacteria > Aeromonadales > Aeromonadaceae > Aeromonas > Aeromonas sp. 602658. Next base: position 14,561 of record NZ_JAAKRF010000007.1, on the reverse strand, counting down.
AAGGAGAAAAAAGAGATCACCGGAAAACGAAAAAACCCATGGCGAACGCCATGGGTAAAAATCAAGACACTACGGACTACTGGAAGGAGGATCAGAAGCTGTACTTCACACCCAGGCTGGAGATGGAGCCTTTCTGCAGATCCCAGCTGCGATAGGTGTAGTCGGCAGTCAGCGCCCAGTTCTGGTTGAGCTTGTAAGCACCGCCTACCTTGAAGTCATGCATATCGTCGGTCATGTTGGCGTAACGGTAAGCCGTGGAAAGCTCGATGTCGCCGATGTCGTAGCGCAGACCCACTTCACCGTACATGCTGCCACTATCCTTGCGAGCCACTTCGTCCCATCCCTTGTTGTTCTTGGCCAGCTCACGCTCAAGTTGATAGCCCATCAAACCGGTTTCGCCATAGAGATTGAGTCCTGTGCTCAGCGGGGTAAAGACACCGATACCCAGGCTGGAGATGGACATGCTGTCATTGCCGTCGTTGCGGGAGGTGAATTCGGTTCCGGCACGACCGTAGAAGTTGGAGCCAAAGCTCTTTGAGAGGTCCAGGCTCAGACCACCAAAATCACGGGTACCTTTGCTGGCAGCATCACGGGGAAATGCAGCGCTGTCTTGGCTAAGGTAATCAGACTTGGTGTGCGCCCAGGTCAAACCGCCCTTTGCGTAGCTGAACGCATCCTGTGCCAGAGCGGAAGTAGAGGCGAAACCGGCCAGAACCAGAAGAGATACAGTTGCTTTTTTCATGATGATAACTCCATGTGATTGGGCCCGTTGCTAGCGAGCTGGTATGGAGTCATTGTGCGGTCAGCATCCCGGCTTGCCGAGCGGCAAGCTGTTGCAAAACCATGTCAGATGTAAGCAGATATTTCCCGAGATGTCAGGGGTAACAAATTGCCGGCCCAATCGGTTTGCATGGGCCGGACAACACCAAATCAGCGGAAGACCACCTCATCAATTTCGACCCTGACCAAGGGCTGCCCGGTCAATCCGGCAGGACGGGGGATCTCGAGGGCCAACGACGGACGGACTTGCCCCTTGCGCAGATAGGTTTCCGGCAGGCGGTTCTCGGCAACCCAGAAACGGGCCTCCTGACGGCTCAGCTGCACTCCGTCAGCACTGAACAGGGTCACCATGCCACGCACCCCGACCACATTGCGGGTGCCGGTATTGCTCACCATAAAGGTCAGCACCAGCGGGTCAGATCCCTCGATCTTGTCCAGCTTGACCACCACACCGTCGCGTGCTGCTTGTGACAGCAATTCGGGGTTGGCCTTGGCCTGATCGGTCAGCACCGGAGCAGCAACGGCCACCACGGCCCCAGCCTTCCCATCAGCAGCCACGCCCTGTACGGACTCGGCCGGTTTGACCACCAGATACTCCCAGGTAAAGTCATCGTTGAGCTGAACCTGCCGACCATCGGGCAGCGTCACCTGAGAAAGAGGGGCAGCCTGCGCCAACACGGGGGAGAGGCACAGGGCAATCAGCAGACGGGAGAAGGGTTTCATAGGGCGAAGCTCGGCAACAGGTGAAAGGGCGACAGTATAAACAGTCCCGCCACCCCTTGCCTATGACAGCACTCACGTTCTGGCTCCGGCGTCGCTTGCCCACGGGCTAGATGGCAAGATCGTGCCGCTCTTTGTGCGCCATATCCAGAGTCACCAGATCGAACTCGGTCCTCTTGAGGGCAGAGAGAATATCCGATTGCATATCAAAGGCCTGAGCACGCTGATGCTCGGGCAGACGCACCCGGGCCAGGGTGGTAGAGCAGTCGCACAGGGTATGGAAAAAGACCTGCGCCTCATCCAGCCCCATGTCGGCCAGCATCTGTTCGGCCTGATCCACCATTCGTAGATAACGTTGCTTCAACTGCCGTGGATTGGTGAAGCGATTGCTGAGACAACCGTTGCTCCCTTTGCCCCAACGACCGAGCTGACGCTTGTTGAAGCCATAGCGAAAATCACGGCTCATCACCCCGTTATCGGCAAAAAACCAGATGGTGTTGACAGGCAGTGAGCCGAACTGGGCAAGATAGTCATCACGCTCCTCCACCGCGGCCGGAACCAGCAACGGCAGATGAGCCCATTCCGGACGAGCCTGCACATACTCACCAATGCGGCGAACCGGATCGATCAACCCCTCCATATTCGGCAGGCGATCGCAAAAGATGATTTCGTCACTCTTGATGACCCAGTGATCGATGCCATAACGCTGGCAATAACGGCGGGCCCGAGCCACCTCACTGCGGCTGCGGGTCGGATTATCGAGGGTGATGGCGCGGATCTTGATCCCGCTGGCACGGCACAAATCGATGCTGTAACAGGATTCCAACCGCCCCGAAAAAGAGACTATCAGCTCGTCAAAATTTGCCAGTCGCTCAATCAGCTGCAGCTCCCTGGCTTGAAAAGAGTGATCATATCCCTGATTCAAGACAACAACATTGGCATCCATTAAACAGCTCCGGATGATAAACAGGTGGCTTATTGTGCGGGAAACAAGCTGAATAGGCCCTTACAGAGTCAGGTTAAAATTAAAACTTGATGATTATTTCGCGTGATTCATCCGTAAAATCAACACCTTGAGCGTCATACACTCGCAATCTGGCCTGATGTACCCGATGGGCTCGCAAAAAGCCCTGCGCCTGATCCAGCGAGGTGAAGGTCAGGTGCTCCCCCTCGCTGTCGGTCAGACAGAGATACTCCCCTTCTGCTTCGATACAGAGCTGATAACCGCTGCCATCCTTGCAGGCGATAATCAGGGTTGCCTCGGGATAGTGACTGAGCCAATTGCGAAACCGGCCATGCTCCATAGTACTCCTGGAGGGATATCACCCCTTGTCGGTGACAGGCAAACAGCCCAACTCACCCAGTTGCTGACGGCAACTCGCCGCGTCGGTAAAGACGATCCCCCTGATACCGAGGGCCTCGGCGGCCGCGATGTTGGCGGGACTGTCATCGATGAAGATGCACTCTGCCGGTTTCAGATCGAACGACACCAGCAGATAGCGGTAGATATCCGGCTCCGGCTTCATCATCCGCACCCGTGCCGAGACCACCTTGCCGCTGAAGAAGCGCCAGAAATCCTGATGCTGCTCCAGCCAGTCGATGCTGGCATGACCCATGTTGGAGAGGGCATACAGGGTGTGCCCCGCCCCGTGCAGCTCGGCTATCAGGGTTAGCATAGCGGGATCTGGCAGCAGGGAAGCGGGAACTGCCTGTAAAATGGCCAGATTCTCCGCCATCGAGAGGCCAGTGCGCGCTTGCGCTTCCCGGGCCATGGTGTGGAGCGACATGGTGCCTCTGTCCACCTCCAGCCAGTCCGGGTGGTTAAAGAGCAGCTCAGCCAACTGTTCGGCTCCTTGCGGGCCACGCACCGAATGCACTATGCCTACCGGATCCCAGCTCACCACCACCCGTCCCAGATCGAAAATAATCGCCATCGTCTTTACCTCCCCCACTGGGTGTCAGTCATCAAAACAGAGTCAATAGAAGATCGCTCATACGCCATTTTCTTAACCGGATACCCTGCCCCCATCCCCGCCCGCGGGCAAGTTTTACTTGCATCAGACCGGCAAATCCCTTAATGGTTATGACGTTACTTCAAGGACACACCTATGCACGCACCATTCTTCTTTGCTTTCTCGTTTATCCGGCCCGCTTGAGGGAAGGCCTGTCGTCGTGTGAACAGAAAGCAAAGACGAATCGAGCCTCCCCTAGCGGAGGCTTTTTTTTGCATTAATATCAATCGATTACTTGGATAGGGAACAATCATGGCAACGCTCGACGAGATCAGACAAGACATCACCCGGTTGGATCAGGAGCTGCTTGCCCTGCTGGCAAAACGCAAGACCCTCAGCATCGAGGTTGCCCGAGCCAAGCAAGCCAACCCACGCCCCATCCGTGACCATCAGCGGGAGCAGGAGCTGCTGGTCGCCCTGATCCAGCAAGGGCGCGTGCTGGGGCTTGATGCTCAGTACATCACCCGCATCTACCACACCATCATCGAAGACTCTGTGCTCTCCCAGCAGGCCTATCTGCAAAGCCTGCTCAATCCGGAGCAGCAGGAGCCGATGACCAGCGTCGCCTATCTTGGGCCGCGCGGTTCCTACTCCAGCCTGGCCGCCCGCAAATATCTGGCGCGCTACAAGGATCAGGTGATCGAAGTAAACTGCCAGAACTTCCGTGAAGTACTGGATGCGGTGGAGTCGGGTCGCGCCGCCTTCGGCGTGCTGCCCATCGAAAACACCAGCTCTGGCTCTATCAACGAAGTCTATGACGTGATGCAACACACCAGCCTCTCCATCGTCGGCGAGCTCACCTACCCCATCGAGCACTGCATCCTCACCGCCGTGCCGACCGAGCTGAGTCGCATCAAAACCTTCTATGCCCACCCGCAGGTGTTCCAGCAGTGCTCCCACTATCTGAGCAAATTGGAAGGGGCACGCCACGAGATCTGCGACTCCTCCTCCAGTGCCATGATGAAGGTGAAAGAACTGGCCAGCCCGGAGGCCGCCGCCATCGGCAGCGCCGCCGGTGGCGAGCTTTATGGCCTGGACGTGCTGGCCGAGCAGCTCGCCAACCAGAAAGAGAACTACAGCCGCTTCATCGTGGTGGCGCGCAAGCCCATCGACGTGGCGCCGCAGATCCCGGCCAAGACCACCCTCATCATGTCCACCTCCCAGAAACCAGGTTCGCTGGTCGAGGCGCTGCTGGTGCTGCGCAACCACGAGATCAACATGACCAAACTGGAGTCCCGTCCAGTGCAGGGCAACCCGTGGGAAGAGATGTTCTACCTCGACGTCTCCGCCAACCTGCAGACCCCGGCGATGCAGGCCGCACTGGTGGAGCTGACCAAGATCACCCGCTATATCAAGGTGCTTGGCTGCTACCCGAGTGAGGATGTGAAACCCACCGCAGTGCCGCCGGTGCTGATGGGGAGCTAACCAGCCCACAACGACAAAAGGCGAGCATCCTGCTCGCCTTTTGTTTTGATGCCGGTTTTCACGGCAAGCCCATCAACTCAGAACTGACCGGCCATCAGCTGGTTGATGTTGTAGAGGGCACGGGTATCGAGCTCCATCTCGGTGGCATAGGTGTTGCCGCGCGGATAGGAGGCAACCACCCGGGCACCACGCACCACACCGGCGACCGACACATCCAGCGAGTTGGAGGTCTGGGTCAAGTCGCGGTAGCTGCTCTGGCCGCGCACCTGCTGACCATTGAGCTGCTCGGCCAGCTCGCGATAGGCATCCATCTTGGAGGCGCGAATGGCTTGCAGCATCTTCTCCGGCTGGGAGGGGCCGGGCTGGATGTCGATCACCGCATAACCCACCGCCTTGAGCACCGGAAAATCATCGGGCTTGCCACCCTGGGTGTAATCCACCACCCGGTTACCGCTGCAACCGGTGAGCAAGAGAGCCAACAGGCAACCAAACAGGATCTTCATGACTCGCTCCTCACGGGGTCAGGTTGACTAGATGACCGCCCGGCCTAGCCTGACTGTCACGCATCAAATAACCGCGATTGATCGATGCCCGACCAAACGAGTTGTTGGCACCGAACAGATATTTTTGCGGGATCAGGCTCTGGGCTGTGGTCTCCACCATCTTGGTGCGCATGTCGATAACGCGGGCGTTGACCAGGATCCCCTTGCTATTGCGGCTGAAGGTGCCGACCAGAATGCGGGAGATCGGCAAACGGGAAGAGAGCTCCTTATAGTTGCGGCTCAGCACGAAGTCCCCCTGCGGCGTCACCTTGATGCTACCGGTCAGCTTGAAGTCCACCACCACCTCGCCGCGGCGGTTGAGCTCGTAGATAAAGCTCTCCTCAATCTGCTGCCCCATCCAGTTGGTATCCTGCAGGGTATCGAGATCGACGAAAGAGGCCACCGCGATGGGCTCGGTCAGGGTGGTCAGTGATTTGCGCTCCATCAACTGATCGGTCATGCGCGCCACCAGCCAGTTGAGCTCCATCCCCTGCGCCGCCTGGCGGGGGTCACCCTGATCTCGATTGATAGGGTCGGAGCCGCATCCGGTCAATGCCAGGGCGAGCGCCAACGCCGTGATGAGTTTGTTCATGGATACCTTTCCTGTATCTGCACCTGATTTGTTATCGGACGCGCCGGACAAAGCTTGAGCCGGGAATGAGGCATGATTCTTGCTTTTTTAATGAACATCGTCAGCGCCAACGTGCGCTGCCACTTGGAACGTGTTGTGATCCATGTCGGCCAGCAGGCGCCATTTCCTCAAAATGGCGCGGCTGCCCGCCAACTCAAGGTATCTGCTATGAAATTACCGCTGCTGTTGACCCTGCTGCTGGCCAGCCTGAGCGCCCGAGCCGAGCTTATCGAAGCGCAGGGCAGCGCCGCCATTCTGGGGGGCGATGAGGTCTATGCCCGCGAGCAGGCGACCCGCGACGCCCTGCGTCAGGCGCTGCTGGCCAGCGGCGCGGCCGTTTCCAGCGTCCAGCGTCTGGAAAATGGCAGCCTGCGATCCGAGCAGATCCAGATCCGCTCCGGCGGCGACATTCGCCAATACCGGCTCAAGCGGGAAGAGGTGCGCAACGGCCGCATGTACATCACGCTAGTGGCCGACATTCAGGCCGAACGCCAGATCTGCCAGACCCAGCACTTCGCCAAGGATTTGACACTGGTCAGGCTGCGAATGCGCTATCCGGACCAAGCCAGCTACGGCGCCATGGACGACATGCCGGAAAACCTCTCGCGACGACTGTTCGAGACCCTCGCCAATGCGCCGCAAGGGGTCGCGGTGCGCCAGTGGCTGGATGAAAACCTGCGCATCGATCCGCTCCATCTGCAACAGGGGGATCGCAGCGCCCTCGAGGAGATCAAGGCGCTCAGCCTGCGTACCGACAGCCAGTATCTGGTGCTCGGCAGCATCGACGATCTCTCCATAGAGCCGCAGGGCAACCAGCTGACCAGCTGGTATGAGGATCCGGTGCGCAACTTTCGCATGCAGCTCTACCTGTTCGACGGTATTAACGGCAGTCTGATCAACCGCAAGGTCTACGAAGGACGTGCCACCTGGACCTTTGGCAAGCGGGAACAGGTGGGCAGCAGCAGCGGCCAGTTCTGGCAATCGAGCTATGGCCAGGAGGTCAACTACCAGTTGCAGCAGGCGGCTCAAGATCTGGTAGCCCAGCTCACCTGCGCCCCGGTCACCGCCCGGGTGGTAGGCCAGAACGAACGTGGCCCCTACATCAATCTGGGGCGGCGCAACGGCGTCAAACTCGGCGACCAGTTCAGGATCCAGCACAACGCCGACTTCATCGACCCCTACGGCAAGTCCCGCATGATGCGCAACCCAGCCGACGGCCTGTTCGAAGTGGTGCAGGTATTCGACGATGGCGCCATCATCAGCAGCCAGAACAAATATTCGCCGTTTAACATCCAGAATGGGGATTTGGCAGTATTGGAATAGGTGCCAGAGAGTTACCGGCGCTTACGGCATCTCCCGAGCTTCCCGTTGTTATGGTTCACCAGTGGATTGGTATCGGTCAGTTTCCCAACACCTGACGCAACCTCTCCTGCGCAACGCCCACCAGCAGGTCGGGCTGGAACTTGGAGATAAAGCGATCACAACCCACCTTCTTGACCATGGCTTCGTTGAAGTTGCCGCTCAGGGAGGTATTGAGGGTGATAAAGAGATCGGACATGCGCGGATCACTGCGCACCTCGTGGGTCAGCCGGTAGCCGTCCATCTCAGGCATCTCGGCATCGGTGATCATCAGCAGGATCTCGTTGGTCACCTTCTTGCCAGCATCGCACCACCCCTTGAGCAGGGTCAGCGCCTGCAAGCCATCCTGACACTCGATAACCTCGAGTCCCAGCTGGCCAAGAGTCTCACGCACCTGGGTGCGGGCGGTGCTGGAGTCATCGACGATCAGCACCTTGCGGCCGTGCATCTCGGGCAGGATCTCCCGATCCAGCACCTCTTCGGAGATGCGGATGTCATAGGTGATGATCTCCGCCAACACCTTCTCCACATCGATGATCTCGACAATCTGATCGACGCCATCTTCCGGAATGCGGGTGATGGCGGTGAGGTAATTGGCGCGCCCGGCGGAGCGCGGCGGTGGCAAGATATCCTTCCAGGTCATGTTGACGATATTGGCCACCTGCCCCACCAGAAAGCCCTGAATGGTGCGGTTGTATTCGGTGATGATGAGGTTTGATTCACTGTCGATGGGCATGGGGCGCATACCAATGGCACTGCGCAGGTTGATCACCGGGATCGAGGTGCCGCGGATATTGGCCACCCCGCTGATATTGTGATGGGAGCCCGGCATCTTGCTGAGATGGGGCAACTTCACCACTTCCCTCACCTTGAAGACGTTGATGGCGAACATCTGACGGGTGCCGAGACGAAACATCAACAACTCGAGGCGGTTTTCACCCACCAGTTGAGTTCGTTGATCAACGGAATCCAATATACTCGCCATACGCTGATATCCATCTGATTATTAATCGACTCTAGTATAGAGGCTGCCCGCCAGGAAAGGCAGGCGCATTTTCAACCAGAGTGACCAACCAGATAAAAAAAGTGAGGCCGAAGCCTCACTTATCTCATTGATTTTAAAATCAATAGCTACAGACAGACTTCCAGCTGCCATCGGTTGCCTTGGGCTCGCTGCTGGTCCACCAGTTGGCCTGCCACACCACCTTGTTATGGGTGATGCGATCACCGCCATTGGCATGATCCCCCTGCGGCCAGCTCGGATAGGCCTTGTAGGCCGCCGGATTGACGTTCTGGCTGCTGCAGCTGGTGCCCGGATTCTCACCGCCACCCGAGCCCAGCACAGCCTCCGGCAGGGTCGGGAACTCGGCCTTGAGACCAATGGTCTGGCTGCCGCTGATGATGCGCATACCGCTCGGCACGCCAGCGGCGGGCAGGTAGTAGGTCATGGCGACTTCAATCTCGGCCCCCGGCGCCAGAGTCTGCCAGCCCGGCAGGTTCATGGCGACCTTGTGGAAGTCCTTCTCATTGGCAATGCCTTCCGAATTGTCGTTGCCACCGCTCTCCACCACTTTCAGGCCCATGCCACTCTGATCCGTGATGGTGTCAGAGGTGGAAGTGGGCACCAGAAACTCGATGCGCGCGCCGCCCGGAATGGTCTGGGTCGACTTGTTGACCAGCTTGAGTTTCGGGTTGATCGGGTAGTTGGAGTCCCCTTCCTTGAAGCCGGAGAGGCTGACCTGGATATCGAGCTGGGCACTCGGCGTGGCCAGATCATTCTGCTTGGTGTTGTACGGGGTTGCCTTGGCAAACTTCTCATAAGCAAGGGTGGTCAGGGTACTGCCCATGCCGTACTCGTTCTTGGCCGGATCGAAGGCGTAATCACCCGCCATCTCCCAGAACATCACGCCACCCAGACCGCGCTTGATGATGTAGTCGAGCTTGTGGCCCATGGACTCTTCATCTTCGGTTGAGAGGAACACCTTCTTCTCTTCATTCCACAGCCAGGGCGCGTGGGCCTTGTCATCGTAGTAACGCACGTACTTGCCCTGCATCACGTGGGCCGGGTTGTTGGGATCCAGCCCCCAGGCCTGGCCGTAGCTCGGCATGGTGGTGATACCCAGGCTGGCGGCGTTCTCCAGGTTCTTGGCATGCCACATGGGCACGGCGCCACCGCCGATCTCCTTGCCGTTCTTGTCGAGATCGTGCCAGATGTTGTCGATGCCGACCGCCCCGTTGCCGCACGGAATGGTGCTGCCACCGGTGCCCGGCTGACAATCGCTCTGGCTCGGCAGGGCTGCCTTGCCGGCTAGGCCGTGGGTGCCACCGCTGACCCCTTGCCAGCCGCGGGTGTAGTAAGGCACGCCCACGTTGATCTTGCCGGCCGCCAGGGCGCCACGGAAGTAGTGGGCAGACCAGGCCGCGTTGAGGTAGCCGATACCGCCAAACTGGCTCTGGGTATAGACGCCCCAGTGGGCAAGTTCGGCATCCGCCTTGTTGTCAAACAGGGCGGCGTTGTGACCGACGAAGTTGTTCCAAGCGCCGTGGAAGTCGTAAGTCATCAGGTTGACGTAGTCGAGGTACTGGGTGACCTGGAAGTTCTCCATGCCGCGCAGCAGGTAGGCCGAGGCCGGCGAGGCGATGGTCAGCATGTACTTGCGACCATCCTCGCTGCCGGCGCTGTCGAGCTTGCTGCGCAGGGTCTGCATCAGCACCTTGTAGTTGGCAAACAGCTTGCCACGGCACTGGTTGGAGAGCGGGAAGTCGTTGGGGTTGCCCGCATCCTTCATGGAGGTGGGGTATTCGTAGTCGACGTCGACCCCGTCAAAGCCGTACTGACGGATGAAGCTCACCGCCGAGTTGGCAAAGGCGTTGATGCCGTCATTGTTGACAGAGCAGTCACCCTTGGTGGTAGCGGTATAGAAGCCGCGGGTATCGGCCCAGCCCCCCACCGAGATCAGGGTCTTCACGTCCGGATACTGCTTCTTGTACTTCGACAGCAGGTTGAAGTGGCCCTTGTAGGCAAACTCCGGATCCATCTCGGCACCCGGCACGCCGTCCCAGGTCATCTTGGTCGCCGAGTCGTCCACCTTGATGGTGTGGCTCTGCTCGTCCACCGCCGCGAAGGCATAGTTGATGTGGGTGATCTTGTCCCAGGGAATGTCGCTCACCAGATAGGAGGGCAAGCCGTTCTTGCCGGTACGCCAGGAGGTGAAATAACCGATGACCCGACGGGCGTGGTCATCCCCCATGCACTCGTAGCCGTCCGGGCGGTAGATCTGGCGAATGTCGCAGGAGAGGTTGCCGCCGGTGGGCGGCAGGGCTGCCTCTTCCACCTGTACGTCGACCTGGCTCGATTCGCCGCTCAGGTTCTCCTTGTCGGTCGCCACCAGCTTGAGGCCGGCCAGCCCCTTGCTCTGGGGCGTCCAGTTCACCTGCCAGGGGGCACTGGTGTCTTCGCCCACCTTCTTGCCATCGACGAACAGCTCGACCTTGGCGACGTCGTTGTTGGCATCGGTGACGTTGCCGCTCACCGCCACGCTGCGACCCAGGGTAACCTTGGCGCCGCTGGCCGGACTGCTGATGCTCACCTTGGGCGCCTCCGGCGCCACCACGGCGGCGACGTTGAAGCTCGAATCCGCCTCGCTCAGCACCTTGCCATCTTTATCCAGTGCCCGTGCCTTGAGGGCATGGGCGCCGACACCGGCGGCACTCCAGCTGCCGTTCCAGGGCGAGGCGCTCGCCGTGGCGACCAGCTTGCCGTTGATGAGGTATTCCACCCGAACCAGCGCCGTCACCGGGCCGCTCAGGGTCACCGCCAGCGCGACGCTGGCCCCCTCGTTGAAACTGGCGCCGGCAGCTGGCGAGCTGACGGCTACGCCGAGTGCCGGTGGCGGCACGTCCCCGCCATACAGCTTCCAGGCATCGGCCCAGACCACACCCACTCCGGGAGCGTAGTGATAGGGCGAGGCCCCGCACCAGCCGGAGTAGGGAAATTCTTTGCACTCATAGAGATTGCCGACGTTGCTGACGATGTCGCCGGCCTTGTAGGCAGTACCGGCCTGATAGGCGGGATAGGCGGGATAGGCGGCCTGTGCCCAGGCGGGCATGGCAGCCAAAGCCACCAGCATGGCAAGCCTGCTGGGCCTTAGGGTCTGTTGCATATTGTTATCTTCCTTGTTTTGTCTTGGCATTGGTCACCAAGGCAAAGAACAAGCGCAACCTGCGTGATGGGCGCAGACAACTGGCAATGGACCTGCCACAAACGTCACCCTCACCCTGGGAAGCCCCGCTATCTGGATCGCACGCTCTGAAGACCGGAGGCATTGCGTCCCGGCATCTCGACCGGTTTGCCCTTTACCTGGGTTCCGTGAGGAACAAGCCGAGTATAGGAATCAACCAGCTGAGTCTCAATCTTCATTCTCGAAGAAAAATATGTGGTTGCCGGCAGGATCACACTTTCTCACCGACGCACTTGATAGGTCTTTTATCAGTAACTTCAAGATGTTAGCCAAGTCAAAAAAAGCTGCTTTGCGCTCGTTTGTATCCCTGGAATGTGCGTTGGCTCACTGGTATGACATGCCAGAAATGTGACAATGCGCGCCCTTGGTCAACGAGCCAAGGCTATGGAATCACTGGCAAAAATAAAAAAGGAACACCTATGAAAGGTACTCGTACCCTGCTGTCGCTGGCCGTGGGGCTGGCACTTGCATCCTCAGGCGCCCATGCGGCATTTGTCTGCCCGTCCGATCCGGCTCAACTCACTCCCATCCCGACCATTCAGGGCACAGGCTCCGCCAGCGCGCTGGCCACCCAGACCGTGACCGACAAAAACGGTAACGTGACCGGTAAAATCAGCCCGGGCACCTTCAACGTTCGCGGTATCGTGACGACGCTGGGCCAAAGTCTGACCAAGGGGTTCTATCTGACCGACCCGGTGGGCGATGGCAATCCAGCCACCTCTGATGGCATCTTTGTCTATCTGAACGACAAGGACTTCGCGACCAAATATAAAGACGTCAAACCGGGGAGCGAAGTCTGTCTGGAAGCACAGGTGCAAGAGTTTTACGGCGGCACCCAGCTGACCCCGTTAGTCGACAAGGCCACCAAAAAAGCCCACTTGCAAGTCACCGCACAAGGGCTGAATGTGCCGACCAGCGTACTGCAGGTCAATGAAGGGGAGACGCTGGCTCAAGCGCTCAATCGCCACGAAGGGATGCGGGTACGTCTCGACAGCAGCAGTGACCTGCACCTGACCCGCAACTATGGCTTCGACTACAAGGTCTATCGCAACAACGTAGAGTTGGCCCACAAAACCCCGCTGATCAAACCGACCCAACTTCATGTTGCCAACAGTGCGGACGCTGTCGCACTGGCCACCCAAAATGGCAGCAACCGTCTGGTGGTTGAGTCTGATTACAAAGCACCGGATGGCGTACTGCCCTGGTTCCCGAGCTGGGATGCCGATCAGGGATATCTGCGCATCGGTGATCAACTGACCGGGCTGGAGGGGGTCATCGTATACAACAAGGATGCCTTCCGTCTGGTAGTACCGAGCGATATCACCCTGACTGCCGGTGCTCTGCTGCGTAGCCCTGAAGAGGATCGTCAAGACGCGCCAGCTCGCCTCGCTGGCAGCGATCTGCGGATCGGCAGCTTCAACGTACTCAACTACTTCACCAGTCACTCCAGCATTGGCGGCGCACTCAATATCCTGTGCAAGGATCAGGCGGATGCCGACAACGCCAAAGGTTGCAACCGGGGTGCCAAGAGCCAGCCCGAGTTCGAGAAGCAGCGCACCAAGATCGTCAATGCCATCACCGCAATGGATGCCGATCTGCTCGGCCTGATGGAGATGGAGAACAACGGCTTCGAGGATAACTCGGCCCTCAACAATCTGGTGACCCGCCTCAACGAACAGCAGAAGGATGCGAGCAAACACTACGCCTATGTGCGTCTGCCGGTCACTGCCCTTACCGATGGCAAGTTCTTCGGCGGAGACGCCATCATGGTGGCGATGATCTACCGTCCTGCCCTGCTCACCCCCAGCGGAGATGCCAGCGTCATCAAGCTGCCGGAGCAGCGCTACACCACAGGTGGTGTGGCCAAGACAGCCGGTCAGCGCGATTCTCTGGTTCAGACCTTCACCCTCGCCAAGAGCAAGGAGCCGCTGACGCTGGTGGTCAACCACCTCAAATCCAAGGGGTCAGGCTGCTACGAAAATGGCGATGGCAAGACAGAACCGGCCGACCTGCAGGGCAAGTGCACCGAGTTCCGGGTCTCTGCCACCAAGGTGCTGGGTGAGGCAGTCAGCAAACTGCCGGGCCAGGTGCTGCTGGTGGGCGACTTCAACTCCTACGCCAAGGAAGATCCGATCCGGGTACTGACCGACTACAACCCGGCCACCAGCGAGCGGAAGATCGTATCGGCCTCCCACACCTTTATCGGTGATCAGTCCTATGAACAGCTCGGTCGCGAAGTGACTCGCAGCTACGGCCTGATCGATCTCAACGTCAAATTCAACAAGGAGAAAGCCATCTCCTACAGCTACGACGGGGAGCTGGGCACCCTGGACTACGCCCTCGCCAACCCGGCGCTGGCCAGCAAGGTGGCAGGTGTCGCCGACTGGCACATCAACTCCTTCGAGAGCTCCCTGTTCGAATACGGCAGCCAGTACACCGGCACATTGCTCAAGTCTGACAACCCCTTCAGTGCCTCCGACCATGATCCCATCATCGTCGACCTGAGACTGGAGAGCGATGCCACCAAACCGGACACCTCCTCAGGCGGTGGTGCACTGGGACTCGGCCTGCTGGCCCTGTTGCCACTGGCCTGGCGACGTCGCCGTTAACCACAGGCGCATTTGAATAGTGCAAGCAAAGCCCGCGACTCTCGCGGGCTTTTTCATTCAGGTCATTGGATTTACAAATGAAAGGCGCGGACGTATGGAGAAAATAAATGATGGAGAAAACAAAAAGGCCACCGCGATGCGGTGGCCTTTTTGCTTCTTGTGACAAGAATTTGGTGGAGCTACGCGGGATCGAACCGCGGACCTCTTGCATGCCATGCAAGCGCTCTCCCAGCTGAGCTATA